>NZ_REFU01000001.1:2232346-2551252 GCF_003688915.1 Rhodococcus sp. SBT000017
GTCGAGGGACGCGAACCCCAGTACATCTCGGCCCGAACGAAGTCGGCCGGTTCCCACTGCACGGCGTCGGCGCGGTGGCGAACGAGATTCGCCTCGATGGTCGGCAACAGCTCTCGCAGAACCGCGAACTGCCCGATATCACTGCGCATGCCCGCCCCTTCGACGCCCGTCCACCCACTCCGACCGAGATCAACGTAGATCCGCCGTCCTCCCGTCGTGAACCGCTTGACGATTGTTTAGGGCAAGTCGCAAGCGCTCGAGGCGCGCGCTCGAGATAGGTCACAACGAGTTTTGCCGAAATGGTGGATCACGCGTTGATAACAACCTATGATCGACCCTGTTAGAGGCCAGGAAACAAACTTGAAGTACGAAAACGCCGCGGTTTCGTCGGGGATTGCATACATTGAGCCGTGGAAGCGCATGGATACGCGCAAGTAAGTTTGCTCTCCGAAGACCTGAAGAACCCAACACGAAGGGTTGATCTGTGACCGTTCACAACTGGACTAGCCTCGGAATCATGGTCGCGGGTCAGCCTGCGTCGGCTCCTCTTCGCGACTTCCGCGCGGTGGCGCGGCTCCTCGTGGGGCACTTCGCCGCCAACACCCCCTGCGGGTCATTGCCGGGCGAGCAGCTCCACGGCGACGTCACCGAATTCACCGTCAAGTGCATCAGTATCGCCGTGCAGATGCTCGACGAACGGCGTGCTCCGGCCGAGTCCGACCTGGCCGAACTTCGCGCCAAGGCCAGCCAGTGGGCCCGCGAAGGTGTGCCCCTCGAGTCCGTCCTCAGCGTCTACCACGAGGGCATCCAGATCGGCTGGAATCTCGTGTCCAAGAGGGCAGGTGAGGGCGACGCCGCTCAACTGATCGAGGCCGCGCGGATGTTCGTGCTGCTGTCGGAGAAGGTCTCCATCGCGGCCAGCAAGAGCTACGTCGAGGAACTCCAAGCGGTGGCCAGTGAGCACCACACGGCAGCGCACACCCTGGTGACCTCGCTGCTCAGCGGCCACAACGCGGTCTCGATGGCCCGTCAATCCGGCATCGAACTCGCCGACAGCTACCTCGTACTCGCCATCTCGGTGCCGCCGCACCCCGACGAGAACGACCCCAACATCCAGAAGACCGTCGCCGCCCGCAGAAAGCTGCGCCGCGTCCAGGCCGAGCTGGCCACGATCTGCGGTCGCACTCCCCTGTCTCTGCTCAGCACCGAGGGAGGCACCGTGCTCATTCCCGGCAACCACGACGACGAATGGGTCGAGGCCCTGGTGCATCGCATCGGTACCGCCGCCGAGGTTCCCGTCACCGTCACCGCCGAGCAGGCCGCTACTTCCGATATCCCCACCGCAGCCGATCAGGTACACGAACTGCTGTCGTTGGCGCACCAGTTGCACCGCCCGTCCGGCCTGTACCGCATGGACGACCTGGTGCTCGAGTACCAGCTCACGCGTCCCGGCCCCGGCCGTCGCCACCTGACCCAGATCCTCGAGCCCCTCGACTCGTCACCGGAGCTGCTCGAGACCCTCGAGATCCACATCTCGCACGATCTGAACCGTCAGCGGTCCGCTCGCCAGCTCCATCTGCACACCAACACCGTCGACTACCGCCTCAAGCGGATCGCTCAGCTGACCGGGTTCGACCCCACCCGTCCCTCGGGAATCCGACACCTGCAGGCCGCTCTGGTGGCCCGACGGCTCGAATCCTCGCGCGGCGCAGCGTGATCTGAGAACTCCGACCGGTTTCTCGACCCGACGGCAGGTAGCGTCGGAAGTATTCGAGGAGCAGGGGATCGTTGCATGGCGAAGTTGAAGCTCGAGCTGTCCGGTGTGGTCAAGGAGTACCCCACCGGCGAGCAACCGGTACGCGCGTTGGACGGTATCGATCTCACGATCGAGGGTGGCCAGTTCGTCTCGCTCGTCGCGCCGTCCGGTGCTGGTAAGTCGACGCTGCTGCACATGCTCGGCGCACTCGACACGCCCACGTCGGGTTCCATCCGGTTCGACGACGTCGAGGTCACCACCCTCGACGACAACGCCCAATCCGATTTCCGACGCCACCAGGTGGGGTTCGTCTTCCAGTTCTTCAACCTGCTGCCGACGATGTCCGCGTGGGAGAACGTGGCCGTTCCCAAGCTGCTCGACGGCACGCCCATCAAGAAGGCCAAGTCCGACGCGATGCGTCTGCTCGACATGGTCGGACTCTCGAACCGATCCGAGCACCGTCCGGCACAGTTGTCCGGCGGTCAGATCCAGCGCATCGCGATCGCCCGGGCGTTGATGATGGATCCGGCGCTGCTGATCGCCGACGAACCGACCGGCAATCTCGATTCGAAGACCTCCCACAACGTCCTCGAGATCCTCGCCGACGTAGCGCACGCCAGCGATGGGCGTCGAGCAGTGGTGATGGCGACCCACGACCTCGAGGCGGCACGGTCCACCGATCGCATCGTCAGCATGATCGACGGTCGCGTCGAGACCGACACCCCGACGGCCGGCCTCGATCGGTGATAGGTACCGCGCTCAGCAGATTTCGAGTCATCAGCCTGCGGGAACTTTGCATGCACTGGGTGCGTTCGCTGGTCTCGGCCGGCGTCGTCGCCGTCGCGGCCGGGTTGCTCATCGCCGTCCTCGGCACGTACGGATCCTTGACCGGATCCGTCGAGCGTCTCGCGGTGTCGATCGCCGGTAACGCGAACTACGAGGTCGTCGGTGTCACCGACTCGGGCTTCGATGAGAGCGAACTCGACGCCGTTCGTGCTGTTCCCGGCGTCGAGACGGCGGTTCCACTGCTGCGCAGCACCGTTCGGTCCGACGTCGGTGACCTGACGATTCTCGGTGTCGACTCGTCGATCACGGCACTGCAATCCGATCTGGAAGGCGCAGTCGGCAACGCGGCCGGATTGCTCACCGATCCGGCCGGAGTATTGGTCGGAGCTGCAACGGGTCTGACGCAGGGCGACACCGTCACCATCGACGATGTCCCGACGGCGGTGGTCGGCGTGGTCGACGGCCCGGGTACGCAGCGCATCGGCGGGGGCATGTTCGCCGTCGCGCTCATCCCGACGGCTCAGACGCTCACCGACCGCCCCGATCAGCTCGATTCGATCTTCGTGCTCGGTAGCGGCGATACCCTGCGCACCGACCTGGACGCCGCATTGGCGGGCCGGGTGTCGGTGATGAATCCGGACTTCCGGGCCGACCGCGCGAACCAGGCCATGAGCCTGACTCGCAATGCGACACTGATGGTCTCGCTCATCGCGTTCGTCGTCGCGGCGTTCCTCGTCTTCAACGTCATGAACATGGCTATCGCGAAGCGTCGACCCACCATCTCTCTGCTCCGGGCAGTCGGTGGCCGCCGCGGCGATATCGTCCGCGACCTGTTGTTCGAGTCCGTACTGGTCGGTCTCGTCGGCGGTGCAGTCGGAGTCCCGCTGGGAATCGCGATGGGCCGCATCGCGATCGAAAGTCTGCCGCCGTTCCTCTCGCAGGCATTCGATGCGCGGATCGAATACGTGCTGCCCGGATTCGCGATTCCGGTGGCGATCGTCGCATGCGTGCTGGCCTGTGTCGGTGCCTCGGCCGTCGCCGCCGTGCAGGTGTACCGCATCTCGCCGATCGAGGCGCTCGCGGTCGGCGGCGGAGAAACCTCGGGTGGACCCGGTCTGCGATTCACCTGGCCGCGACCGTGTTCGGCGTACTCGCCGTCGCCGGATCCTTTCTGTTCGCCGTCAACGTCGACGGGCAGTTGACCCTCGGGGCCGGTGCGCTGTTCATGTTCGGCGTCGTCGCACTGTGTGTCGGCGCGACGGGGCCGATCGTGTCGATCACCGCAGCGGTCCCCCGGCGCTGGGGTGGTGCCGGACGCCTCGCGACCGCCACCATCGAGCGCGCCCCGCGGCGTATCTGGGCGACCGTGATGACGATCGTGATCGCGGTGGGAGTCAGTGTGGGAGTGTCGGGTTCGCTGACCAACATGACCGACTCGGCAGCCGAATCGTTGTCGTCCTTGGCCGATACCGACCTGTACGTGTCGATGACCTCGCCCGACGCCATCCCGTCGGGCCCGATCGTTCCCGCCTCTGTCGATGACGCTGTCCGGGCGACACCGGGGGTCTCTCGCATCGTCGAGGGGCAGTGGGCTTATGCCACGATCGACGGCGAGACGGTATCCATCCAGGGCGTCGCCGACGGCAGCAATGCGGTGACTCTCGCCTCGCTATCGGACGATATTCGATCCGGCGTGCTGGCCGGCGACGGAGTGGTGCTCTCGAAGGCGCTCGGCACCACGTTGGGCGTCTCCGAGGGTGACTCCATCGATCTGCCGACGCCGACCGGCGTGCAGAACGTGCGGGTGCTCGATCTGGTCGACTACATCAACGCCGCAGGCGGCACCATGGCGATCTCGTTGGATTCGATGCAGCGGTGGTACGACCGGCCCGGGGCGACCTACCTGGAGATCGGTGTCGACGGAGACGTTGCCGCCGTGCAGGATTCACTTCGTGCGGCGCTGCCACCCGAGGCCTTCGTCTACACCGGCGCTGCCGCTCTCGAGGGCACGAGTGCCGCCATCCGACAGTCCGGCGCATTGGCGATCGCGTTGCAGTGGATCGTCGCGCTCGTCGCTGCCGTCGCATTGCTCAACACGTTGACACTGTCGGTACTCGAGCGTCGACGCGAACTGGGGGTACTGCGCGCCATGGGCGGCGGCCGAGGAACCCTGGCGCGGATGGTGCTCGCCGAGGCACTGTCGGTCGGCATCGTCGGTGGTGTCCTCGGCCTGATCATCGGTGCGGGGCTGCAATACCTGAGCACCCTGATCCTCGGAGCCAGCATCGGAATTCCGGTCGCCTACACCGCGAGTTGGTCGGTGCTGCTGTACGGACTCGTCGCCCTCGGCCTGTCGCTGTTGGGTTCGGCTCCGCCTGCCGTGCACGCCTCGCGACTGAACATCGTGGACGCTATCGCGGCGGATTAGGTGGTGGGGATGGGGCTGCGCTCCGGCTGCGGGGCCTCGGGATTGCGGGACCTCGGGATCCGACGGGGCTTCGGGATCCGCAAACGCGCGCGCGTTTGTCAGGGTGCGAGCGGAATAGACAGCGATACGACGGCGATCTTGCGTGCGTCTGGCAACTGCGCGCGCGTTTGCAGGAGGAGGGCGACGACATTCGACGCCTTCGCCCGCGATATCCAGTGCTTCGTCGGCCTCGAATCGATCGCCGATTTCACCGCTCACCAGCACCGCACCGACCTGAACCTGATCGCGTCGCTGACCGGGACGGTGACGACCAGCGGCAACCTGCTTCACGATCGACACGGTTGGCCGCTAGACTAGCGAGCGCGATGTGGGCCGGCTGTGCACCGTGGCAGCAAGCTCATCCGCAACCGATTGTTCGATGGAACGAAAGCCGTTGCTGCACAACGACTTCGGATCACGAGAACAATCACCAGCCTTCGTAGCTCAGGGGATAGAGCAACCCTCTCCTAAAGGGTAGGTCGCAGGTTCGAATCCTGCCGAGGGCACCACCGAAACGATTCCGCGATTCTCCCCCTCCTATTGCGCAACCCTGAAAACGCCCGTACTATCGAACATGCATTCGAGTACTGGGGAGGAACTCGTGGTCACAGCCGTACAAGATTCACCACTCACGTCCGATGAAGTGCTGCGCTTCGTTGCGCGCCTTCAGTCATCGGAGTTCGATCTCGACGCAGCAGCGGGCATCGATCTGATCTCGGCACTCGAGACGATCAAGTGCGCCAGCGTGGCAGTTCAAGCCGTGGTGACCGACGCCGTGGCGACGACCATCAGCAATGAACGCCGCGAGCGCGGTAAGCCGAAACCGCAGTGGCGCATCGGTATTGCGTCGCAGATCGGCCTGGCCCGACGCGAATCACCGAACCGCGGCGGCACCCACCTCGACCTTGCTCGCGCCCTGGTGCACGAAATGCCGCACACTCTCGCACGTCTGAGAGCCGGCGAACTCAACGAGTGGCGCGCCATGATCCTCGCTCGCGAAACCGCATGCCTCACCGTCGACGACCGCCGAACCATCGACGAACGACTGTGCGCCGACCCCGCCACACTGGCCGGTGCCGGCGACCGCTCCATCGAAGGCCGGGCCCGCGCACTTGCCAACGAACTCGACGCCGCCTCCCAGGTGAAACGACGCGCCAAGGCCTACGCCGCCCGCCGCACCAGCACCCGCCCCGCACCCGAATCGATGGGCTTCTTCACCGCACTCACCTCGATGGAGAAATCGGTCTGCATGTGGGCGACACTGCGACGCGACGCCGACACCCTCATCAATGCAGGCGGTGAGACACGAACCCGCGACCAGATCATGGCCGACCTCGTATTCGAGCGCATCACCGGCGCATCCGCAGCACAGGGTCCTCCGGTGACCGTCGACATCGTGATCTCGGATTCCACCCTCCTCGCCGGCGGTGACACGTCCGCATACATGCACGGCTATGGCGACATTCCGTCCGACGTCGCACGGCAACTCATCCGAGACACACTCGACAGTGAGACGCACGTCGCATTGCGCCGCCTCTACGCGCATCCGACGTCCGGCGCACTGACGGCAGTGGAGTCCACATCACGCGCATTTCCGACAGCGCTGGGACGCCTCATCGATCTTCGGGATCGCACCTGCCGCACACCGTGGTGCGACGCACCGATCCGTCACCACGATCACATCAGACCACACTCCGCAGGCGGCAGAACGAGCGCCGAGAACGGCGCAGGCCTTTGTGCCGCATGCAATTACGCGAAAGAGGGCGAGGGCTGGACGGCCGAGGCCTTACGAGACAAACGCAACGCGCGACACCGCTACGTACTCATCTCACCCACCGGGCACACCTACGACTCGAGTGCGCCGCCGATGCCGGTGGTCGAGCTCTACAACTCGACGATCGAGAACGTGATACTCGAAGGACTCTTCGACTTCGACGCCGCGTGATCAGCGACGGCGGGAACAGAGCTGTCCACAACTCGGTTACACTCGTCAACGACGCGCGTAGCTGCACGTCAGACGTCGTGGAATGCTCCCGAACCTCCATGTGCACCCTGCACAGGCTTCTCTTACGGCGATCGGAACTGCCCACCGGCAGTCTCGCCACCTTGCATCTCGGCCCGAAGGCCCGCAGGTGCAACACCCTGCCCGAAAGGCACTTTTCATCACTATGACGACCCCACAGACTTTTTCTGCACTCGGTGTACCCCAGGCCATCGCGGATGTACTCGCGAGCCAGGGCAAGACCGAAGCATTCCCCATCCAGGCCGATACGCTCCCCGACACACTGCAGGGACGCGACGTGCTCGGACGCGGAAAGACCGGCAGCGGCAAGACACTCGCCTTCTCCATCCCGATGGTCGCTCGCCTCGCCGGCCAGCTCCCCGGTAACCGCAAGCCCGGCCGCCCCCGCGGCCTGATCCTCGCGCCGACGCGTGAGCTCGCCACTCAGATCGCCGTCGCGATCGAACCCCTCGCCTCCGCGTACTCGCTGAAGGTCACCACGATCTTCGGTGGCGTCTCGCAGGTCCGCCAGGTCTCCGCACTCAAGGGCGGAGTCGACATCGTCGTCGCCTGCCCCGGTCGCCTCGAAGACCTGATGAAGCAGCGTCACCTCACCCTCGACGGCGTCCAGATCACCGTCCTCGACGAGGCAGACCACATGGCCGACCTCGGGTTCCTGCCCGTCGTCACCCGCATCCTCGCTGCCACCCCGGACAAGGGCCAGCGCATGCTGTTCTCCGCGACCCTGGACAACGGCGTCGACAAGCTGGTCAAGCGCTTCCTGCACAACCAGATCACACACTCCGTCGACGAGGCCACGTCGCACGTCGAGGCCATGACACACAGTGTGTTCGAGGTCGACGGCGTCGAGGCCAAGAAGAAGCTCGTCCACCAGCTCGCCTCCGGCACCGGACGCCGCATCCTGTTCATGCGCACCAAGCACCAGGCCCGCAAGCTCGCCAAGCAGCTCACCGACGCCGGAATCCCGTCCGTCGATCTGCACGGCAACCTCTCGCAGGCCGCACGTGACCGCAACCTCGCCGCGTTCTCCTCCGGCCAGGCCCGCGTTCTCGTCGCCACCGACGTCGCAGCCCGCGGCGTCCACGTCGACGACGTCCAGCTCGTCGTCCACGTCGATCCCCCGGCCGAGCACAAGGCATACCTGCACCGTTCCGGCCGCACCGCACGCGCGGGAAGCGCCGGAGACGTTGTGACCGTCGTCCTGCCCGAGCAGCGCAAGGACACCGCAGTCCTGCTGCGCAAGGCCGACATCAAGGTCACGCCCATCCGCGTCACCGCCGACTCGCCCGCAGTGGCGAATCTCGTCGGCGAGCAGGCCCGCTACGTCCAGCCCGCACCGAAGGCCGAGCAGGCACCGGCTCGCACCGCGAATCCTCGCAACAGCAACAACGCGCGACGCGGCGGCCCGGCTCGCAGTGGTGGACAGCCCCGCAGTGGCGGTCAACCGCGTAGCGGTGGTGGCGGCCACAGCCGTCGCGCAGCAGGACCGGCCACAAGCCAGCGCAGCCGCTGACCCAGCCCGTGCGCACGCCCAAGTCCGGTCCCCTCGGTCCGCAGGAGATGGCGACCTCTGCCGTCATGAGCAGCTTCACCGTCGCGTTGACGGTGATCGGTGTGTTGGTACCGATGGCGACGATCCTTCAGGTCGTCGCAGCGATTCCCATGTCGGTGGTCGCGCTCCGGTATCGGACTCGTGCACTGGTCACCTCTGCGGTCGCCGGCACCCTCGTCGGATTTGTCGCGGCAGGTACCCAGACCGCCATCAGTGTTGCCAGCGCTGCCCTTCTGGGCGGCCTGGTCGGGCGGGCGAAGCGCAAGAAGCAAGGACTGTTCGGCGTTCTCGTCACTTCGATGGTCGTCGGGCCGGCGCTCGGCGCATTGACCGTGCTGATGCTGCTCGTTCTCGTTCCGCTGCGCGAGCTGTTCCTCGAGACTCTCCGCAACACCTTCGAGGCCATTTCTCGACTGCTCGAGCGCACATCGGCACTGCAAGGCGTTGCCGACGTGATCCGCACCGGCTCCACGACCGTGCTCGACAACTGGTGGTGGTGGGTAGGCGGGTCGATCGCCTTCGGCATCGTCACCGGAACGCTGTTCGCGTGGCTCATCCTCACCGCGATCCTCGACCGCCTCTCCACCATTCCCACCCCCGAACCTCTGGGCTCGAGCGCCGACGACGAGATCGGGCCGCTACCGGTGACACTCACCGCAGTCGGATTCCGCTACCAGGGAAGCACGACGTCCGCGTTGACCGGCGTCGACCTCCGCATCGAAACCGGTGAGTTCGTGGCGATCGTCGGCCACAACGGTTCCGGCAAATCGACGCTGACGCGGATCCTCGCCGGTCTCGAACCGTCGGAGGGAACTGTGGACAGGCCCGGCTCGACCGGTCTGGGACGGTACGGCGGCACGGCGGTGGTGCTGCAGCGCCCCGAAAGTCAGATCCTCGGCACCCGCGTCGCCGACGACGTGGTGTGGGGACTGCCACCCGGCGATTCACGCCCCGACGTGGAGGCCCTGCTCGACGAGGTCGGCCTCGGCGGCATGGGATCGCGCGACACCGCCTCCCTGTCCGGTGGCGAAATGCAGCGACTCGCCGTCGCCGCAGCACTCGCTCGCCGTCCGGCGCTTCTCATCGCCGACGAGGCAACCGCGATGATCGACGCCTCCGGGCGCGAACATCTGGTCTCGCTCCTCGCCGAACTGCCTCGCAGGCACGAGATGTCGGTCGTGCTGGTCACCCACCACGTCTCCGAGACCGTCGCAGCAGATCGCGTCGTGCATCTGCACGAGGGTTATCAGGTGCAGCACGACACGACGTGGATGCACGCTCGAACGGAGAATCCTGCTGCGCTGCACGACAATTCGAGTGAACGTCTCCTCGAACTGAGCGGCGTCGAGCACACGTACAACCGCCGCACCCCGTGGGCGCAGGCAGCGCTGAACGGCGTCGACATCACCGTCAAACGCGGTGAGGGTGTGTTGATTCTCGGTGGCAACGGTTCGGGCAAATCCACTCTTGCCTGGATCATGGCCGGCCTCACGTGCCCGACCAGTGGCACCGCCCGGCTCGGCGGCAAAGCGATGACCTCACGCGTCGGCGATGTCGGGCTCGCGTTCCAGCATTCTCGCCTGCAGTTGCAGCGGCGCACCGTCTCCGAGGACATCGCTGCCGCTGCCGGTCCCGAAACAGGTTCTGCCACAGTATCGGCCGCGATGGATGCCGTCGGCCTGGACAGGTCGTTGGCCGCTCGCGACATCGATTCGCTCAGTGGTGGTCAGATGCGACGCGTGGTGCTGGCCGGACTGATTGCGCGTCGGCCTCGGATGCTGGTTCTCGACGAACCCCTGGCCGGGCTCGACCCTCCCGGACGCGACGACATCATCGGCGTTCTCGCCGGACTGCGCGATCGCGGCGTCGCCATCGTCGTCATCTCGCACGACGTGGACGGCATGGACACCGTCTGCAGCCGCACCATCACGATGGCCGACGGCCACATCGTCTCCGATTCGATCCTGGGGAGCGTGCACTCGTGACCACCGTCGTACTGCGTCAGGTCCCGCGATTCTCACCGATCCACCGCCTGTGGGCCGGCACCAAACTCGTCGTCGTGCTGCTGCTGAGCATCACTCTCGTGGTGGCACCGACGTGGCCCGCCCTGGGAATCGTGTTCGCACTGTTGGTCATCGCCGCGATCATCGCGCATGTCCCGATCACCGCACTGCCGCGTCCGCCGTGGTGGATCTGGGCCTTGTTCGGCGTCGGAGCCCTGATCAACCTGCCGATCGGCGGCGCGGCAGTGCTGGTGTATCTGCGCGCAACGCTGTTCATCTTCGTCCTGCTCGGCGCATCGATGATGATCGGCTGGACCACCTCGATGAGCGACATCGCCCCTGCGGTCTCCAAACTGGGCACGCCGCTGAAGAAGCTGAAGTTGCCCGTCGACGAGTGGGCGATCGCCGTGGCCCTGAGCCTGCGGTCGCTTCCGCTGCTGATCGAAGAGATGCGCACCCTCAACGCTGCCCGACGCCTGCGCCCCAAGCCGGTCGTCAACAGCGCGTCGGACAATTCTCTGGTCGACATCGTCACGACGGTGATGTCGGTTGCCATCAGACGTGCCGACGAAATGGGTGGGGCCATCACCGCCCGCGGAGGCACCGGAATGATCACCGCCACCGAAGCGCGTTTCAAGACCTCCGACGCGGTGACGCTGACCGTGGTGACTCTGGCGTGCGCCGCAGCCATCGCGATCAGCTTCCTGTGGAGCTGACCTACTCGCCCGCGAGACGTTCGGTGCGCGAGTTCAAGGCCTTGACGAACACGTCCGGGATGTCTCGCGGATCCTCGGCAACATAGCTCGTTCCGCCGGTTACAGCCGAGATCTGTTGCAGCGCAACCGGATCTGCATCACCGGTGACGCCGACGGTGATGATCACGATGGGGCGCACCGGATCCTGCTCCTGCTGCAGCGACGCCAGCAGTTGGTCGAGGGAGATACTGCCCTCGTCTTCGTTGGCTCCGTCGGTCAGGATGATGACACTGTTGACGTAGTTGGGGTCGTATCCCTCCTTGACGCGCCGAAACGCAGCCAACGTGGTGTCGTAGAGCCCGGTTCCGCCTCCGACGAGACCCGGGAGGCCCCGGATCGAATCGAGAATGGCGTCGCGCTGCGACTTTCCGTTGAACGTACCGTCGGCCTCACCCATCGGCACCAGCTCACGGTAGTCCTGCTTGCCACCACCGAGTCCGATCGAGAACGCCCACAACCCCATCTGCGTCTGATCGCTGAAGAGCGAGTTGGCACCTATCGACGCGTCGACGGTCAGCGCGATACGCGTGGAGTCACCCGATTTCGCGGCCATGGAACCCGACACGTCCTCGACGACGAGGGTGCGCAGCGGTAGCGCGAGCACGGCCCAATCCCGCAGCGTCGTTTCGATGGACAGCGGGTTCTTGATCTCGAGCGACGCGACGGACCCGACGCCTCGGCCGTCGGGAAGTGGTGTGCCACTCGATGTCCGGAAGCCGACTGCGACCAGGGTGTCGGCAGCCGACGCGGTGGCGAGAACCGAGCCCAAGGCCGCTCCGGCCTGCTTGACGCGGTCGTACTCGGGGCCGGCAGGCGCGGTCACGGCGAGCGGGTAGTTGAGGAAGTAGCTGCCGGTCGGCGGAACCGACTCCGCCAGAGCCGATCCCGGATTGTCGGCCTCGTAGGCGAGCAGTGCCTGTTCGGTGGCCACACTGGTACCACCGTCCGCGGCCACCTGGGCCACCAGATCCGGGGTGTCGTGTGGGGCGTCCGCGATCCGTCCGAAGTCCTGGGCCATTGGCACCAGTGCGGCCGACACCGCCTTCGCGTCGGAGATTGCCACCTCGGATTCGGCCAGCGCGCCGAGGATCGCGGCATTCGAGGCGCTGCTGGTCAGTGGATCACCGATGCGTTGACCGGGAAGCTGGAGCACGCTGAGCCAGGTATCGGTCACCGGCACGGCATCGGACTTCGAAACCAGGACCGGCAGTGTGTTCGCGACGGAGGTCTTGGCCAGCTCGGGTAGCGCTCCGGTCGAGCGGAGTGTCTTGAGCAGCCATAGCGTCGAATCCGGAATCCACAGGTCCGGGCGACCGTCGTCGGTTCCAGCGATTTCGGTGGCGGTATCGGTGGGACGTTCTGCTCGCACCTCGAAGTTCACGCAACCGCGCTCGACCTCGCCTGCCTGCGCGAGAATCCGCTGCACCGGCTCGGCGATGGAGGTGTCCACCGCGAGCGAGACCGTGTCGAGGGAATCGCAGGAGTTCGCACCGGATGCGCGCACCGCTTGCACTCCGAAGAATCCACCGACCACGACGACGACGGCCACCAGGGCGACCACCGCCCAGATGACGGCCGACCCGGACCTGCGCGCACTACCGCTGTGACGTCCCGACATCTGTGCAAACCCCCTGCTCGGCCCCCGTTGCGCTCACAGGACGAGAGCAACCGTACGCACACTCAGAAGTGACGCGACGCACAGCATAGTAGCCTTCTCAACGACCGGAGCGGCTTCTGAGCGCATTGACGAACACGTTGGGGATCTCCGCAGGATTTCGTGCGACGAAGCTCGTACCGCCCGTAGCGGCCGAAATTTGTTGCAGCACACCGGCATCTGCATCGTCGGTGATGCCGATGGTGACGATGACGACCGGCTTGGACGGGTCCTGCTCGGCGCGCAGGGTCGACAGCAGCTCGTCGAGCGAGATGCTGTCGGGGTCCTCGTTGGTGCCGTCGGTGAGGATGATGACGCTGTTCACGGCATCGGGGTCGTAGCCCTGCTGCACGGTACGGAACGCGGCCAACGTGGTGTCGTACAACCCGGTACCACCGCCGACCAGGGACGGAAGGCTGCGGATCTGCTGCAGCAGCACCTCGCGCTGACTGGTGTCGCCGACCTGTTCGTCCATTCGCCGAATCGGTGCCAACTCTCGGTAGTCCTGAGAGTCGCCACCGAGTCCGATCGAGAACGCCCACAATCCCATCGACGCGTTGTCGGGGAACAGCCGGTTTCCGGTCTCACTGGCCTGCACCGTCATGGCGATACGTGAATTCGCCCCGGCGCTGTAGTTCATCGATCCGGAGACATCCTCCATCACGAGAGTGCGCGACGGAAGCGCCAACACCTGGTACTGCCGAAGCGTCGACTCGGCGGCCTGCTGATCGGCAATCGTCAGGGCCGTGACATCCCCGATGCCACGATCGGAATCGAGAGGGGCCATGTCCGCGGACCGGAACCCGGCCTCGGACAGAGCCTGCTGCCCCTGTTCGGATTCGATGGCCGTGGCCAGTGCCGTCCCGACGGACTTCGCGGTCTCGTGTCGATCGCCTGCGGGTTCGGTCACCGCCAGCGGAAAGTTCAGAAAGATGGTGCCCGTCGGCGGCACCGTCGCGCCCAGTTCGACGATCTTCTCCTGCTGGTAGGCCAGGAAGGCCTGCTCGGAGACCACCGCGACGCCTCCGTCGGCGACGAGATCGTCGAGCCGCACCGTCGGATCGGCCTCCCCGCGGGTGGCGGCCTGAGCCTGAGCGATGGGAACGAGCGCCGCCGAGACCGCGTCGAGGGCGGTCTCGTCCGATCCTGCTTCGGCGACCGCGCCCAGGATGGCCGCGTCGGATGTGGTGTTGGCCAACGGGTTACCGATGCGCAGACCCTCGAGCTTCAATGCGGTGAGCCAGGTGTCGAAGAACGGCACTTCGTCCTTGCGGGCCGCGAGCACAGCCGGGCTGCCTGCCACCGACTGACTGGCCAGGTCGATCAACGACGCTGTGGACCGCACGGTCTTACCGATCCACAGTGACGAATCCGGAACCCAGAGCGAGGGAACATCGTCGCCTTTGGCCACCGCGGCCGAGACCTGACCAGACTCGGTGGCGGTGACCTCGACGCCGGCACAACCCAGATCCTCGGCCGAGGTGTTGTCGACGATCCGCTGCAGCACCGGCGCGATCGCCGGATCCGCAGCCAGCGAGTAGGACTGCGTGTCGCCGCAGGCGGACCCGAAGGCCTTCAGCGCGAAAAACGCGCCGCCGCCGACCACGAGCAGCAGAACTACGGCGACGACGCCGTACTTGGCGATTCCTCGGCTGCTCGAGGTGGACGACGGGGCACTGTGTCTACCTGGCATGGCGCGCTCCTACTTCATCGGTCGTTCCACAGGCTCCACTTCTGCCCCGTCAGCCGTAGATTTTGACGAACGTTTTCAGCGAGTTCTCGATATCGCCCTTGAGAGCGCGCGCGACGCCGGAGCCGATCGGACCGAACAGTGGTGCACCGCCGAGATTGACGTCGATGGTGATCTCGGAGCCGTCACCCTTGGATTTCACGGTCAGGTTCAGGCCGATCTTGACGCCGCCCTTGCCGTTGCCCTTGAGCTCGAGCTTCTTGGGCGGGTCGTAGGACTCGATCTTCCAGGACACCCGGTTGCGCATGCCCTTCACGCTGGCGATGGAGTCAAGGGTGGTGCCGACGGCCAGCTGTTCGGGCAGCTCACCGCGCCACGCTTCGTGGATGGAGAGCCACTGCTCGTAGCCGGACAGATCGGACGCGTGCGCCCACGTCTGTTCGGGGGTCAGCGGGACGTCGAGGGAAACCTTCAGCTTGGCCACAGCAGTGATGGTAACCGCTGAACGAAAAATGTCCGTGTGAGGCCTTGCTCACACGGACATTTTCGATCGAACTGCTATGGACTAGTGAGCGCTGGCCTTTTCCGCACCGATACCGGTGAGGGAGCGAACCTCCATCTCGGCCTGCTTGTCGGTGCTCTCGGTGTCCTTCGAGATCAGCGTTCCGACGATGCCGAGGATGAATGCCAGCGGGATCGAGACGATGCCGGGGTTGGAGAGCGGGAACCAGGCGAAGTCCGAGCCGGGGATCATCGACGTCGGCGATCCGGAGACGGCCGGGGAGAAGACGATCAGCACGATGGTCGAGATCAGACCGCCGTACATGCTGAACAGTGCGCCGGTGGTGGTGAAGCGACGCCAGAACAGCGAATACAGGATGGTCGGCAGGTTCGCGGCTGCAGCGACGGCGAAAGCGAGTGCCACCAGGAACGCGATGTTCTGACCGTTGGCGAGGATGCCGAGGCCGATGGCGAGCACACCGATGACGACGGCGGTGATGCGGGAGACCTTGACCTGCTTCTTGTCGTCGACCTTGCCCTTCTTGATGACGCTGCCGTAGATGTCGTGGGCGAACGACGCCGAGGCGGTGATCGTCAGTCCGGCGACCACGGCGAGGATCGTCGCGAAGGCGACCGCCGAGATGATGCCGAGCAGAATCACGCCGCCGAGCTCGAAGGCCAACAGCGGAGCAGCGGAGTTCTGACCACCGGCCGAGGCCAGGATGCGGTCGGGTCCGACGATCGCTGCGGCTCCGTAGCCGAGGACGAGGGTGAACAGGTAGAACGCACCGATGAGCGCGATGGCCCACACGACGCTGCGGCGAGCTTCCTTGGCGGTGGGCACGGTGTAGAAGCGCATCAGCACGTGCGGCAGACCCGCGGTACCGAGGACGAGTGCGAGACCGAGCGAGAGGAAGTTGATCTTCGAGGTGGCACTGCCGCCGTACTGGGCACCGGGCTCGATGACGTCACGGGCCGCCACGACATCGTCGGCCGATCCGGCCACCATCGCCTGAGCGCTGCCGAGCAGTTCGGAGAAGTTCATGCCGAACTTGGCGAGAACCAGGACGGTCATGAACGCTGCGCCGGTGATGAGCAGAACGGCCTTGATGATCTGCACCCAGGTGGTGCCCTTCATGCCGCCGATGAGCACGTACGCGATCATCAGCACGCCGACGATGGCGATGACGATGGACTGTCCGGTGCGGTCGGAGATATCGAGCAGCAGTGCGACGAGTCCGCCGGCACCGGCCATCTGCGCCAGCAGGTAGAACAGCGAGACCGTCAGCGTGGACAGTGCGGCCGCGGTACGAACCGGACCCTGCTTGAGCCGGAAGCTCAGCACGTCCGCCATGGTGAATTTGCCGGTGTTCCTGAGCAATTCGGCGACGAGGAGCAACGCGACGAGCCAGGCGACGAGGAAGCCGATGGAGTACAGGAAGCCGTCGTAGCCGTAGACGGCGATGGCACCGGCGATACCGAGAAAGCTGGCCGCCGAGAGGTAGTCACCGGCGATGGCGACGCCGTTCTGCGGTCCGGAGAAGCCGCCACCTGCGGTGAAGAAATCCGCGGAGGTCGCATTCTTCTTGGATGCGCGGATGACGACGAACATCGTCACGAGGACGAACGCACCGAAGATCGCGATGTTGACGAGTGGTTCACCGACTGTGGTGTCGGTGGCCTGAGCTAATACGTTCACGACTTGGCTCCCTGAGAGGCTTCCATCTCGGCACGCAAGGCTGCGGCGCGAGGATCGAGTTCACGGTTGGCGAACTTCACGTAGATGCCGGTGATAGCGAACGTCGTGACGAACTGGCCGAGGCCGAGCAGCAGACCGACGTTGATGTTGCCCCACACCTTGGTGGACATGAAGTCCACCGCGTAGGTGCTCAGTAGCACGTAGATGACGTACCAGACCAGGAAGAACCCGGCCATCGGGAACACGAAGCTACGCAGACGACGTCGGAGTTCCTGGAACTCGGGACTGGCCTGCATGTCGACGAACGCTTGCGCGTCCGGTGGCGAACTGGTTTCCGGTGCGGTCACCTTGGACTCCTGAAGTAGATGTGAGCTGTAGCTGACTCGGAACATTAATGAGAGTCAGGTCACAAAATCAGGAGGTGGTGTCGATCACACGATGGGCTGCGGGAGTGTGCGCCGAGCGGTCGAGAATGGCAGTCGAGCGGCGGCGGCGGGAGTGGAGCCTGCGGAATGACCCAACGAGTGGAGTGGAGCCTGCGGAATGACCCAACGAGTGGAGTGGAGCCTGCGGAATGACCCAACGAGTGGAGTGGAGCCTGCGGAACGACCCGAAGACGCAGCTACAGTTCGCGCTCGCGATCTTTGCCCATGTCGAGGCCTTCGGGGAGATGCAGTCGCGCGAAGATGCGGGAGATGTCCGACGGCACCGTTTTTCTGGTGGCGAGGCTGACGGCGATCATCGAGGCGAAGGCGACGGGGACGCTGACGGCGGCGGGGTAGCCGAGAATCGCTGCCGCCCAACCGCCGAGGACGCCGTCGGAGATGGGGGTGACGACGGAGATCGATGCGGCGACCAGTGAGATGCCCCCACCGAGGAGCAGTCCGGTTGCCGCTCCCGCTGCGGTGAGTCCCCGCCACCAGATGCCCAGCACCAGTAGTGGACACAGGGTCGAGGCCGCAACCGCGAAGACGAGCCCGACGGTGCGCGAGAGGTCGAGTGAGACAACGCCGATGGACAATGCCAGCGGTACTGCCCCGGCGAGTATCGCCGCGACGCGGAAGTCTCGGACCTTGCCCGAGAGGACGTCGGTACTGAGCACGCCTGCGATGCTGACCAGCAGGCCCGAGGACGTCGACAGGAAGGCTGCAATGGCACCTGCGGCCACCAGTGCGGCGAGCAGCTGGCCCGGAATTCCGGACAGTACCGAGCCGGGCAACAGCAGGACGGCGGCGTCCGATGCTCCGGTGATCAGCAACTGCGGCACGTACAGCCGGGCGAAAACGCCGAGGACCGTCGGGAACAGGTAGAACATGCCGAGCAACGCCAACACGGTGAGCGAGGTAAGTCTCGCCGCTCTACCGTCCGGGTTGGTGTAGAACCGCACCAGCACGTGCGGCAAGCCCAGGGTTCCCAGGAACGTGGCCAGAATCAGCGAATACACCTGATACAGCGGGTGCTGCCCACCCAGTCCCCCGCCCGGCATCGCCCATGCCCGGTCGGTCGTCGGTGCCCCCGCGACGACGGGAACGGGCGATCCGGCGTCGAGCGTCAGCGACGTGCCCGAGCCCAGTCGGTGTTCGCCTGCGTCCAGCAGGACTCGCCCGTCGACGCTCTCGTCGTCGAGCGTTCCCCTCACGGCGACGACGATCGGCGAATCCACCTGCACGAGAACATCGGTGGTGATGTCGACGACGGTCTGTTCGGTCACGGTCGGTGGGGCCGGGCTGCCGACGCTTCGGTCGTCGGCGAAGAAGTGCACGGCCAGGACCAATGCGGGAATGGCAATCGCCGTCAGTTTGAGCCAGTACTGGAACGCCTGCACGAAGGTGATGGAACGCATCCCGCCGCCGACGACGTTCGCAATGACGATCAACCCGACCGCCAGAGCACCGACCCACCCCGGCACCCCCAGCAGAATGTTCAGAGTCAGGCCGGCACCCTGGAATTGGGGCACCAGATAGAGCGCGCAGATGACCACCACGACCAGCATCGCCAGGGTGCGCAACCACGGTGCGCCGAGCCTGAACTCGACGAAATCGGGCACCGTGTACGCGCCGCTCCTGCGCAGCGGTGCGGCGACGAACAACAGCAGGCCCAGGTAGCCCGCGGTGAAGCCGACGGGGTACCACAGGGCATCGGCACCGTATTTCGCGATCAGCCCTGCGACACCGAGAAACGATGCAGCAGAGAGGTATTCGCCGCTGATTGCGGCGGCATTCCACCGCGGACCGACGGAGCGTGACGCCACCAGGAAGTCCGAGGTGGTGCGCGCCAACCGAACTCCGTAGATGCCGATGCCGACGGTGGCCGCGGCTGCGAAGAGCAGCGCGATCACCGTCGCGACGGGAATGGACCCGTTCACCGACGCCTAGTCCTCGACCAGGCCGACGAACTCGGCCTCGTTGCGCTCGGCTCGGCGCACGTACGCCCAGCCGACCCCGAACAGCAACGGATAAATCGCCACCCCCAGCACCAGCCACGGGAACCCGATACCGAACAGGGTGGCGTCGGTGAAACGTGCAAGCAGCATGCCCAGCAACGGAATTGCGAACAGAATCGACAGCGTCATCACCGCCAGGCGCACCGACAGCAACAGCTGCGCGCGCACCAGGCTACGGACCAGGGCGTCGCCGACCTCGGTTTGCTCCTGCACTTCGACGCGGGTGCGCACCATCCGCGCGCCGCGGCGTTGCGAGAGCACCACCCGCTGCCGGTGTGGCTGGCTCATCCTGTCACCTGGACGACCACGACTGCAGCGGACCGCGGACCAGTCTGTCCTTGAGTTCTCTGGCGTGCCGTCGGCTCACCGGCAGTTCGCAGGCAGCGAGGTTTCCGCTGGCCCGCAGACACACCACCAGACCCGAACCGACGCTGCGAATCCCCGTGACCAACCGCAGCGAGACCAGGTAGGAGCGGTGCACGCGGAGGAATCCGGCATCGGCCCAACGGCTTTCGAGGGCCGAGATCGGGATCCGCACCAGGTGCGAGCCGTTGGAGGTGTGCAATCTCGCGTAGTCGCCGTCGGCCTCCACCCACGCGACCGACGACCGGTGCACCAAGGTGGTGGTTCCACCGAGTTCGACGGGGATGACCTCGTCGGCCGCGGGATCCGCGGACTCCGCGGGGCGACGCCGCGCGAGCAGCACTCGACGCAGCGCCTCGGTGAGTCGATCCTCTCGCAACGGCTTGAGCAGGTAGTCGACGGCACCGAGATCGAAGGCGGCCAGTGCCCGGTCGTCGTGGGCGGTGACGAACACGACGGCCGGTGGCCGCGCGAACGCCGACAGGATGCCGGCCAGTTCGAGCCCGTCGAGCCCGGGCATGTTGATGTCGAGGAAGACCGCGTCCACTGGCTGCGCGGAGGTCTGTTGGAGCTGCCGCAGTGCGGTGGTGGCGTCCTGCGCTGTGAACACCTCGGCGACGGTGTCCTGCTGGCGCAGCAGAAAGGCGAGTTCGTCGAGTGCCGGGCGCTCGTCGTCGACGGCGAGGACGATCAACCCACGGCCGGGGGTGGCGTTGCCAGGCTGCGTCATGCTCGCACACCGGGCCTGAATTTGGGCACACGCATGCTCACTTTGGTGCCTGCGCCCGGTGCGGTGTCCACTACGAGACCGTAATCGTTTCCGAAGGCTGCCCGCAGCCGATCGTCCACGTTCGCCAATCCGACATGGGCTGCGTCCTCGGTGTGCAGGCTTCCCGAGCGCAACACATCGGGATCCATCCCCACACCGTCGTCCTCGATACTGATCACCGCGTCGGTGCCCTCGTCGGCGGCGATGATCGTCACGCGGCCGCCGTCGGCCTTCCCGGACAGGCCGTGCCGGACGGCGTTCTCGACGAGCGGCTGCAGCGCGAGAAACGGCAGCGCGACGCCCAACACCTCGGGCGCAACCTGCAACGTGACCTGCAGGGAATCACCGAAGCGGGCGCGTTCGAGCGTCAGGTACCGATCGATGTTGCGTAGCTCGTCCGCGAGCACCGTGAACTCGCCTGCGTTGCGGAACGAGTAACGGGTGAAGTCGGCGAACTCGAGCACCAGCTCCCGCGCCCGATCCGGGTCGGTGCGCACGAACGACGCGATCGTGCCGAGTGCGTTGTAGATGAAGTGCGGGCTGATCTGTGCGCGCAGCGCCCGCACCTCGGCGCGGTCCAACCGCGCCCGGGAGGCGTCGAGTTCGGCGAGCTCGATCTGGCCGCAGGCGTAGCGCGCGACCTCCGCGATGGCCCCGAGCATGCCCGGTCCGGGCTCGGCGACGACGGCTGCCCCCAACACCCCGACCACCGGAGACTCGTCGACGACCAACGGCTGCACCACCAGCGCTCGGACCTCGTGGATCGAACCGAGCGGCAGACGCACCAGCACGCGCCGCTGCCCGTCCACCGCCCGTTTCGCCGCCTCGACGAAGGCCGGTGTCAACTCGTCCCAGGGGCCGTCCCAGGCCAGCAGTGAACCGTCGGGATCGCAGATGCCCAGTGCGTCCGCACCGGTCAGCACCCGCAGATGCGGCGCGGCGGCGGCGGCCGACCGAGTGTCGAGACCGTCGCGCAACGGCTTGGCCGCCAGCGAGGCGGTGTGCAGGGTGGCGTGGACGGCCCGCTCGGCAGGTGTGGTGAGGTCCCGTCGACCGCGCAGGCTGATCACCGCGATGACCGAGACAATCACGGCCACGATCACCGCCAACGACGCCAGTGCCGCGGTCATCGCGCGCACGTGGTCGAGGTGGGCACGTTCAGGAAGCGTTCGACGAGCCAGTCGACTCCGATGCCGTTGGCGGCCAGTTCGGCATGGCCCTGCTCCGGTTCGGAGCGAAACTCGACGTCGTCGCCCAGCGCGCAGGCCTCGGCCACCGCGTCCCTGGTCCACTGGGGGTCGATGAGATCGTCGCGTTCGCCGACCAGGACGAACAGCGGTACTTCGGTGCGAGAAGTCGGTACCGCAACCGATTCGAGCCACTGCGTCATCCGATCCGATGCCTCCTCGGTGCCCGGGAGGGCATCCGCCGGATCGAGGACGGCCCCGGCGTCGGCCTTGGAGAAACCGAGCAGGTCACTGCAGGCGGTCAGTGCGGTCACGTTGTCGGCGAACGTGCCGCGGATGTAGTCCGAGCGTTCGGCACTCGGATCCACGGCGCGCAGACCCGCGTAGAGATACGGCACCATCAGTTGACGCGACACGGTCTGCTCGGTCTCGGGTGCGAAGAATCGCGTCAGATCGGCCGTGGGCGAGAGCGCCGCGGCACCGACCAGTTGCAGACCGTCGCCGTAGTCGCCGCTGCGCTCAGCAGCGGCCCAGACCGCTTGTCCGCCTTGGGAGGTACCCACTGCGCCCCACCTGGTGCCGACGTCGGGAACCACGTTGCGGGCCGCGCGCACTGCGTCGATGACGTCGTACGCTGCGGCGTCCCGGTCGAGGTAGGCGGGATCTCCCGGTGTCCCGAGTCCCTGGTAGTCCGTCACCACGACCACAGTCCCGCGTTCGAGGAACGGGGTCACCAGGCCGATGGTGCCCAACAGGTTCGGGTACAGCGAGGGCGCACACTCGTCGGTGACACCGGTGGTTCCGTGCCCGACGGAGACGATCGGCCAGCCTCCCGGCGGCGCAGACCCCTTGGGCACGAACACCGTTCCCGAGGCCTCGGTGCCGCCCCCGGTGACTCCGTCGGTGGTGCGGTAGACGATTTTCGTGGCGGTCCCGCCGAGGTAGGCGACACCGATGTCGACTTGCCCGAGCAGCGTCGACGAGACGATCTCACCGCGTTCGAGGCCTTCGGGTGCCGCGACTGGAGCAGGGGCGGGGGCGTCGGGTTCGGCGGTGGGAGTGCTGCATGCGGCAAGGGCGAACACCAGTGCCGCGGCGGCCACCAGTCCGGTCGACCTCACTGTCTCTGCGCTCCTACGGTGTACGTCGTGCGATGCGAGCCTGCGCCGCAATTTCTTCCACGTCCAAGCCATTCAACACTGCCCGCAGAGCTTCGTCCTCCAACTCCCCCGAGTCGCGGGCCGCGATGAGCGCCGCCCGCTGCGCGACCAGGACGTTGTGCCGCAGCGAATCGAACAACGCCCCGGCCGCCGCGATCCGCTTCTCGCGATCCTCGGTCTCGTCGGCATCCAACCGAGCGCGCACCGAGCGTCGGACGCGCTCGATCACCTCGTCGACGCGCTCGCTGTCCACTCCGGCAATTCCCTCCTTCGCCGCGCGCTGGAGGTAGTCCTCTGCCGCCGTACGGGCAATGGCCTGCGAGAGCAGCCGCTGATTGTCGTTGCGCTGCTGCTCGAGTGGATCGGCGACGTCGAGGCGGCGGATCAACAGTGGAAGCGTCAGACCCTGCAGCAGCAACGTACCGACGGCGACGACGAAGGCCACGGCCTGAATCACTGCGCGCCCGGGGAATTCGTCGCCGAGCACCGTGGTCAGCGGTACACCGGCCGCCGCAGCGAGCGTGACCACCCCACGCATACCCGCCCACGAGAGTACCAGGTTCTGCTGCCACGTCAGACCCGCCTCGCCCGGCGATGATCGCCGGAACAGCTTGCGAAACAACACGTTTCGACCGGAATTGACGAAGATCCACGCCGGCCGAACGGCCATGACGACCACGAGAACCAGCAGGGCATAGGCGAACACGTGGTGGACCGGCAGCCCCTCACGCTGCACCTCCTCGATGACGAACTTCAGCTGTAAACCCATGTAGGCGAACACGAATGCTTCGAGCAGAAGATCCAGCGTCGGCCACACCTGCCGTTCCTGAACCCGAGTGGAGACCGAGACGTCGGCGGTGACGCGGCCCAACACGAAACCGGCGGTGACGACGGCCAGCACACCGGAGGCATGCAGCTCCTCGGCCGCCAGATAGGCCGTGAACGGCAGCACCAGACCGAGCACGGTTTCCAGCGCCGAGTCCGCGATGCGATTGCGGACGAAGCGCACGATGCGAGCCAGGACCAACCCCACCAGCACGCCGCCCACGATCTCGTACAGAAAGAACAGCACCGGTGAGCCCAATTCGATCCGACTGCCCGTCACCGACGCGACGGCCAGGGTGAACAGAGTCAGCGCGGCCGCGTCGTTCACCAGGGACTCGCCGGTGAGGATGGCCATCATCCGCGCGGGCAGACCGAGCTTGCGGCCGACGGCGATCGCGGACACCGCGTCGGGCGGGGCGACGACGGCACCGAGCACCAGGGCCGCGCCGCGAGTGAGCTCTGGGATCAACAGATTGGCGAACCAGCCGACGGCGAGCGTCGTCACGATCACCATGATCAGACCGAGTCGGAGAATCTGGCCGAGATTGCGCCGGAAACTGACGAACGAGAAATCCAACGCGGCGGAGTACAGCAGCGGCGGGAGCACCACGCCGAGGATCAGCTGCGGCGACAGGCTGACGTGCGGCACTCCGGGAACGAACGAGGCGATGGATCCTACGGTGACCAGGACGAGCGGGACCTGCAGATCGATGCGCCTGGCGAAACCAGCGACCGAGATCGCGAAGATGACTACGAGAAGAAGAATCGGTCCGTCCACCCCGACGATTGTGCCGTCAGCCGCACCCTGGGGTACGACCGACGGCCACGATCATCGACGCGAGGAGACCGGAAGGTCCTACTTGTCCGGAATTGCCTTCTTGACTGCGTCCTGAACCTTGTCGACCTTGTCGGAGTACTTGCCGTCGGTCTTGCTGTCGATGAAGTCCCCCGCCTTCTCCACGACGTCGTCGATCTTGTCCGAGTTCTCGGCCGCAAGGTCCTTGCCCTTGTCGACCATGCCCTTCAAATTGTCTGCGAAGCCCATGACTCTCTCCTGTCGCTAGAGTGATCGAACACCTGGCAGCTTACGTTTTGTACTGTCTGTTGCGTAGAGCCGATCCGAATCGATGGGCAACCTCGACGAGCGCGATGCCGATACCGCCGATGATCAATGCACTGCTGGTGGCTCCGACGTTGGACGGATCGAGCTTGAAGAAGGTGCGGCAGAACGGGATCGCGAACAGCAGCAGGTAGCCACCGACCGACCCACCGAGCAGCAGGATCTTCCACCAGTTGTAGGGTCGCGCGACGACGGCCAACACCCACAGCGCGATCATGATCAGGGTGATCAACGCGGTGGTACTGGCCTGCGTCACCTGGGTCTCGGTGGCGTTCGGGCCGGCGTAGACCAGCAGGTAGGAGACGAACGTGCACGAGCCGACGATCAGACCGGACGGGACGGCCAGCCGCATCACCCGCGAGACGAATCCACTGCGCGCCCGCTCGTTGTTGGGCGCGAGCGAGAGAACGAACGCGGGGATGCCGATGGTGAACCACGCCGCGATCGTCACGTGCCGTGGCAGGAACGGATAAGGAATCGGCTCGAAGTGGAAGATCTGCGATGCCACGCCCGAGAGCCCGATGAGGAACGCCAGCAGTACCGAGTACACCGTCTTGGTGAGGAACAGATTGGAGACACGTTCGATGTTGCCGATGACGCGTCGCCCCTCCCCCACGACGTAGGGCAGCGTGGCGAACTTGTTGTCCAACAACACGATCTGCGCGACGGCTCGCGTAGCCGCACTTCCCGAGCCCATCGAGACGCCGATATCGGCGTCCTTGAGCGCGAGCACGTCGTTGACGCCGTCGCCGGTCATCGCGACCGTGTGACCGCGAGACTGCAACGCGCCCACCATCGCCCGCTTCTGATCGGGCCGGACGCGGCCGAACGTGGTGGAGTGTGCCAGAGCGTCGGCCAGCTTCTCGGAGTCCTCGGGCAGATCACGCGCATCGATCGGGGCGTCGCCGCCGGGTAGGCCGAGTGAACCGGCAACTGCGCCGACCGAGACGGCATTGTCGCCGGAGATGACCTTGACCTCGACGTGCTGGCTTGCAAAGTACTCCAGCGTCTCTCGGGCATCCTCGCGCACCTTCTGCTCGAGAATCACCAGTGCACGCGGGGTGACGACACCGGGCGCGTTCGCGTCGTCGACGGCAGCGTCGGAGCTGGCGAGAAGCAACACCCGTAGGCCACGCGAGCCGGCCTCTTCGGCGCGACGAGCGATGTCGGAGGAGGCGTCGAGCAGCACGTCCGGGGCACCGAGCAGCCAGTGCCCGTGCTCGCCGTAGGACAGTCCGCTCCACTTCTTGGCCGAGGAGAACGGGGCCACCGCCGTCTGCGTCCACCCGGGCGCGTCCGGATATGCCTCGCCGACGGCCTGCACACTGGCGTTCGGCCGCGGGTCGTCGTGGGCCAGGGACGCGAGAGCCTGTGTGACCGAATCGGAATCGCGGCTGTCGATCAGCACCAACTCGGACAGCCGCATGCCGTTCTCGGTGAGGGTGCCGGTCTTGTCCGCACACACCACGTCGACCCGGGCGAGGCCTTCGATCGCAGGCAGCTCCTGCACCAGGCACTGCCGTTGACCGAGCCGGACCACGCCCACCGCGAACGCGATCGACGTCATCAGCACCAGGCCCTCGGGGACCATCGGAACGAGCGCGGCGACCATGCCGTTGAGCGCAGGACCCAAAGCCTGCCCGCTGGAGAACAATTGGTTGTAGATGATCAGCGCACCGGCCGGAATCATCAGGTACGTGATGAATTTGAGGATCTTGTCGATACCGCTGCGCAGTTCGGACTTGACCAGCGTGAACTTGCTGGCCTCCTCGGCGAGCTTGGCTGCGTAGGCGTCGCGCCCCACCTTCGTCGCGCGATACGCACCACTGCCCGAAACGACGAAACTGCCCGAAAGCACCTGCGCCGCCTGAAGTTTGTGCACCGTGTCGGCCTCGCCGGTGAGCAACGACTCGTCGATCTCGAGGCTCTCGGTCTCGATCACCTCACCGTCGACGACGATCTGATCCCCTGGTCCGAGTTCGACGATGTCGCCGAGCACGACCTCGTCGGGCGGGATCTGCTTCGAGGTGCCGTCGCGTCGCACCTGGGGCTTGTTCTGCCCGACGATGGCCAACCGATCCAATGTGCGCTTCGCGCGAATCTCCTGCACGATGCCGATGCCACTGTTCGCGACGATCAACAGCCCGAACATGCCGTCGATCACCGACCCCGTGGAGAGCACGATGATCAACAACACACCGAGAATGGCGTTGATCCGGGTGAACACGTTGCCGCGGACGATGTCGCGAACCGACCGAGAAGCTCGGGCCGGAACGTCGTTCGACTTACCCTCGGCCCTGAGCCTGGCGACGTCCGCCTCGGTCAGCCCGGTGTCACGCTGCGCATCGGCCTCGATAGACATGCGTGCAGCTTAAACCCGGTCCGATCAGCCCAGCCGAGCCCACCAACGATCGTCGTGCAGCGTTCGTGTGCCGTCTATTCGTTGCCCCGGCATCGGCACCGCCACCTGAACTCCGACGTCCTGGGCGGCGGCGTGCAGTCGCACTATCGGCTCGGACCAGGGGTGGAAAGCGAGGTTGAACGTCGCCCAGTGAATCGGGACGAAGATGCCCGACGCCGTCAGATCGATGTGCGCCGTGACCGCTTCCTCGGGATTCATGTGGATGTCCGGCCACCGCACGTCGTAGGCCCCGACGGGCAGCAGCGTCAGATCGAAGGGTCCGTAGTTTCTGCCGATCTCGGCGAACTTCGGTGTGTAGCCGGTGTCGCCGCCGAAGAAGACGCGTCGAACCGGACCGGCGAACGCCCAGGACGCCCACTGCGTCGAGTCCCGGGTCAGACCGCGGCCGGAGAAGTGCCGAGCCTCGGTGCACGTGACGGTGAGGCCCCCGATGTTCGTCTGCTCGTCCCAGTCCAGTTCGATGATGCGGTCCTCGGGCACCCGCCACTTGCGCAGGTGAGCACCGATGCCGAGCGGCACGACGAACGGGGCCGACTGCGCGGCGGCCAGCTTCTGCACCGTCGCCTTGTCCAGGTGGTCGTAGTGGTCGTGGGAGATGACGATGGCGTCGACCTGCGGCAGATCGGTCAGCTCGACCGGCGTCGGATGCAGGCGCGCGGGCCCCACCACCGAGGACGGCGAGACGCGATTGCTCCACACGGGATCGGCGAGGACGCGATAGCCGTCGACCTCCACGAGCACACTCGAATGTCCGTACCAGGTGACCGCGAGCTCACCCGCATCCACCGGAGCGATCGGCGGGGCCAGCGGAATCGGCCGTTGCGGCTTGCCCTTGCCTCGTTCGGTGACGAGCGAGACGAACATGTTCTGCTGTCCCTTCTCGCCGCGACCCGGCACGTAACTCGAACTCGGGTCGGAGTTGTGGAATCGGCGATCGCGATAGCGCGGCGACCCGGCCGCGTAGGGAGTGATGTGCACACGTCTGGCACCGATCGCCGACGGCAGGCCCCACGTCGCACGCGCCAACCATGCACCGCTCAGCATTGCGGTGGCTCCCAGTACGAACTTCGTCTTCGTCACGGGCCCCAGAGTAGGCGGCGTCGACGTCTTCGCAGCTCACCCGTAGCCTTGCCGTAGAATATTCGCGTCGGTTTTGCTGCTAGAAGGGGAGACATTGAGTACCGAACAGCTCGAATTCCAGGCGGAGACGCGTCAGCTCCTGGATCTGATGGTGCACTCCATCTACTCCAACAAGGACAGCTTTCTCCGTGAACTGATCTCCAACTCCTCGGACGCGTTGGACAAGCTGCGCCTGGAGTCGTACCGCAACAAGGACCTGGACGTCGACGTCTCGGATCTGCACATCGAGATCGACATCGACGCCGCAGCCCGCACGCTGACCATCCGCGACAACGGCATCGGCATGTCGCGTTCGGAGGTCATCGACCTCATCGGCACGCTCGCCAAGTCCGGCACCGCCGAGGTCCGCAAGAAGCTCAAGGAAGCCAAGGATGCAGCTGCTTCCGAGGAGCTGATCGGCCAGTTCGGCATCGGCTTCTACTCCACGTTCATGGTGGCCGAGAAGGTCACGCTGCTCACCCGCAAGGCCGGCGAGAGCACGGCTACCCGCTGGGAGTCCACCGGCGAGGGCACCTACGAGATCACCGACGTCGACGACGCCCCGCAGGGCTCGTCGGTGACGCTGGCACTCAAGCCCGCCGACGAAGAGGACCACCTCCACGACTACGCGTCCGAGCGCAAGATCAAGGAACTGGTCAAGAAGTACTCCGACTTCATCGCCTGGCCCATTCGCATCGACGTCGAGAAGCGCGTCGAGAGTGAAGAGGAAGGCGGCGAGGACACCGTCACGATCGAGACGGAGACGATCAACTCGCAGAAGGCGCTGTGGACCCGCTCCAAGGACGAGGTGTCCGAGGAGGAGTACAAGGAGTTCTACAAGCACGTCAGCCACGCCTGGGACGAGCCGCTCGAGGTCATCCCGTTCAAGGCCGAGGGAACGTTCGAATACCAAGCGCTGCTGTTCATTCCGTCGCAGGCACCGTTCGACCTGTTCATGCGCGAGAGCAAGGCGGGCGTGCACCTGTACGTCAAGCGCGTGTTCATCATGGACGACTCGCAGGAACTGCTGCCCGAGTACCTGCGTTTCGTCAAGGGTGTCGTCGACGCAGCGGACCTCTCGCTCAACGTCTCTCGTGAGATCCTGCAGCAGGACCGACAGATCCGCGCGATCCGTCGACGCCTCACCAAGAAGGTGCTCTCCACGGTCAAGGAACTGCAGAGCGAGCAGCCCGACAAGTACAAGACGCTGTGGTCGCAGTTCGGAACGGTCCTCAAGGAGGGCCTGATCTCCGACAGCGACAACCGCGAAACCCTCTTGGGCATCGCGTCGTTCGCGTCCACCAACTCCGAGGAGGGCGTGACCACCCTCGCCGAGTACGTGGACCGGATGAAGGACGGCCAGCAGCAGATCTACTACATGACGGGCGAATCCCGTCAGCAGATCGAGAGCTCGCCGCACATGGAGGCCTTCAAGGCCCGCGGCCTCGAGGTGCTTCTCCTCACCGATTCCGTCGACGAGGTGTGGGTCGGCAACGTGACCGACTTCGACGGAAAGTCGTTCCAGTCCATCGCCAAGGGCGAGGTGGACCTCGACACCGAAGAGGAGAAGAAGGAGTCCGAGGCCAAGCGCGAGGAGCAGGACAAGGAGTTCGCGGACCTACTCACGTGGCTGACCGAGACACTCGGTGAGGACGTCAAGGAGGTGCGCCTGTCGACGCGTCTGACGACGTCACCGGCTTGCGTCGTCGGCGACGAGTTCAGCTTCTCCCCGCAGCTAGAGAAGATGTACAAGGCGTCGGGACAGTTCGTTCCGACCTCCAAGCGCATCCTCGAACTCAACCCGACCCACGATCTGGTGACGGGACTGAAGAAGGCCCGCGAGGATCGCAGTGACGATCCGCACCTCGCCGAGACCGCCGAATTGCTCTATGCGACGGCACTTCTCGCCGAGGGCACCGAGCTCAAGGACCCGGCGAAGTTCTCCCGATTGCTGGCGGATCGGTTGACGCGGACCATCTGAGTGCCTGCGGCAGTGGTGTGATTATGTGCCCTGGGCGGCACATAATCACACCACTGCGGCGCAGCCGCACTTACTGCGGAGGCAGGATGTGCTCCCCCGTCTTGTCGGTGCTGAGCGAGAGTGAACTGATGTACTGCTTCTCTCCGTTCGGCCCGGGCACGTTGGACGCGATCATGTCGGGTCGCTCGAATTCCATGCCGCTGACGTGGCACATCACGAGCGCGTCGGACGGGTTGCCGTGCTCGTCGAACATCGGCAGATCGATACCGTCGTCCGTGCGTCGCAGGTAGTACCTGCCCTTGGTTGCCACCGCCAGAATGGGCGGAAGAACCAGTGCGAGAACGAGAGCCACGATGGGCGAATACGGTTTGATCGCAGATCCGAATGCCCCGAAGAAGACGAGGATCGACAGGATCGCCGACGCCGCCATCGACCCGAAGCCGACCGGATTGATGTTGTAGAGCATGCCGCGTCGGAACTCGGGCACCTTGGGCGAGAGCTTCAGGATGTACTTGTTGAATACGATGTCGACGCCACCACGGCAATCCACGCGATACCGCAGTTGGCGTAGAAGCCGAGGATGCTGTTGAGGAAGTCGAACATGTTGGCTTCCATCAGGATAAGTGCGATGGCAAGGTTGAACAGCACGAACACCATGCGTCCGGGATACGTCTTGGTGAGGCGGGTGTAGGAGTTGGTCCACGCCAGCGACCCGGAGTATGCGTTGGTGACGTTGATCTTGATCTGGCTGATGACGACCAGGATCACCGCGAGGGTCATCGCGAGCCAGCCCGGCATGAAGTTCTCGTAGATTTCCAGGAACTGGTGCACAGGCTCGTTGGCGATGGTCGAACCGTCGACGACGTTGGCGATCAGGTACACGGCAAGGAAGAGACCGACGACCTGCTTGAGTGCACCGAAGATGACCCAGCCCGGTCCCGCGAGAAGCACTGCAGTCCACCAGCGTCGGGAGTTCTCGGGAGTCTTGGGCGGCATGAACCGCAGGTAGTCGATCTGCTCGGCGATCTGCGCGATCAACGACAGACACACGCCCGCCGCGAGCATCACCGATCCGATGTTGACGCCCTTACCGTCGGCACCGTCCTGACCGCCGTAGGCGAGGAACTCCCCGACCGAATCAGGATTGCTGATCACCAGATATACGAACGGGAGCACCATCAGCACCAGCCACAGCGGGGTGGTCCAGACCTGGAGCTTGGCAAGGGCTTTCATGCCGTAGATGACCAGAGGAATCACCATGATCGTGGACACCGCGTACCCGATGGGCAACGGGATGCCCAAGCCGAGTTCGAGTCCCTGCGCCATGATCGAACCTTCGAGCGCGAAGAAGATGAACGTGAACGTCGCAAAGATGACGTTGGTGACCACCGACCCGTAGTAGCCGAATCCGCTTCCGCGCGTGATCAAATCGAGATCGATGTTGTAGCGGGCGGCATAGTAGGCGAGTGGGAGCCCGGTCAGGAAGATCACGACGGCGAACACCAGGATTCCCCAGAGTGCGTTGCCGGTTCCGTACGAGATTCCGATGTTGGCACCGATGGCGAAGTCCGCGAGGTACGCGATTCCGCCGAGTGCGGACGTCGCGACAACACCGGTTCCCCATTTTCGGTAGCTACGCGGCGCAAAGCGCAGCGTGTAGTCCTCGAGCGTCTCTTTGAGCGCGGTGTCTGTCGGCGCTGGCTGTACGGCGGTCATGGGTCAACAACGTAGAACCGCCACGTTGCCGGGGTGTCTTGGAAAGATGTAGCTACTGTTACTCACTCCGACGATTCGGACATCCGGCGCGATACGCGTCGCGGCGGGAACGTCAGGCGACTGCGCGCGCCGCCAGCAGCGAGAAGTTCGACAGCTCGGCGCGAAGCATGTTCATCGCCCGATGCTGGGCCACTCGCACGGCTCCGGCCGTCATTCCGAGTGCTTCACCGGTTTGTGGTGCCGTCATGCCCCACACGACTCGCATCAGAATGATCTTGCGGTACTTCGTCGGCAGGGTGTCCATCAATGCCTGGGTGTGGCTACGCAGTTCGTCGCCGAGCGCGAGCTGTTCCGGCCCGGCATCGGTGGATTGCTCCTCGGGCATCTCGTCGATCGAGAACGACTGCCGCAGAACCGATTTGCGACCGGCGTCGGCCAGCTTGTGCGCGGCGATCCCGTACACGAATGCCATGAAGGGCTTGCCCATGTCGCGGTACTTGGGAATGGCGGTGACCAGTGCGAGGCAGACCTCCTGCACCACATCGTCCGCGGCGACGTCGAGATTTCCGATCCGGGCGGAGCAGTATCGGCGAACCGGTGGCTGGATCAGCACCAGCACCTGTTCGAGGGCGAGTCGATCTCCCGCTACGGCGCGGGGCACAACATCCTCGAGCCTGTCCATGCCGAAACCCATGGCCGATCTCCTCACTGGCAACGCGCGTCCTCTCCTGAACGCTCACCAGTACTTCGGTGCCGATTCCCACCCGGCTTGGTCCGAGCGGGTACCACACCGACAGAAAATTGTGATTCAGGTAACACGGCGTGTCGAGGAAGCGAAGTACCGGGCAACACCGTCGTCGCAGCACGTGACACTCACACCCGCGGAGCGCCCCATGATCATCAGCGAGCAGACCCATCAGGTCGGTCGCCGCAGCACCGTCGCTGCCGGCGACGGCACCGCGCTGGCGGTTCGCGAGTTCGGGCATCCGAATGCGCCGCTGACCGCGGTGTTCGTGCACGGACACTGCCTGCGGATGCAGTCGTGGACCGACCTGCGTCGACAGGTCGAGCACACCTGGGGAGACGACGTGCGGATCGTGATGTACGACCACCGCGGGCACGGCGAATCGAGTCCGGCCGCGTCGGAGAGTTGCACCATCGACCGACTCGGCGAGGACCTGGCCGACGTGATCCGCGCAGTGGTTCCGTCGGGACCGTTCGTCGTCGTCGGCCATTCGATGGGGGGAATGACGGCGCTGTCCTACGCCCGCCAGAACCCGGAGGCCATCGGCACGCGCCTGATCGGAGTCGGTTTGATCGCGACGTCGGCGGGCGGGATCACCGACGACGGACTCGGCAGTTGCCTCGCGCATCCCGCGGTGTCGGTATTCCAGGCCGCTGTTCGACGGGCCCCTCGGCTGATGTCGGGTGCCAAGAGACTCAGTCGCGGCGTCTGTGCACCCATCGTCAGGACAGCGGGATGCGGATCCCGAAGAGTCAGTCCGAGGGTGGTGACGCTGGCGACGGCGATGCTGGGTGAGACGTCCATCGTGACGATGGCCGGCTTCCTCGGGGCGTTCCGAGGGCTCGACGAGGTGGCCGGCCTGGCCGCTCTCGCCTCGATTCCCACCCTCGTCCTCTGCGGCTCCGACGACATGATGACACCCATGCGACACTCGGAAACCCTTGCCGCACATCTGCCCGACGCTCGCCTGGTACGCGTCGCGCAGGCCGGGCACATGGTGATTCTGGAACGAGCCCACGAGGTGGCCGAGGCCATCGTCGAACTCGTGACGGCCGCTCGACGTGCACACGTGGGAGATCTCGCGCTGGCTCGCTAGCAACTCGGAACGTGCCGACGACCGTGGCCCGCACCGGAATCCGATGCGGGCCACAGCACTGCTGTAAGAGAATTACTTCTTGACGGCGGGGGGAGCGTTGAGGAGCTGGATGAACTGCCCTGCGTTGCCTGCGATGGCACCGAGACCGCCGATGGCGGTACCGGCGAGCGATGCACCAGAGCCCAGAAGCAGTGCGCCGCCGACGCATCCGGCCACCGGTGCGGCACCGAAGAGCAGCAGTGCAGGTGCGGAGACGGTACCGGCAGCGATGGCTCCGAGAAAGCAGCCGGTGACCAGACCGGTTGCGGCTCCGAGGAATCCGCCGACCGATGCGGAGAGGCTGATGTTGTCCTTGACGCCGGAGACTGCGGCGGGCAGGTCGACCTGCTGCAGACCCGGAAGAGAGGCGGAGACCGGGGTTGCCGCGGCAGGCGAGGCATCGGCGGTCAAGGTGGCGTGGTTTCCGTCGATGACGGCGGCGACAGGGTGCGAGTATCCGTCGACGGCGATGGCCAGTGGCACGGAATCGACCAGCGCACCGTTGGCGTCGCGGACGACGAGGTGGTTGTCTTCGTTGCTCAGGGTGCCCGCCGACGTGTCGACGATGACCTGGTTGCCGGCCTGGGTGACGTTCCAACCGACCGGAGCGGCGAGCGCCGGAGCCGGATCGGCGTAGGCAGTTCCCATGGCGGTCGTCATCGCTGCAATGACCAATGCGGACGTTGCCGCGAATCGAGTCAGCTTCATGTTCCTCAGTCTTTCGTCGTGTCCATCACTCGATGCGAGCAGCGAAAAACTATGGGTGGAACAAGCGGGTCAGGCGAACCGAAGATGAACGAACGGGGTCGATCCGAACAACGATGCGACGCATCGACTCATAAGGGACAGAACGACTTTCGAAGTCCCAATGGTTCGTAAACGACACGCGCGGGTTGTCTCTTCCTACCGAAAAGACCCCCGCCGTCGATCACCTGCCCACGAACTTCGGCGTGCGCTTCTCTGCCCGTGCGCGGCGCGCTTCCTTCATGTCCTCACTGCTCCACGCGGCCTCGAATGCTGCGGTCTGCTCCGGCGTCGGAACATCATGTGCTCCATCGTCGTTGAAGACGAGCTTGAGGTGACGCAGCGCCAACGGAGCGAGCTCGGTGATCGCCTGCGCCCATTGCGTCGCCGCGTCGACGTCGCCGAGTTTGTTGGCCAGCCCGCACGCATGCGCCTGATCGGCGTGCACCCGTTCCCCGCCGATCAGAATCGTGCGTGCGACGCCGCCGCCGGCGAGCGCGGCCAAGCGCCGGATGGTCCAGTTGCTCACCGCGATACCGAGCCTCGTCGACGGAATCTCGAAGAAGCTGCCCGGCGCAACGACCCGCAGATCGCAGGCGATCGCCAACTGGGTGCCTGCCCCCACGGCTGGGCCGTTGATCGCAGCCACGACCGGAATCGAGACACGTTCGATTGCCGTCAGCATCTCCTCGAGGATCTGACCGAAATGCTCGGGAAACGCATCGCCGGTCAGATCCGCGCCCGCGCAGAAGCTGGTTCCCTGGCCGGTGATGACCACGACCCGCGCGCCGTCACGCTCGGCCTGTTCGACGCCGCGATGCACCGCAAGGCACAGCTCGGAGTTCAACGCGTTCCGTCGATCCGGGCGCTGCAGTTCGATGGTGACGACGTCGCCGTCACGAGAGAGTCCGATCACGAGAGCAGAGGTTACCGACCGGTACGGGAATTGACAGTGCGGGGCCTGATCTACTGGTCTCCATGATCGACACTCGGGTCGCCGTCATCGGCGCCGGCCAGGCCGGACTCTCGGCCGGCTATCACCTGCATCGCGCGGGCCTGACCGCCGGTGAGGGGTTCGTGATGCTGGACCGCTCCCCCGGCCCGGGCGGCGCATGGCAGTTCTGCTGGCCCTCGCTGACGTTGAGCGCTGTCAACGGGGTGCACGACCTGCCCGGTATGGCCTTTGCGGACACGCTCGGAGACGAGCCCGCCGAGAGCGTCGCGGCAGCCGATGCCGTCCCCCGCTACTACCGCGAGTACGAGGAACGCTTCGAACTGCATGTTCGACGCCCCGTCACGGTGACCGTCGTGTGCGACCGCGAACCCTTGTTCCGGGTCGAGGCCGGCGAGACCGTCGTCATGGCCGAGGGACTGATCAATGCGACCGGGACGTGGGAGAAGCCGTTCGTTCCGCACTACGACGGAGCCGAGACGTTCGCTGGCAGGCAACTGCACACCAAGGATTACCGGACTGCCGACGAGTTCGCGGGCAAGCACGTCGTCGTGGTGGGCGGCGGCATCTCGGCCGTCCAACTGCTCGACGAGGTTTCGCAGGTCACGTCCACGACCTGGGTGACGCGTCGACCACCGGTGTTCCGAGACAGCGAGTTCGATCACGATGCCGGACGCAAGGCCGTCGCAATGGTCGAGGAGCGGGTGCGGGCGGGCCTGCCGCCCGGTTCGGTGGTCTCGGTGACCGGACTGCTGCTGACGCCGTCGTTGGCTGCTGCTCAGCACCGCGGCGCCCTCGACCGGAAGCCGATGTTCTCGTCCATCACGAAAGATTCGGTGGTGTGGGAGGACGGGTCGAGTCAGCACGCCGATGTGATTCTGTGGGCCACCGGCTTTCGCAGCGCCCTCGATCACCTCGCTCCGCTGCGCCTGCGCGGGCACGGCGGCGGAATCGTCATGGACGGCCGGCTCACCACCCGCGTGGCCGCGAACCATCGCGTCCACCTGCTGGGATACGGGCCGTCCGCCAGCACGATCGGGGCGAACCGAGCCGGGCGAGCCGCGGTGACGGAACTGCTCGAGACTCTGGATTAGCCGAGCTGCTCGGCGACGAACTTCGCGAGCGCACCCAATCGCGCCCGGCTCGGCATGGAGGTCGGAACGCCCAACGCATCCAACGGCGCCGACGTCACCGGCCCGACGCAGATCGCGGCGACAGGGCCGCGAAGTGCGTCGAGGAAGGCGTCGAGCAGGCCGTTGTCCTTTGCGGTCGACAGCAGAGATGCCACCGCGGGCGCGCTGGTGAACGTGACCGCATCCACGCGACGGTCGATGATCTGCCCCAACAGGTCGATCAGCGGAGCCTGATCCACGGGGCGGATCCACCGATACACCGGAACCGGCCGCACGTGTGCCCCGAGTTCGCTCAGTGCGTCGTTGAGATGAATCGTCGGTTCCCACTCGGTGATCACCCCGTGCAGCTGAACCGCGATGTCCACCCCGGCAACACCTTCGGCCTCGAGATGATCGGACACTTCCTGGGAGGCCTCGGTGGCCGGGGACCACTCGTCCCGCAGCCCCGCACCGCGAATTGCACCGCGCGCCTTGGGCCCTCGGGCAATGATTCGCGAACGACCCAGCGCGGCAACGAGATCATCACGAATACCCCAGTCGGCAGCCGCGTCGAGCCAGCCCCGAAAACCGATACCGGTGCTGATCACCACGATCTGCGGCGGTCGTTCGACGATGCCCTCGGTGGCGGACTTCAACTCGGAATCGTCGATCAGAGGCAGAACGTGAATCGCCGCGGCGTGAACGATGTTCGCGCCGCGGCGTTCGAGCATGGTGGCCAATTCGTCTGCACGCCGCTCGGCGGTGAGGGCAACGGTCTTGCCGTCGAGCGAATCGGACATGGGTACAGACTAGGCCCCATATGTGAGCGCTGTGCCTGTGGTCGTTCCGCAGGCTCTACTCCGGACTTCGTAGCCCGCTACGAAGTTCCGCTCACATCAGCTGCTGAACTTGTCCGGGTCCGGGCCGGTGCGGCCGTCTGCGGAGTCCAGCGCGTTGATCTGCTGAATTTCGTCGTTGCTGAGCTCGAAGCCGAACACGTCGAAGTTGCTGGCGATGCGCTTCGGGGTCACCGACTTGGGGATCACCACGTTGCCGAGCTGGATGTGCCAGCGCAGGATGACCTGGGCCGGGGTGACACCGTGTGCGTCGGCGATCTTCGCGAACACCGGCTCGTCGAGGATGGTGCCCGATCCCAGTGGGCTCCAGGCCTCGGTGGCGATGCCCTTCGAGGTGTGGAACGCGCGCAGCTCTTCCTGGATCAGCCGCGGATGCAGCTCGATCTGGTTGACCGACGGCGTCTCGCCGACGGCGTCGATCAGCTTCTCCAGGGTGGGGATGGTGAAGTTCGAGACACCGATGGAACCGATGCGGCCGTCTGCCTTGAGCTTCTGGAACGCCTTGAAGGTGTCGATGTACTTGTCGCGGTCGAGCTGCTGCCAGTGAATGAGGTACAGGTCGAGGTACTCGAGCCCGAGGCGATCCATGCTGGCGTCGAATGCCTTCAAGGTGGAGTCGTAGCCCTGGTCGTCGTTCCACAGCTTGGTGGTCACGAACAGCTCGTCACGGGCGATGCCGGATTCTGCGATGGCCCGGCCGGTGCCGGTTTCGTTCTCGTACACCTTGGCGGTGTCGATGCTGCGGTAGCCGACCTTCAATGCCTCGGTCACTGCGGCCTGGGCACCGTCGTCGGGCACCTGCCACACACCGAACCCCAGCTGGGGAATGGACGTGCCGTCGTTGAGCACGATGGTCGGGACAGTACTGGTCTCGGCTGAATACGTCATACGAATGGCAACGGGCGGCACGGTGAATCTGTTCCCATCCCGCCGGAGATACTTGTTCGGTGACTGCCACGCTTCGTATCGATGATCTCGCCGCATTTCACGGCGATCGAACCCTGTTCTCCGGCCTCGATCTGACGGTGGCCGAGGGTGATGTGATCGGGCTCGTCGGGGCCAACGGTGCAGGTAAATCAACCTTGTTGACGCTGCTCGCGGGGGTCGGCACGGCTGATCACGAGGGTGAGATCTACACCAGTCCGCCCGACGCGACCGTCGGCTATCTGGCTCAGGAGCCCGAGCGGATCGCCGGGGAGACCGTGCTGGATTTCCTCGGTCGGCGCACCGGGGTCACGGCGGCAGAGTCCACGATGAACGCCGCCGCCGAGGCTCTCGGTTCGAGTGACGAGGACCTCTACACCCCGGCGCTGGAGCGATGGCTCGCCCTCGGCGGCGCCGATCTGGCGGAGCGAACGGCGAAGGTGCTCGCGGATCTCGGTCTCGAGGTCGACGGATCGGCACTGATGACGGATCTGTCGGGCGGTCAGGCCGCCCGAGCCGGGCTCGCCGCGATTCTGCTCGCTCGCTACGACATCCTGCTGCTCGACGAGCCCACCAACGATCTCGACCTGGCAGGCCTCGAGCAACTGGAGCAGTTCGTCGTCGCCACGCGGGCGGCGATCGTCGTCGTCAGTCACGATCGTGAGTTTCTGGCGCGGACGGTGACGGGTGTCGTCGAGCTCGATCGGGCGCAGCGGCGCATCGATGTGTACGACGGCAGCTATCAGTCGTATCTGGCGGAGCGGGAAATCGCGCGCCAGCATGCCAGGGAGAAGTACGACGAGTTCGCAGACACCAAGTCCGCGTTGGAGTCTCGGGCGCAGATGCAGCGGAACTGGATGGAGTCGGGGGTACGTAATGCGCGACGCAAGGCCACCGACAACGACAAGATCGCCCGCAAGACGCGCGCCGAATCGACCGAGAAGCAGGCCGCGAAAGCCCGTCAGACACAGCGCCGCATCGAGCGCCTCGAGGTGGTGGAAGAGCCCCGCAAGGAGTGGGAACTGCGGATGGAGATCGCCGCGGCTCCCCGTAGCGGCACCGTCGTCTCGGTGTTGGACGGTGCTCTCGTACGGCGATCCGGGTTCACGTTCGGCCCGGTGACGACGCAGATCGACTGGGGCGATCGAATTCTGATCACGGGGCCAAACGGCTCCGGCAAGACGACGTTGCTGTCGGTTCTGCTGGGCAGGCTCAGCCCGGACGAGGGCACGGCCTCTCTCGGTTCCGGAGTCGCCGTCGGTGAAATCGACCAGGCGCGAGCATATTTCGTCGGCGAGGGCACAGTGTCCGACGCCCTCAGTGCCGCAGTCCCTGAGTGGCCGGACGCCGAAGTCCGCACCCTGCTGGCCAAGTTCGGTCTACGCGGCGACGATGCACTGCGGCCTGCATCCTCCCTCTCGCCCGGTGAACGAACCCGAGCGGCACTCGCACTGCTGCAGGCCCGCGGAGTCAATCTGCTGGTGCTCGACGAGCCGACCAACCACCTCGACCTACCTGCCATCGAACAACTCGAACGCGCGATGGAGAACTTCGAGGGCACACTGCTGCTGGTGACCCACGACCGCAGAATGCTCGACACGGTCCGCAGCACTCGCCACTGGACCATGGCCGACGGACAGCTGTCGGAACTGTAGTCGCGGGGTCGAAATCGGGTGCAGCTGACCGCGGTCAGCGCGGTCAGCTGCACCCGATTCATCTCAACTAAGCAGAATTTCGTTCACCTCGGCGGCGGGATTCATCGGCAGCCCGTGGTGCGTGGCGTTCTCGAGTATCACCGTCCTCGCACTCGGCAGAACGGCATGCACAGCCGCTTCGATGCCAGCGGCGTTGTGCACCTTCCCCTTCCCGGCCAGGACCACGGTGGTGTGCACATCGAAGTTCTCGAACGCAGCAGGCTTCGGCCGCTTCGGAACGATGGTCTTCGCCGTCGGGAAATGTGCGGCACCGAGCGCGAGCACGTCGAGCCAGTCGGAATCCAAAGCCAGGCCATCGGTCTCCCACGCTACGAAGCGCCGCTGCCGTTTCGCGTTGGGAGCGAGCAGGATCGGCAGGGCATGCAGCAGGTACCGCGGACTCATGGAGCCGAAGCAGGCGTTGGGATCGAGCAAGGTGAGCGCGTCGACGCGGCTTTCGTTGCGCAGGGCGTAGGCCAGAGCGATCATTGCGCCGTAGGAATGTCCGCAGAGCGCCGCGGTGGGCTGATCGAGCTCATCCAGCACCGCCGTCAACCAATTCAGCAGCTCGTCCACCGAGTCGATGGACTGTTTGCCTGGAACGCTGCGCCCGACGTCGCCCATGAGGTCGACCGCGTACACCCGATATCGCTGCGAGAGCGCCGCAACGTTGGCGAACCACACGGTCGACGTCGCACCGGCCCCGGGCAACAGGACCAGAGCCGGGCCGTCGACGGGTCCGCAGGCGTTGATTCGTGTGGTGCCGTGCACCGTATTCACGTCGATGGCCTGGGTATCAGCCGGCCACTGCTGCAGCACTCGGTCGTAGGCGGAGAAGAATTTTTCCAGCGTCACTGCAACCCTCTATTCTCTCGATGGTCGAGATAATAGACAATGGAGAGACTTCTCGTCCAGCATCTCCCGAGGGATCAGCACATGACCGAACCTGTCGCCGCCGTGCATCAGCTGCGAGCACTGACCGTCGAGCTCGATCTCCTCGGCGCAGACTTCGCCCAGAAGCACTCACTTCACCCGACAGACATCCGCGCGCTGATCTGCCTACTGGATGCGGACCGAGCCGGGACGCGCGCCACACCCGGCTGGCTCGGCGGACAGCTGGGCCTGGAATCCGCGTCGGTCACCGCCCTGGTCGATCGAATAGCCAAGCGCAAGTTGGTATCACGTGAATCCGACCCAGCCGATCGCCGGAGAGTCCTGCTACGTGTCACCGCACATGCAGCCGAACTCGGCACGAGCTTCTTCGGCCCCGTCATCGGTCGGGCCGTCGACGAACTCGCACGCTTCACACCCGAGCAGCGGGCGACGATCGACGAGTTTCTGACGACCATGCGCGCCATCGTCGCCGACGCCCGGGAGCAACAGGAAACGTAGCCGGCTCAAGCAATCCGTTATTACCCGTTGACAGATCGTTGGGTTTATACAACACTTCATTGTCATGAGCCCAGTCAAGCGCGGTACCGCGCTCCCGATCTTCAACAGGGTGGGTGTTCTGCGGGCAGAACGAAAGATGAGCCGCGCGCAACTGGCCGAACTCGTCGAAGTGAATCCCCAGACAGTGGGCGCCCTCGAACGAGGCGACCACTACCCGAGCCTCGACCTCGCGATGCGCATCTGCGACGTCTTCGATCTGCCGATCGAAGCAGTGTTCTCGCGCACCGAACTCGGACCACTCTCGGCCGAACTCTTCCGAAGGGAGAAGGATCGATGAACACGCCCAGCTCCGACATCCTCACCCGCTACCAGGCGCATCGCACGCGGCGCTTCATGGAGAACGACGCGAAAACCCGTCACTGGCTTCCGAATTGGCGCACGCAGAAACGTCGACGCATACTCGCAGTCTTGCTGATGGCGTCCTTGCTCACCCTGTTGGTGATTGCGGTTTGGTCACTGTTCTCCAGGTGGGCACCGATCGCATGGATCCCGGCCACCGTGCTGTTTCTCGTCACGTGGACGATGCTGCAAACAGTGTCCCGTCGCCACAGCGATGCACCGGTGGGCGCACTCGACGAATGGGAAGTGCAGCAGCGCAACGAAGCACGCTCGATCGGCCTCACGGTCAGCCAGGCGCTGGTGATGGTGGCAATCCTGGTCCTGATCGTGCTGTCGGGAGCGTACGACAACGAGAACCTCGCTTACGCCGGAGGTTTGTGGACTCTCGCTGCGCTGCTGGCCGGCGGGTGCGCACCCGCAGTCATTCTCGCCTGGATCACTCCCGACCCCGAACTCGAAGACACCGAAGATTTCGATCCCGAAACAGAGACCGAAAGGGCACCATGAGCACCCTCACGATCGACTCCGTCTCCAAGAGGTACGGCGACAAGATCGCCCTCGACAACCTCAGCTTCGACGTCCGCCCGGGCGAGCTGTTCGGCTTCGTCGGCAGCAACGGCGCGGGCAAGACCACCACGATGCGCATCGCGCTGGGAGTCCTGTCGGCAGATTCCGGCCAGGTTCTGTTGGGCGGCAAGCCCGTCGACCTCGACGTCCGTCGCACCATCGGCTACATGCCCGAGGAGCGCGGCCTCTACCCCAAGATGAAAGTCGGTCCGCAACTTGCGTACATGGCCGAGCTGCACGGCCTGTCGTCCAAGGACGCGAAGGCAGCCGTGATCCGCTGGACCGAACGTCTCGGTATCGATCAGCGCGTCAACGACACCGTCGACGCACTGAGCCTGGGCAACCAGCAGCGCGTGCAGTTGGCGGCCGCGCTGGTGCACGACCCCGCAGTTCTGGTTCTGGACGAGCCGTTCTCCGGACTCGACCCGATTGCCGTCGACGTGATGAGCGAGGTACTGCGCGAAAAGGCCGCTGCCGGAGTGCCGGTGGTGTTCTCGAGCCACCAGCTCGATCTGGTGCAACGCCTGTGCGACCGCGTCGGCATCATCGCCGCCGGCTCGATGAAGGCCGTCGGGACGGTCGACGAGCTACGCGGTTCGGGAGATGCGCAACTACGCGTCCATGCACCGAACGCTGCCCCCGGATGGGCGTCGGGCATCGCCGGGGTGAGCACGCTCGGCCACAGTGACGGCGTCACCGTCCTGGGCTTGGCACCCGGGGCCGACGATCAGGAGATCCTGCGGGCCGCACTGGCAACCGGTCCGGTACACGAATTCTCCATCCAGAAACCTTCCCTGAGCGACCTGTTCCGAGAGGCGGTAGTGGCATGAGCTCCCAACTGAACTCCTTCAGCGCAGTGTCCTTGATAGCCAAGCGCGAGTTCACCGTTCAGGTGATGAAGAAGAGCTTCGTCATCAGCAACGTGATCATCCTGGCCGTCATCGTCGGCGGCATCATCGCGTTCTCGATCTTCTCCGGCAGCGGTGACGAAGAGCGTGACGTCGTCGGCATCGCCGGAGACCAGTCCATAGCGGCCGTCGTGGAAGCGACCGGCGACGCCGTCGGGTCTCCGGTCGAGGTGCGCGAGATCGCCGACGCGGCGGCCGCACGCAGCGGCGTCGAATCGGGAGATCTCGACGTGGCGTTGGTTCCGGACGGAACCGACGGTGCTTACACCGCCGTCACCGAGTCCGACCTGACCGGCACGTTGCGCGCCGTCGTCGAAGGCAGTGTTGCAACGCAGGCAACCAATCTCGCACTGGCGCAACAGGGTGTCGATCAGAACGAGCTCGGGGTAGCGACAAGTGCCGCAAGAGTCACCGTCGACGCTATCGATCCGCCGGATCCCGAGGCCGGCCAGAGGACAGCTCTGGCGTTGTCCGCAGTGTTCCTGCTCTACGCCCAGATCATCGGCTTCGGCATGTACGTCGCGATGGGCGTCGTCGAAGAAAAGTCGTCTCGCGTGGTCGAACTGCTGCTCTCCACCGTCCGCCCCCTGCAGTTGCTCTGGGGAAAGATCCTCGGTATCGGCGCGGTCGGCATCCTGCAGCTTGCCTTGTACGGAATAGCCGGTGTGGGTGCAGGATTGGGCACAGGCGTCCTCACCGTCACCGGTGCCGCCGTCAGTGTCTTCGCTGCCACGTTGGCCTGGTTCATCTTGGGCTTTGCCTTCTTCGCGGTGCTCTACGCGGCGGGCGGCTCGATGGTCTCGCGGCAGGAGGACGTCAACTCGACCACCATGCCGCTACTCATCCTGATCATGGCGATGTTCTTCGCGGCCTTCTATTCCGTCAGTGATCCGGAGAGCACCCTCGCCAACACTCTGAGCTGGATTCCTCCGTTCTCCGCGATCATGATGCCGCTGCGTATCGCGGCCGGGGTCACCTCGCCAGTGCAGATCGTCGGCTCGGCAGTCCTGATGGTCATCACCACAGCAATCCTGGCCATGGGCGCGGCGAAGATCTACCAGCGTTCCATTCTTCGGATCGGCAAGACCGTCTCGTGGAAGGAAGCGTTTGCTCGCTAGGGTTCTTCCATGAACCCACGGACGTCCGCCGCCGAGATTCTCGATTCCGTTCTCGACGGCGGATCGTTCGTGTCCTGGGACGCCACGCCGGTGGACGTCAATCCTGGGGAGTCCTATCTGAGGGACCTGACCAAGGCTCGGGAGAAGAGCGGCGTCGACGAGTCGGTGCTGACGGGCGAGGGCACCATCGAGGGTCGACGCGTGGTGATCATCGCCTGCGAGTTCGCCTTTCTCGCCGGATCGATCGGCGTTGCCGCGGCCGAGCGCATCACCTCCGCGATCGAACGCGCCACGGCCGAGAAGCTGCCGCTGATCGCCTCCCCCACCTCCGGCGGCACGCGTATGCAGGAGGGAACGTTGGCCTTCGTGCAGATGGTCAAGATCGCCTCGGCCGTCACAGCGCACAAGGCGGCGCACCTGCCGTACCTGGTGTACCTCCGCAATCCGACCACCGGCGGCGTGTTCGCATCCTGGGGATCGCTCGCTCACGTCACGGTCGCCGAACCCGGAGCCCTCATCGGGTTCCTCGGACCACGCGTCTATCAGGCGTTGTACGACAAGCCATTTCCCGAGGGCGTCCAGACCGCCGAGAACCTCTACCAGCACGGCGTGATCGACGGTGTGGTGCCGGTCGATCAACTGCGCCACTTGCTGGTTCGCGCGCTTCGAGTGATAGTCGACGCCACCGTGTGGCCCGATCTCACGGTCGATGAGTCGACCGAGATACCGGAGCAGTCGGCGTGGCATTCGGTGCAGTCGTCGCGTCGCGCGGATCGCCCCGGAATTCGGCAACTCATCGAACACGCTGCCAGCGAGCACGTTCCACTCAGCGGCACCGGTCAGGGCGAGGCCGACACGTCGATTCTGTTGTCGCTGTGCCGAATCCGAGGGATCTCCTGTGTCCTGTTCGGCAACGACCGAAGCAGCAGCACCGCCACCGCCACCATGGGTCCGGCAGCATTGCGAGAGGCACGACGCGGCATGCGCCTGGCCGAGGAACTTCGCATCCCGCTGGTGCTGGTGATCGACACCTTCGGCGCTGCGCTGTCCAAAGAAGCCGAGGAGGGCGGTCTGGCACCCGAGATCGCGCGCTCGATCTCCGACCTGGTGACCATCGATACCCCGACGGTGTCGGTGCTGCTCGGCCAGGGCACCGGCGGAGGAGCGCTCGCACTGCTGCCAGCCGATCGCGTGCTGTGTGCCCAGAATGCCTGGCTCGCACCGCTTCCGCCCGAGGGTGCCAGTGCCATCGTGCACCGGGACACCGCTCACGCGCCGGATATGGCCGAGGCGCAAGGCATCCGCTCGGTCGACCTGCTGCGCGACGGCATCGTCGACGCGATCGTCCCCGAACTCCCCGACGCCGCCGACGAGCCGGCCGCATTTTCCGGTCGCATCGCCGATGCCATTGTCCGAGAATTACACGCGCTGTCGACCGTCGACGCTGCCAGCAGGACGCGGTCCAGACTCGGCCGCTACCGAAAGCTGGGAGTCACGTCGTGAGCGGAACCTCGACCCCCCACTACGAGTTTTCGTGCACCTGCGAGGTCACGAGCGCCAGCACATCACCGGCACGCAGGTCGGCCGGCAACTCGACCGGACTCACGCAACTGCGCCCTGGGCTGTGCACATCGACCTTGACCACAGCACCCACCGAATGCCGATTGACCACCACAGCCTGCAGCAGATCTGCGAACTCGGCGTCGACGCCCACCTCGCCCGCGATCACCGAACGCACCCGAGTGACCAGAATCGAGCCCCACTGCACCGGAGTGCCCTGCGCATCGGCCAGATCCTCCAGCGCGACGCCGTCGACGGTGATGCGGCCGCAGACGCAGTGCGTCTCTGCAGGCCAGAGCGCTGGATCGCACCGCGAAACGTATGCGGCACCGAGGGACGGAAGCATGTCGAGAAGTGTCATGAGAAGTAGTCTTGCGTCGCGCGGAGGCGTCGGGCAGAGGTGTTGACGCAATCTTGACGGCAATGCATCGAAAATTGATGCCAAGCCGCACCCTGTACTCGCTGGTACATTCGACCGGGTGATTGCAGACGACGTCTATCGACGCGGCCGAGCAGGCCTACCCTCGTGGATCTCCGACTACGACGGCCGCCGCACCGAACTGCCGATCGCGCGCTGGATGGGCGGAACCCATTCGACGGTCGAAGACATCCGAGCGGACGAAGCCTCCATTGCCTTCTGCACCGGCCCCACCCTCGATCTCGGCTGTGGACCAGGGCGTTTGACCGAAGCGCTCACCCGAGCCGGCGTTCCCGCACTGGGGGTCGACACGTCCTCGGTAGCCGTGGAGATGACCAACCATCGCGGCGGGCTCGCGATGCAGCGCGACATCTTCTCTGCGATACCGGGTGCAGGCCAGTGGTCCCACGTACTACTCGCGGACGGGAACATCGGCATCGGCGGCGATCCTGCCGCACTGTTGACGACCGTACGAAGACTGCTGCACGAGAGCGGGACCGCCATCGTGGAAGTCGAGCCCACGTCCGAGGTGGACGATCGGAACCGAATGGTTCGATGGGAGACCGGCGATTCGGTGGGCGAATGGTTCACTTGGGCCAGCGTCGGCGCGAGTGCGCTGTACGCGCTGGCGGTGACTGCGGGCCTTCGAGTCCGCCGAACAATCGAGTCGAACGGCCGAGTGTTCACCGAACTCGCTGTTCACAGCATCGACCGAGGAGCCGAGGACCCGTGAGCAAGGAGCTGCCGAGAACGGCCAAGGGCAGGCGAACCAGAGCTGCGATCGTCGACGCCGCAGCATCGATGATGTACGACCACGGTGTAGCGGGAACCACTCTCGACGACGTCCTCGCTGCCTCCGAGACCGGGAAGTCGCAGCTGTACCACTACTTTTCCGACAAGTCGGACCTGGTCGAGGCCGTTATCGCACGTCAGCTCGAGCGCGTCCTCGCCGCCCAGCCACGCCTGGCCCATATCGACAGCCTCGACGACATCGACGCCTGGGCCGCTGAGATCGTTCGAAATCACGAACAACCAGGTGGGCCGTTCTCGTGTCCCCTCGGCTCACTTGCTGCAGAACTGAAGAACGATGCAGCGTTCGTTCCCAGCCTTCATGCCGCGTTCCGGCGCTGGGAGCAACCGCTGGAGCAGGGACTTCGGCGCATGATCGACCGAGGCGAACTCGACGTCGCGACCGATCCGGCCGCCGCGGCCGCCACCTTGATCGCCTCACTGCAAGGCGGCATGCTGATCGCCCGCATCGCGGGCGATGTGCGACCGCTGCGCGACACGCTGGACGCAGCAGTTGCCACATTGCGTAGGCGCGCAACCTGAGAACCGGCGCCGGACGAACCCTGGCGGAAGGACCCCCGGTGCGCTAACCTCGAACTCACAGTTTGTACTACTGGGTACAAAGTTGGAGACGGGAACCAGAATGCAACGAATTCCCACGTTCCGAAGCCCGATCCGCGGCGTCTGGTTCACGTCGGTCCTCGCATCCGTCCTGCTCGTCGTTCTGCCGATCGTGACGATCACCGGATTCATTTCCTGGGCCGCCTACGGTCCTCAGTTCGGCCAGGCCATGCCGGGCGACGTCGGGTGGCTACGGATACCGGCGTTCGACTGGCCGACAGAACCCGCCTGGCTCTACCGGCTCACCCAGGGCCTCCATGTGGGACTCGGGCTCGTCATGGTGCCGATAGTGCTGGCCAAGCTGTGGTCGGTGATTCCAAAGCTGATCGAGATGCCACCGGTACGCAGTGTTGCGCACCTGCTCGAGCGGCTGTCGTTGCTGGCGTTGGTCGGCGGCATTCTCTTCGAGATCATCACCGGTGTGCTGAACATTCAGTACGACTACATCTTCGGATTCAGTTTCTACACCGCGCACTACTGGGGAGCCTGGGTGTTCGTCGCCGGCTTCGTCGCCCACGTGGTGCTGAAATTTCCGACAATGGTGACGGCGCTCCGAACCCGACCGTTCCTGGAACTGATGCGCATCAAGGTGGCCGACACGGTGCCCGACGCCGACGATGAATCAGGCCTTGCTGCAACCGATGCCGCTCCGGCGACGATCAGCAGACGCGGAGCCCTCACTCTGGTGGGCGGCAGCGCGTTGTTCGTCGCAGTCCTCAGCGTCGGGCAGACCACGGGCGGACCACTGCGAGGGGCGGCACTCCTGCTCCCCCGAGGGCGTTCGTACGGCGACGGACCCAACGACTTCCAGATCAACCGCACCGCGCAGTCCGCGGGCGTCACCGAGGCGATGACGTCGGATGCGTGGCGGCTGACCGTGATGGCCGGCGGTACCGAGGTAGTACTCAGTCGAGCTCAACTCGAGCAGATGAACCTGCATACCGTCGAACTCCCGATCTCCTGCGTCGAAGGCTGGTCGACGGTACAGACGTGGACCGGTGTTCCGCTGCGCGATTTGGCAGTGCTCGTGGGCATCGATACCGCCGATACCGGTGAGGTGCGCTCGCTCGAACCCGTCGGGTCGTTCAACCGAGTCACCTTCGGGGGACACCAGATGATGCATCCCGATTCGCTTCTCGCACTGAAGGTGAACGGGGCCGACCTGTCCCTCGATCATGGCTATCCCGCTCGGATCATGATGCCGGCGATACCCGGAGTGCATGCCACCAAATGGATCGAATCCGTCGAATTCTTCGGGGAGGGAGCATGAGTACGTTTCGGGCGAGGTACGGCGCAGGCCCGATGCATCTCGCGGTCACGGCCTTCTGTCTCGCCCTGTCCGGCGCGGTGGTCCTGACGATCGGCTTTCCGGCCCTGTGGAACACCGACGCGTGGTGGCAGTCCATCGGGCTCTGGTTCGTCGGCGCGGCCGTAGTTCACGATGCGATCCTGTTTCCGCTGTACGCCGTGCTCGACAGAACTCTGGTTGCTCGACTCGGCAGGTTCGTCAACGCGGTTCGCATCCCTGCGCTCGGTGCGGGACTGAGCCTGCTGCTCTTCGCACCGGGGATCTTCGCCCACGGGAGCGAGACGTACGAGGCCGCCACGGGTCAGACGCAAGAGCCGTACGCGATGCGATGGCTGCTGTTGGTGGCTGGCATGTTCGCGGCCAGCGCGGCGTTCTACGGCGGCCGCGAAATACTCCGGACGCTACGCACGCGCCCCGTTGTCGATAACCCGAAACGGCAGCACGCGCCCAACTAGGCTCGGTGACATGAGTGGCGAGTATCTGCAGGCCTTCGACGACAGTGTCGACAACCGTGAGCAGTTCTGGCTCGATGCCGCGGCAGGAGTCGACTGGGACACGCCTCCCACCACCGCGTTCGACGGCTCGCAGTGGTTTCCCGGGGCCCGACTGAACACCTGTTTCAACGCACTCGACCGACACGTCGACGCCGGGCTCGGCGATCGGACCGCGCTGATCTACGACTCGGCGATGCTCGGAGTCACCCGCAGCTACACGTACGCCGAACTGCTCGATCAGGTCGCTCGTTTCGCCGGGGTGCTCAGCTTCAACGGCGTCTCCTCAGGCGACCGCGTGGTGATCTACCTACCGATGATTCCCGAGGCCGTCATCGCCATGCTCGCGTGCGCCAGGCTCGGCGCAGTGCACTCGGTGGTATTCGGCGGTTTCGCGGCCAAGGAGCTCGCGGCGAGAATCGACGACGCCGAGCCGGTCCTGCTGATCACCGCCAGCGGCGGGTTCGAGCCGGGCCGCGTCATCGAATACCTCCCCTTGGTGAAGCGGGCTCTGACGCTGACGACAGCGAAACAACCCGCAGTGATCGTGAAAACCCGCGACGGCGTCCCCGGCAGCCACGACTGGCTGGACTGGGACACCCTCATCGCCGACGCCACCGCAGCCCAACCGGTTTCGGTGCAGGCAACGGATCCGCTGTACATCCTCTACACCTCGGGCACGACCGGAAAGCCCAAGGGTGTGGTGCGTGACAACGGCGGTCATGCCGTCGCGTTGACGTGGTCGATGCGCAACATCTACGACGTGGGTGCCGGTCAGGTGATGTGGACGGCGTCCGATGTCGGCTGGGTCGTCGGGCACTCGTACATCGTCTACGGACCGCTGTTCGCAGGTGCCACAACGGTTCTCTACGAGGGCAAGCCCGTCGGAACTCCCGATGCGGGCGCATTCTGGCGGGTGATCCAGGATCACGGCGTCCGCGCGTTGTTCACCGCGCCGACGGCATTGCGTGCCATCCGCAAGGTGGACCCGCACGCCGCCGAGCTCGATAAGTACGACGTGAAGTCCCTGCAGACACTGTTCGTCGCGGGTGAGCGCCTCGATCCCGATACCTACGAGTGGATTTCGCGAACACTGGACCGCCCCGTGGTCGATCACTGGTGGCAAACCGAAACCGGCTGGGCTATCTGCGCCAATCTTCGCGGCCTCGAACCACTTCCGATCAAATCGGGATCGCCGACGGTACCGGTTCCCGGGTTCCAGGTCGGCATCCTCGACGCCTCGGGCAACCCGGTCGAGGCCGGCACCGAGGGCAACATCGTCGTGAAGCTGCCACTGCCACCGGGGGCCCTGGTGGGACTGTGGCACGACGAATCACGTTTCCAGCGTTCGTATCTGGACACCTTCCCGGGCTACTACCTGACCGGAGATTCCGGGTACATCGACGCCGATGGCTACGTCTACGTCCTCGGCCGCAGCGACGACGTCATCAACGTGGCCGGACACCGCCTCTCCACCGGATCGATGGAGGCGGTACTGGCCGGTCACCCCGCGGTTGCCGAATGCGCAGTCATCGGGATCCACGACGACCTCAAGGGCCAGCGCCCCAGCGGCTACGTGGTGCTCAAGGCCGGGGAGACCATCACCGAGGAGCAGCTGCGTACCGAACTGGTGGCCATGGTGCGCGATCAGATCGGCGCACTCGCGACGTTCCGCGACGTGACGATCGTCGGCGCGCTGCCGAAGACCCGCTCGGGGAAGATCCTACGGAAGACGATGCGGCAGATCGTCGCCGGTGAGGAATACGGCGTGCCGTCGACCATCGAGGATCCGGCGGTACTCGATGCGCTGGAGAAGTTGCTCGGCAGGTAGCGAGACGCTAATTCGAGCAACGATGGCCGAAATCCGCGCGCCAGGGGTCGTTCGCGCGCGATAGCGTCGTGCTCATGACAGATCTCGACACACGTCCAGCCGTCGATTGGCTTGCGCTCGGAGCCGTCACCATCACGGTGATCTCGTGGGCATCGGCATTCGTGGCCATCCGTGGTGTCGGCGAATCCTTCGGGGCAGGCCCGCTCGCGCTCGGCCGGTTGCTGATCGGATCTGTGGCACTCGGCGCGATAGTTCTGGCCAAAAGACAATGGGTCAAGCCCAACCGCACGCAGTGGCTGCAGATCGTCAGTATCGGCGTGTTCTGGTTCGGCATCTACAACGTCGCCCTCAATGCCGCCGAGCAACGCGTCGATGCCGGTACGACGTCGATGATCATTCAGATCGGTCCGATTCTGGTCGCATTGTTCGCGGGTCTGCTTCTGGGCGAAGGCTTCCCGAGGGGGCTGGTGATCGGCGCAGGTATCGCGTTCGCCGGAGCGGTCATGGTAGGCGTCGTCACGGCGGTGACCACCACGTCCACGACCAAGACCGACGCCGACTTCCTCGGCATCGCACTGTGTCTGGTATCCGCGGTGACCTACGCGATCGGGGTGCTCAGCCAGAAGCCCGTGCTGCGCACCATCCCCGGACTTCAGGTCACGTGGATGGCATGCACCATCGGCGTGGTCTGCACGCTGCCGTTCGCACCGGCTCTGCTCGACGACCTCGGGTCCGCTTCTGCCGGTGCCACAGGCGGATTGATCTACCTCGGTCTCGTCCCGACTGCACTGGCCTTCAGCACCTGGGCCTACGCGTTGACGCGAATGAACGCGGGCAAGCTCGGGATCACCACGTACGCGGTCCCACCGATCACGATCGTTCTGGCCTGGCTGCTGCTGGGCGAGGTTCCGCACTACCTCGCCGTGGTCGGCGGAGTGATCTGCCTGGTGGGAGTCGGGTTGTCCCGCAGAAGATAGGGGTCACTCCGCAGGCTCCGTTCGAGCGTTGAGCTCTTACAAGGCCTTGAACCGCGCGATCGCCACTTCCCGCTCGTGCTTGTGGTCGACGATCGGCTCCGGGTACTCCTTGGGCCGGCCGAACTTCAACGTGTGCACGGCTTTTCCTTCTTCACCGCGTAGTTCCGGCACCCAACGCCGCACGTACTCGCCGGTGGGATCGAATTTCTCGCCCTGGGTGATGGGATTGAACACTCGGAAGTACGGCGACGCGTCGGTCCCCGTTCCCGCGGTCCACTGCCAGCCGTGCTGATTGCTGGCCAGATCTCCGTCCACGAGATGCTGCATGAAGTATCGCGCGCCCCGCCACCACGGCAGATGCAGATCCTTGACCAGGAACGACGCGACAATCATCCGGACCCGATTGTGCATCCACTTCTCGGAGTTCAGCTGCCGCATACCGGCATCGACGATCGGGAAGCCCGTCTCCCCCTTGCACCAGGCGTCGAACAACTCGTCGGCATGCTTGCCCGAGTCCAGTTCGATCGCATCGAACTTCTTGACGTAGTTCTCACGCGCACTGTCGGGACGCTGAAAGAGGATGTCGCCGTAGAAGTCTCGCCAGCAGATCTGTCGGCGATACGACGCCGCGCCCTCGTTGCGGAGCTTTCCCAGGTCGGCCAACATCGTTCGCGGGTGAATGGTGCCGTACTTCAGATGTACCGACATCCGACTCGTCGAGTCGAGGTCGGGACGGTTGCGTTCGTCGTCGTACGCAGAAACCTCGTCGAGGAACTCCTTCCACTGCTTCGAGGCGGCCGCCTCACCCGCTGCCGCGTCGGACGCCTCATTCTCGGAGGGAATCTTCACGCGCCGAACGCCTTTCACCTCGTCCGGGTCGATCCAGTCGGCGGAGTCGGCCGAGGTGTCCGCTGGACCGCGCCACCCGTGTTCCATCCACTGGCGTGAGTACGGCGTGAACACCTTGTACGGTTCCCCGTCGTTCTTGACGATCCGCCCGGGGGCGACCGCATACGGTGACCCGGTCTCGACCAGGGTCACCTTCTCGCCCACCCGCTTGTCTCGCTCGCGCCCGTACGGGCCGTAGTCGGCACTGATGTGTACGTCCTCGGCCCCGATCGCCTTCGCCACCTTCGGGACCACCGTCTCGGGGTCACCGTGCACGACCATCAGCCGTCCGCCGAGTTGCTCGTCGAGAGCTTCGAGCGAGCGGAACAGGAAGTCCTTACGCGGCCCGCCGGACGGCTTCAGCAGACGGTCGTCGAGCACGAAGAGCCCGAGCACCGGATCTCCCGACTCGGCAGCGGCGGTGATTGTGGGCAGATCCCCCAGACGGAGATCACGGCGAAACCAGACGATCGACATGCTTCCAGTCTTACCCACCCCCGCTCCGAGCAATCCCCGCCCTTGACCGTTCGATTCTCAGAGAACCGCCAACGACGACTCACCAAGGCCGCAACAACGACCTCTACCTTGGGTTATACCGAACAGACAAGGAGAACATCATGACGAACACCCGCCCCTTCCCCGGTGCCCTCTCCCTGATCGACAGCACCTGCACGTTCGAGAAGTACTACGAGCAGCTCTACGCCAAGGCACCCGCTCTCGCCTGGTCACTCGACGCCGACACCGGCCGCCGCAGTGCCCTCGAGGACTTCTTCGCCAAGACGCCCGAGGAACGCCGCACCACCGTCGACAGCTGGGTTGCATAGCATTGGTCCGGTGACCGAATCGCCGAGCACCCCCGCCACCGTTCTCGTCGTCGACGACGACGCAGACGTGTTGTCGTCGCTGCAACGCGGACTGCGCCTGTCCGGGTTCACCGTCATCACCGCATCGGACGGCGCGGAGGCGCTCGGCGTGGTGTCGCGGTCGGTGCCCGACGCCATCGTGCTCGACATCAACATGCCGGTGCTCGACGGTGCCAGCGTGGTGACCGCGTTGCGTGCCATGGGAAACGACATTCCGATCTGTGTTCTCAGCGCCCGCAGTTCGGTGGACGATCGCATCGCCGGACTCGAATCCGGTGCCGACGACTACCTCACCAAGCCGTTCGTGTTGGCCGAGCTCGTCGCACGGATCCGAGCCATGCTGCGTCGACGCGGCACCGGTCCGGTTGTGCCGGTAGCAGATTCGGGCGCACCGAACTCCGCCGTCGCCGTCGGAACCCTGGTGGTCGACATCCCCGGCTATCGCGTCCACCGCGGCGGAGCCGACATCGACCTGACCAAGCGAGAATTCGAGTTGCTGGCCATCCTGGCCCGCAACAAGGGCGTCGTTCTCACGCGTGAACGACTGCTCGAACTGGTCTGGGGCTACGACTTCGTCGCCGACACCAACGTCGTCGACGTGTTCGTCGGATATCTGCGACGCAAACTAGAGGCCGACGGGTCGCCGCGCATCCTGCACACGGTCCGCGGCGTCGGCTTCGTCGTCCGGGACGCCGCATGAGCTTCTCGCTGCGCGCCCGAGTGGCCGCCGCCACGACCCTCGGCGCCACCCTCGTGGTCGCCGCGCTCTCGGTGGTCACCTCGGTCGCCATCTCGCGCAACAACGTCAATCAGCTCGACGAGCGGTTGACGACGGCATCTCAGGTGCTGGTCCCGACGTCGACGACACTCGAGGCCTTCCTCGATCAGCTCTCCGGCGCGTTCGCCGTCACCATCCGCAGCGGCGACATCGTCGTCGCGTCCACACCGACACGGCTGCCCGCGCTCGACACCGGGTCGCAGACCGTGGACGTCGACGGGCAACGCTTCCGGGTCTACACCGCCGTATCGACAGCGGTGTCGTCCATCTCGATTTCCATCGGCGTGCCGGCCATCGAAGCGCAACAGGTCACCGACGAGCAACAGAAGCAGGTGATCCTGCTCGGTCTGGCCGCGATCGCGGTGTCCACCGGACTGGGCTGGCTCTTCGGCGGTAGAGCCGTCAGACCGTTGGTGACGTTGACCCGGCAGGTCAGCGCGCAACCTCCGACCGCACCCGAAACCCGCACCGGTGTCACCGAAGCCGATGCGCTCGCAGTCGCGATCGGCGGCATGCTGACCAGACTGAACGAGGCACAGGACCGCACCAACGCCGCGCTCGACACCGCACGCGACTTCGCGGCCGTCTCCGCCCACGAGCTGCGGACCCCACTGACTGCGATGCGCACCGACATCGAGGTGCTTCGAACACTCGACCTCGAGCCTGCGCAGCAGCAGGAAATTCTGGGAGATCTCGAGCGGACGCAGGGGCGAGTGGAGACCACGCTGACCGCCCTGGAACGACTGGCCTCGGGCGAATTGTCCAGTGAGGGCGACAGAGTCGAGACCGACATCATCGACATCTGCGACGTCGCAGCCCAGGATGCGCAACGACTGCATCCGGGACTCGACATACGCGTGGAGTATGCCGCCGACTCCGAGATCACGATGCGCGCACTGCCGACCGGCCTTCGACTGGCCGTCGACAACGTGATCGGCAACGCCGTTCGGCACGGCAACGCGACGTCGATCGTCATCACCGCCGAGCGCGAGGGTACGACGGTACGTGTCCTGATCGACGACAACGGATCCGGCGTTCCCCTCGACGAACGCGAGACGGTGTTCGGCCGGTTCGAGCGCGGCACCCGAGCAGCCAAGGGCGGCTCCGGGCTCGGCCTGGCACTGGTGGCTCAGCAAGCCCAATTGCACGGCGGGCGGGCCTGGTTCACCGACAGTCCGCTGGGCGGAGCCCGATTGGTGCTGGAGCTGCAGGACAGCTGAAGTACGGCAGTCTTTACGCGGGAGAAACCTACGGGTCCATCCGAACCGACGATCATGTACCCCATGCACACGTCGTCGGATTTCTTCGTCCCCACCATCGACATCTCGCCGTACGTTTTCGGTGATTCCACCTCGGCGGCCGACGGGACCGGCCGGCGCAGCCTCGCAGCTGACGTCGATTACGCCTGCAGCACAGTCGGATTCATGCAGATCCTCGGGCACGGCGTTCCCGAGGACACCGTGGCCGGACTCGCGTCGGCGATGGATTCGTTCTTCGGGCTCGACTCGGCGGCTAAGCGGGCCTACATCTGCCCACCCGAACGCAATCGCGGGTACACCGCCCCCAAGAGCGAATCGCTGAGCCTGAGCCTGGGAGTCGAATCGGCGACGGGCATGAACGACTGGTTCGAGGCCTTCAACGTCGGGACGGGCGAGCCGAACATCTGGCCCCACTCTGAGGGGTTCCAGCGCGCCGTCGAAGAGTATTTCGCCGAGGCAGCACGCGTAGCCCGGACGCTGACCAGCGTGTTCGCCGATGCACTCGGGGTATCACCGAACATGTTCCCCGACATCACCGATCGATCGCTGGACACTCTGCGGATGAACAACTACGCGCTCGAACCCGGCTTGCATGTGCCGGACACCGAGCTCACGGGGATGAGCGAGCACACCGACTACGGCTTGGTGACGGTGTTGTGGGCCGATCGTGTGCCCGGTCTGCAGGTTCTCGGCACGGACCGACGGTGGCACGACGTGCAACCCGTCGAGGGAGCGATGCTGGTGAACCTGGGCGATCTGACGGCCCGACTGACCAACGATCGCTGGATGTCGACGCTGCATCGAGTGCGTCCGCCGATCACCGACGGGACGAGCCAGCGCAGGCGTTCGGCCGCCTTCTTCCACGACGGCAACCTCGACGCGGTGATCGCGCCACTGCCGTCCTGCATCGAGCCCGGCGACGTGGCCCGGTACGAACCGGTCACCGTGGCCGAGCACATTCACGCCAAGCTCGCGGGTTCCCGAGGGGGAACTGCCAATGCCTCGGCAACCCGCGAAGCCGAGCGGGTACGCAACGCCGTTATTTGACGTCGAGCAGATCGATCACGAACACGAGCGTCTTGCCGGACAGGCGGTGACCTGCGCCTGCGGGGCCGTAGGCGAGCTCCGGCGGAATGGTGAGCTGACGGCGTCCGCCGACCTTCATTCCGGGAATGCCGTCCTGCCAGCCCTGGATGAGTCCGCGCAGCGGGAACTGGATGGATTCGCCACGGTTCCAGGACGAGTCGAACTCTTCGCCCGAGTCGAACTCGACGCCGACGTAGTGCACCTCGACGTTTCCTCCAGCCACTGCTTCTGCGCCGTCACCCTCGACGAGGTCGACCGTCACCAGGTCCACGGGTGGGGGTCCGGCCTGAAATTCGATTACTGGCTTCGTCACTGAAGTCTCCTGCGGTTGCGCCGGCCCGCCGACGCCGGCTGTTGTGCTCTGAATGGATATGGTCTGGACGTTGAGCACTTCGACTCTACGTCGTAGACGGGTGCCGACGGGCGCTGGCACCCGAAAAAGACACGTATCCGCTGGTCAGGACCATCTGCAGCTCGGGGCATACGATGTAGTGCATGAGCGACACGATCCGCGTCAGTCTCGCCCAGATCACCAGTGGCGAACACCCCGCCGAGAACCTCGAACTCATCGACACTCATGCCCGTGCCGCGGCACACGCCGGCTCGGACCTCGTGGTGTTTCCGGAGGCGACCATGCGGTGTTTCGGCGGGCCGATACGCAAGTTCGCCGAGCCCCTCGACGGCGACTGGGCGAACGCGGTGCGTGACATCGCGTCCGCCGCCGGCATCACCGTCGTCGCCGGAATGTTCACGCCCGCTGCAGAAGACAGGGTGACGAACACCCTGCTCGTCACCGGCCCCGGAATCGACGCGAGCTACGACAAGATTCACCTGTTCGACGCCTTCGGATTCGCCGAATCCGATACCGTCGCACCGGGTTCGGAGCCTCTCGTGGTCGACATCGCCGGAGTTCGAGTCGGCTTCGCCACCTGCTACGACATCCGCTTCCCCTCGCTGTTCCAGAAACTCGGCGACCTCGGCGCGGAACTCGTTGTGGTTCCGGCATCGTGGGGATCGGGGGACGGCAAAGTCGATCAGTGGACCCTGCTCGCTCGCGCCCGTGCCCTGGATTCGACCACCTTCATCGCAGCCTGCGATCAAGCCGAACCCGCTGCTGCCGTGGGTAATGCGCCATTGGGCGTCGGGCACAGCATCGTCTGCTCCCCCACCGGCGAGATTCTCGGTCAACTCGACACGACGCCAGGAATGCTGACCATCGACATCCACACCGAGTTGGTCGACGCCGTGCGCAAAACTCTGCCGGTGTTGAAGAACCGCAAGCACTTCGACGCCTGACGGGGCCGCGAACTCGAAGTTATGGACGGAATTCGACCGAATCTCGTCCCTAACTTCGAGTTCGCAAGAAACGACAACGCCGCCGGACCCTGATGGGAGTCGGCGGCGTTGGGTACAGCGAGATCTAGCGCGAGCTGACGTCCTGGTAGTCGCGCTCGGTGTAGCCGGTGTAGATCTGACGCGGACGGCCGATCTTGCCGGTCGTGTCCTCGTTCTGCTCGCGCCAGTGCGCGATCCAGCCCGGGAGGCGACCCATCGCGAACAACACCGTGAACATGCGCGGCGGGAAGCCCATCGCGCGGTAGATCAGACCGGTGTAGAAGTCGACGTTGGGGTAGAGCTTGCGCTCGACGAAGTAATCGTCGGTGAGCGCGGTCTCCTCGAGCTTGAGCGCAATCTCGAGCAGCTCGTCGCCGTTGCCCAGCTTGCCGAGGATCGTGTGCGCAGTTTCCTTGACCAGCGTCGCGCGCGGGTCGAAGTTCTTGTACACACGGTGTCCGAAGCCCATGAGCTTGACGCCGTCTTCCTTGTTCTTGACGCGACGCAGGAACTCGGAAGCGTCGCCGCCCTCGGCCTTGATCTTGTCCAGCATCTCGAGCACGGCCTGGTTGGCACCGCCGTGCAGCGGGCCCCACAGCGCGTTGATGCCGCCGGAGATCGAGGTGAACAGGTTGGCCTGCGAGGATCCGACGAGGCGGACCGTCGACGTCGAGCAGTTCTGCTCGTGGTCGGCATGCAGGATGAGCAGCATGTCCAGTGCCTTGACGATCTCGGGATCGACCTCGTACGGCTCGGCCGGGAAGCCGAACGTCAGACGCAGGAAGTTCTCGACCAGGCTCTTGGAGTTGTCCGGGTACAGGAACGGCTGACCGACGGACTTCTTGTAGGCGTACGCCGCGATGGTCGGCAGCTTGGCCAGCAAGCGGATGGTCGAGAGTTCGACCTGCTCCGGGTCGTTGGGGTCGAGCGAATCCTGGTAGTACGCAGACAGCGCGTTGACGGCGCTCGACAGCACCGGCATCGGGTGCGCGTTACGGGGGAAGCCGTCGAAGAACCGCTTGAGGTCCTCGTGCAGCAGAGTGTGCCGACGGATCTTGTCGGTGAACTTCTCGAGCTGATCCTCGGACGGCAGCTCACCGTAGATCAGCAGGTAGCTGACCTCGATGAACGACGACTTGCCCGCGAGCTGTTCGATCGGGTAACCGCGGTAGCGCAGGATGCCTGCGTCACCGTCGATGTAGGTGATGGCCGACTTGGTCGACGCGGTGTTGACGAACCCGCCGTCCAACGTCGTGTAGCCGGTGGTGGCCAGCAACTTTCCCAGCTCGATGCCGTTGTTGCCCTCGGAGGCCTCGGCAATCGACATGGAGTACTCGCCACCGGGATAGGTGAGGGTGGCTTTGGCATCATTCTCAGCGGGCACGAATGGTCCCTCTCGAACTCGTGTAACGGACACGTACTTGAAGCGGACAGTTCTAACGTCGATAGTGAAACTAGTCTCTCGACGCCTCGGACGCCCAGGGAGGGTCGGCACCGGGTCGAGAAACCGTGATTGCCGCTGCTTTTGCGGCGAAATCGAGCGCTTCTTGCCAATCTTGCTTGCTCATCTCTTTCACCGCGTTCGATGTGATAATGCTCTCCTTCTGCAAAAAGCTCAGTAGAGCACCATGCACCGTGTCACCTGCGCCGATCGTATCGACGACGTCGACCGCGACACCCGGCACCGAGATCTCCTCGGCTGTGACAATTCCCGTACCCGACGCCTCCGCGGGTGCCGTGAACACGGAAATTCCGTCGCCGCCACGAGTCATGACCACTGCGGTGACCCCCGCCGCGAGCCAGTCGTCGACGGTGGTGCCCTGTGTTCCGAGCCCCAACCAGTACGCGTCGTCTTCGGACACCTTGAGAATGTCGATGCTGGGCAACCACGAGCGGAAGCGGTCACGGAATCCGTCGGCGGTGATATCGCCGCTGGTGCTGTCGATCGCAGCCGGCCGGATGTTCGGGTCGAGCATCGTGAGCTTGCCCGCCGCCCGGGCCCGGTGCAGCAGGCCCGCGTACATCGACGCGCCCGGCTCGTAGAGCAGCGACAGTGTGCCGAACGAGAGCACGCTGATCTCGTCGGGCAGATCGCCGGGATCGGCGACGAGGCGGTCGGCCGTGCCGTCGGCGTAGAACGAGTACTCGGCGCTGCCGTCCTCGGCGAGGGTGGTCATCGCCAACGTCGTCGGCTCGTCGCCGCGCTGCACCCATGTGGTGTCCACTCCCGCGTCGCGCAGACTCGCCAGGATCTGCTCGCCGAACGGGTCGCGAGAGATCCGCGAGAGATATGCGACGGGCGAACCCAGTCGACCTATCGCGACGGCGACATTGAACGGGCCGCCGCCGAGTTTGGGCGAGAGCAGCGGCCCCTCGTGCACCGGGACCAGATCGACCAACGCCTCGCCGCACACCAGAATGGTCACTTCTCGTACCTCATTCCCCAGGTGCCGGACCAGGGTTGCCCCGGATCCAGCACGATCAGATCGATTTCGGAATTCAACGCATCGGGCGGGCACGTCATCGGCTCGATCGCCAACGCCCGTCCCCGCTCGGGATAGGCCTGATCGTTGGCGGGATCGGCAGTGAACACCTGAACCCAACCGAAGCTGCTGTCGGTCCACAGCACGGTCGCGGTGCCGTCGGGGCCACGAAGAACATGGTTCGCGCGGCCGTCGGCCTCCGGAAGCGACGCGCTGAACGGAGTGTCCAGCTGCACGCCCTGCAGCGTTCGCGGCTGCCGGAAGTCGTACTCGGTATCGGCCGTCGGCACCGAATTGCCCACGGGCAGATTACGAACCGAGTCCAGCGGCAGTCGCGTCCCGGCCGAGAGCTCGAGCGTGCACTCGTCGAGCGGCACGTCCCCCACCCTGACGAATGTGTGAAAACCCATCCCGTAGGGCGCGGGCGAATCACCGGTGTTCTTCGCCGACGCGGTGACGTTGAGACCGTCCGCCGACAGCTCGTGCACCACGGTGACGGTCACCGAGAACGGCCAACCCTGATGCGTACCGATGTCCACACTCTGCTCGACGCGACTGTCGGTGTGCTCCACGAGAGTCCACGCCACGCGTCGGACGAATCCGTGACTGGCGTTGTTTCGAGCGGGCTCGGTGATCTCCAACCGATGCTCGACGCCTTCGAAGGTGAACGTGCCGTCGGCCGTCCTGTTGGGCCACGGGGCCAACACCAGTCCCGCCGACAGCGGCGGCTTCGAGCCCGCCTCCCACGTCTCGGTGAGCGGTGCGCCGTCGTACTCGAGCGCCCGAAGGCCCGCTCCGACGGCAGCGATGTCTGCCCGATACTTGCCGCTCGTCAACGAATACGTCTGCGCGTCAGCCATGAGAGCCATTCTTTACCACCGCACCCACTCGGTAGCGGATGAACGCCGGAAGTGCCAGCGCGGCGATCGAGACCCCGATGACGACCAGCACTCCACCGCCCGCCGCTGCGGCCGCCGTACCGACGGATGCGGCCGCTGCGCCGTGCAGTACATCCCCGACGCGCGGGCCACCGGCGACCACGACGATGAAGACACCCTGCAGGCGACCGCGCATCTCGTCGGTGGCGACCTGCTGCAGCATCGTGCTGCGGAAGGCCGCGGAGATCATGTCGGCTCCGCCGCCGAGGGCCAGGAACGCCAGTGCGAACCACAGGGCGAAGGTGGTGGCCCCGTCGGTGGCCGCGCCGACGGCCAGACCGAAGCCGATCATCGCCACGCCCCACACGACGATGCAGATCAGCACCGCCAGGCCCTGCCTGCGCACTCGGGGCAGCCAGCCGGAGAACACTCCACCGACCACAGCGCCCGCGGACATCGCTGCGAACAGCATGCCCAACACCGGACCGCCCGACGCCGGATCGCCGAAGCTCTCGTGCGCGATCTGTGGGAAGAGCGCGCGGGGCATCCCGAACACCATCGCGATGATGTCGACGACGAACGAGGCCAGCAACACCTTCTGCGTCGCGAGGTAGGCGAAACCGTCGAACACCGAACGCAATCCGGCGCGCTGACCCGACTTCGCAGGCGGAATCCCCGGCAGCCGGATCACTGCCCACAGAGTGGCGAACAGTGCGATGGTGTCGATGAGATAAAGGGTCTCGAGCCCGATGTAGTAGATGAGAATGCCGGCGCTGAGCGGTCCGGCGATGGCGCCGAAGTTCATCACCGTCATGTTCAGCGAGTTCGCGGCGGGCAGCTGCTCGCCAGGCAGGATTCGCGGGAGAATCGCGCTGCGCGTCGGCTGATTCACCGCGAAGAATGCCTGCTGAACAGCCAACAGCACCAGGATGATCCACACATTGTTCAGGTCGAGGAACGCCTGCAACCAGAACAGCGCCGACGTTCCGATCAGGCCGCAGGTGGTGATCATCAACAGGGTGCGTCGGTCCATCACATCGGCCAGCGCCCCGCCCCACAGACCGAACACGATGAGCGGCACCAGCGCGAAGACACCGGTGAGGCCCACGTAGGCCGAACTCAGCGTGATCTGGAAAACCTGTTGCGGTACAGCGACGATGGACAGCTGCGCCCCGATGACGGTGACGATGTTCGCCAACCACAACCGCTTGTAGGCCGGAGTCTTCAGCGGAGTCGTGTCGGCAAGAATGCCGCGCAACCCGCTCACGGTTGCAGACGCTCGATCACACCGCTTGCCACCGTCAGGCGAATTCGGTTGTGCATGCGGCTCGTTCGGCCCTGCCAGAATTCGACGGTCTCCGGTTCGACGCGAAAGCCACCCCAGTTCGGCGGAACCGGCACCTCGATTCCGTCGAACGTCGCGGTGACCTCGGCCAGTCGCGCAGCCAGATCCTTCCGCGAGCCGATCGGGCGCGACTGTTCGGACGCCCATGCCCCCAGCTGGGAGCCGCGGGGCCGCGTACGCCAATACGCTTCGGTGGTCTCGGCATCGACCTTGACCACCGGGCCGCGGACGGTGAGCTGGCGGGCAATTCCGATCCACGGGAACGTGATCGACGCATACGGCGTCGCGGTGAGCGCACGGCCCTTGTCCGAGTCGTAGTTGGTGTAGAACACCACCCCGGATGCGTCGAAGTCCTTGCACAACACGGTGCGGGTGGCGGGTCTACCTGCCTCGTCGACCGTCCCCAACACGATGGCGTTGGGCTCGGGCAGATTCGCGGCTATCGCGTCGGACAACCACTGCTGCGCCAGCGAACACCACCCGCCGCCCAAGGCATCGACGTCGAGGTCCTCGGGCGCTCCGTAGTCCACCCGCATGTTCGCCAGGCGCTGTTCATCTGCAGACACAAGCCCAGACGCTACTCCCGCGTAGAACCCGACTATCGTTCTGACGAAGTACGCCCGGATGCGGCGCAGAGCCGGGTGCAGTTGCGACGAGGGAGTCCACAGGCCATGGCTGTTCAAGAAGTTCCCGAGGATTTCGTCTCCGGCCTCGAAGGTGTCGTCGCGTTCACCTCCGACATCGCCGAGCCCGACAAGGACGGTGGCGCACTGCGGTATCGCGGCGTCGACATCGAGGAACTCGTCGCGCAGAACGTCACTTTCGGTGATGTCTGGGCCCTGCTCGTCGACGGCGAGTTCGGTCGAGGACTACCACCGGCCGAACCCTTCCCGCTGCCCATCCACACCGGTGACGTTCGTGTCGACGTGCAAGCCGGCCTGGCGATGCTCGCTCCCATCTGGGGCTACCAACCCGTCCTGGACATCGACGACACGACCGCTCGCGACAACCTCGCCCGCGCGTCGGTGATGGCACTGTCCTATGTCGCCCAGTCCGCCCGTGGCATCTATCAGCCCGCGGTCCCGCAGACGCGCATCGATCAGGCCGCAACCGTCACCGAGCGGTTCATGGTCCGGTGGAAGGGCGAACCGGATCCCGCTCACGTGGCTGCCATCGACGCGTACTGGGTCTCGGCCGCCGAGCACGGCATGAACGCCTCGACGTTCACCGCGCGCGTCATCGCCTCCACCGGAGCCGACGTCGCCGCCTGCCTGTCCGGTGCCATCGGTGCGATGTCCGGGCCCCTGCACGGCGGCGCGCCCGCCCGCGTCCTGCCGATGATCGAGGAGGTCGAGAGAACCGGTGACGCACGCGCTCTCATCACCGGAATCTTGGACCGAAAAGAGAAGCTCATGGGCTTCGGGCACCGCGTCTACCGCGCCGAGGACCCTCGGGCCCGTGTTCTGCGCGCCACGGCCAAGAGACTGAACGCACCGCGTTACGAGGTCGCCGCGGCGCTCGAGCAAGCGGCACTGACCGAACTGCGCGAACGCCGCCCCGATCGAGCTATCGAAACCAACGTCGAGTTCTGGGCCGCGGTCATCCTCGACTTCGCCGAGGTGCCGGCGCACATGATGCCCGCCATGTTCACCTGTGGACGGACCGCGGGCTGGTGCGCGCACATCCTGGAGCAGAAGCGACTGGGCAAGCTCGTCCGACCTGCTGCCCTTTATACCGGCCCCGAACCGCGGTCTCCCGAGTCCGTCGAAGGCTGGGACCTGATCCGGTAGTCGAAGCTGGTATGGCACCCGACTACCCTGTCCAGTGCCATATTCCATCGACGCTAGGACGCGCTACTCCATGGCCGAATTGCCGATCATTCCCGCCGATCTCCTGCCCGCCGACGGACGCTTCGGCTGTGGCCCGTCCAAGGTTCGCCCCGAGCAGCTGCAATCCCTGGTCGACGTCGGCGCTTCCGTGTTCGGCACCAGCCACCGGCAGAAGCCCGTCAAGGACGTCGTCGGACGCGTGCGCAGTGGTCTGAAGGATCTGTTCTCCCTCCCCGAGGGCTACGAGGTCGTCCTCGGCAACGGCGGTACCACCGCATTCTGGGACGCTGCCGCGTTCGGCCTGATTCGCGAGAAGTCGCTGCACCTGACCAACGGCGAGTTCAGCTCGAAGTTCGCCTCGGTGGCCAAGAACAACCCGTTCATCGGTGATCCGATCGTCGTCAAGGCCGAGCCGGGCAGCGCGCCCGAGCCCACCTCCGACCCGTCCGTCGACCTCATCGGTTGGGCGCACAACGAGACCTCGACGGGCGTGGCCATCCCGGTCAGCCGTCCGGCCGGCTCCGAGAACGCCCTCATCGCGATCGACGCCACCTCCGGTGCAGGCGGTCTGCCGGTGAACGTCGCCGACTCGGACGTCTACTACTTCGCTCCGCAGAAGTGCTTCGCCGCCGACGGTGGCCTGTGGGTCGCGCTGATGAGCCCGGCCGCACTCGAGCGCGTCAGCGAAATCGCCGCCACGGATCGGTGGGTCCCGGACTTCCTGTCGCTGCCGATCGCCGTCGACAACAGCAGCAAGAACCAGACGTACAACACCCCGGCCGTGGCGACACTGCTGATGTTCGCGGACCAGATCGAGTGGCTGAACGCGCAGGGCGGCCTCGATTGGGCCACCAAGCGCACCGCCGATTCGTCCTCACGCCTGTACGACTGGGCCGAGAAGAGCGAGTTCGCAACGCCGTTCGTGACGAACCCGGATCACCGCAGCCAGGTCGTCGGCACCATCGACTTCGACGAGAAGGTCGACGCAGCCCAGGTTGCGAAGATCCTGCGCGCCAACGGCGTCGTCGACACCGAGCCGTACCGCAAGCTCGGCCGCAACCAGCTGCGTGTCGGTATGTTCCCGGCCATCGAGCCTGACGACATCACCGCACTGACCAAGAGCATCGACTGGGTCGTGTCCACACTGAGCTAGTTGGCAGCAAGCTCACAGCTCCAGCGCTCCCTTCGAGGCCTACACTTGCTATCAAGTAAGCAAGCGTAACGACCTCGGAGGGAGCGCTCGTATGTACAGGCTCCTGGCATCGGCGCTACGGATTCGTGTGACTCTGGTGTACTGCGCACTCGCGGTGGCGGGAACCGTCGCGCTCGGACAGATCGGCCCGCACGATCGGTGGCACGTGCTGCACGCGGCGAGCACCAACCTGCACAATCTGACCGACGGCCACCTCGCCACCCTCGTCACGAGCATCTTTCTCACCGAAGGACGGGTGAACTGGCTGTGGTTGGCCGCGGTCGCCCTGCTGTTCGCCGTCGCCGAGTGGATCTCCGGCTGGCGACGCTTCCTGCTGACCTTCAGCGCCGGACACCTCGGTGCGACGGCGTTGGTTGCCGTCGGACTGCTCATCGGCATTCACAACGATTGGCTCGCGGACTCGCTGGCGATGGCCGTCGACGTCGGTGTCAGCTACGCAGCAGCAGCGGTCGCAGGGTCGATGATTCGGTACCTGCCGATGCCGTGGCGTGCAGGCTGGGCCGCACTGTGGATCGGTGTCGTCACGATCAGTGGAGTGTCGGACCCGTCCTTCACCGCCGTCGGGCATGCGATTGCCCTGACCATCGGCTTCGGCCTGGGTGCACTCTACCTTCGCAGAGACGCATCGGCGTTGTCCCACAAAGTAATTGGCGGAACATCGACCGAATGGGTGCAGCCGAGCCCGCAGCTGTCTACCCTCTGATAGGGAAACGATCGTCGGCAGAAGCGATGCGTGTCGAACACCCGCCGAATACGGCAGGTGAACTAGGCTCGAATTCGACGGTATCGCGAGCCGGCGCGATGAGGAGGTCAAGGTGCGAGACTTACGTGTGGTGGGTCTCGAGGCCGACGGAAAGTTCGTCGTGTGCGCAGATCCCAAGACCGGCGACAGATTCCGGCTTCCAGCCGACGACAAGCTCCGCGCGGCCTCACGCGGTGACATCGCTCGACTAGGACAGATTGAGATCGAAATGGACAGCTTGCTTCGGCCGAAAGAAATTCAGGCCCGTATCCGCAGCGGAGCGACCATCGAACAGGTTGCCGCCGACTCCGGAATGGCCATCAGTCGCGTCGAGGTGTTCGCGCACCCGGTGCTGCTCGAACGCTCGCAGGCCGCGTCGATGGCTCAGGCCGGTCATCCGCTGCGCCACGACGGCCCTGCCGTGCAGACCCTGCTCGAGATCGTCACCCTCGCCTTCCGCGCCCGCGGCCACAATCTCGACGACGCGGCGTGGGACGCCTGGCGCGACGAGGACAACAAGTGGGTCGCGCAGCTGAAGTGGCAGGCGGGCCGTACCACCAACAAGGCGCACTGGCAGTTCCTGCCCGACGGGCACGGCGGCACCATCGCGCCACTCGACGACACCGCACACGAACTGATCGATCCCGACTTCGGACGCCAACTGCGCGGTCTGGCACCGGTGCGCGCACTGACGTCCGCCGAGGATTCCGACGACGAGGCCTCGCAGCAGAGCTTCGACGAGTACTACGGCACCACCGCCGACAGCGAGATCGACGCCGGGACCATCGAGGTCGAGGTGGACGATGCGCCGACTCCCGAGCCCGAGCAGCCACGCGAACCGGTGGCCAGGGAGCCCAGGCCCGCACCGAAGCCTGCCGCCGGTCACACCAGCGGCAAGGACAAGCGCGGCAAGCCGGCCATGCCGTCGTGGGAGGACGTCCTGCTCGGCGTTCGCAGCAGCGGTCACAACTGAGTTCTGATGTGACCGATGTGCCGCGCGGTGCAGAACCGCCGACGCTCACACCGTAGGCTTCCCAGGAGGTAACGGAGAGAGAGGTGCCGGTAGTGGGGGCCAAAGCATCAACGATCTGGTACGTGGACGCACCGGATCCCATTTCTGTACTCCGAGAGGCCACCACCTCGGACTGGAATGCTGCGAGCGCACTCGTCGGACGTCTGTACCCCCACCTGACGGCAGTGCCCCTCGGACAGGGCCCCATATCGACCTCTGCGGGCGTGGACGACGATCACGTCTTCATCGGTTGCTACCCGGGCGTCACCGTGGTGTGCGGATCCAATCTCGCGGTGCCCACACCGTCGACGCTTCCCGAATCCTTCACTCGCCCTCTGGCGTCCGAGCACACCTACCTCGTCGCCTCGGATCCCCAACACGCCTGGGGTGCGTTCGCGTACTGGGAGCGCGGTGAATTCCGCCGGTCCTTCAGCGCCACCCCGGTGTACATCTACGAGGACGCGGGACTGCCACTGGTGTGGGAGCGATCGTTCTGGGCCGGTGAGCATCCGCTGATCTATCCCCCCGGCGTGATGCCCGATCCACAATCGCTGCCGTTCCACCCACAGGAATTCGCCGAGGCCGCCAACGCCGAGTGGCTCGGATTCCGCTACACCGGCGCACCGCACGCGGACGAATTCGATCCGAACACCCTGCCGGTCTGCGGCTTCACGATGTACGTTCCGGGGCAGGAGCCGCCGCCGCCGAACCAGAGCCCGAACGGCCGCGCCGCGCAGGAACCGATGCCCGACGCCCCCGACGAACAGGCACCGCGACCGAAGAAGCGTTGGTTCTCGCGCAAATAGCGGCAGGGTGGGCACCGTTGCGCGCAACAACCGCCGGTCGACGGGTTTCCGCCGATGGTCGCCGGTAGTGCGCAACCCTGCCCGCACCCGGTGCCCGGCGAACGTCAGAACGCCAGCGCCGCCAGTGCCACGAAGCTCAGGATCGAACCGATACCGGCTCCGTAGACGGCCCAACGCCACACCGGTATCGCGAGCCACCGCATGACCGTCGGTGCCGCACCCGCAACGACGATGATGTTCAGACCGATCGCGAGCAGCGGATGAATTCTGGCCAGTTCCAGACCGAAGGTCGTCAGTGCAACACCCACGAGCGCCGCCGAGATCGCGGCGATCGGGATTCCGGTCCAGCGGACGCCCGGGTCGTGGTCGTTCACGTCAGGCGCACGCGTTCGTAGAACCCCATCGCAGCGGCCGTGGCCACATTGAGTGAATCGGTGCCGGGAGCCATCGGAATGCGCGCGCGAATGTCCGTGGCGCGCATGGCATGTTCGGTCAACCCCGGTCCCTCCGCGCCGAGCAACAACGCGACCTTCTCCCCCGTCATCGCCGCCGCCAGCGACACCGCCGCCGGATTGGGTGTCAGCGAGATCAGCTGAAAGCCATGCGCGCGAACGCGATCGAGGCCGCGCGGCCACTCGGGCACCTTCGCGAAGGGCACCCGCAGCACATGCCCCATCGATACCCGCACCGACCGTCGATAGAGCGGATCCGCGCACGCGGCCCCGAACAGCACCGCATCCACTCCGAGGCCTGCCGCGTTGCGGAACATCGACCCGAGATTCTCGTGATCGTTGACGCCCTCGAGAATCGCCACCGTCTTCGCTCCGGCCAACACCTCGTCGAGATCGAGGGCCTGCGGCCTGTTCGCCGCCGCCAACACCCCTCGATTGAGATGAAAGCCGACGACCTCGGCCATCACCTCTGCGGACGTCCGGTAGAACGGAACGTCCGAATCGACGAGATCGTCGCGCAAGGCGTCGAGCCGTCGATCCACGCCCAGCAGGCTGATCATCGGAAACCGCGAGGTCAGCAGGCGCTGCGCAACCAACACACCCTCGGCGATCACCAGGCCCTTGCCCTCGGGCAGGTCGGGCCGCCGATCCGACGAGTTGAGATCGCGAAAATCGTCCAGTCGCGGGTCCGATGGGTCGTCGATGTCGATTACATGCACCACGTGCTCATCTTGTCACCCGACCGATTTCGAGACTCCGTCGGCGAAGGCCTACATCTGTATGGAAAAGTAAAGAGCGATGACTACCGACGAATCGATCACCATCCGTACCGCCACCGACGACGACTGGGATGCCGTCGCGCTGCTCGACGCCCACGCATTCGGCGAGCACCAGAACGCCGAGGACCTGGCCGAGACGCAGATCCTGACTCAGTCCGAGCACGTGTACCTGGCGTGGGACGGCGAGACCCCGGTGGGTGTGGCCATGCACTTCCCTATGTCGGTCACCGTTCCCGGTGGTGCGCAGGTCGAGGCGTCCGGAGTCTCCTGGGTCTCGGTTGCGCCGACGCATCGTCGACGCGGCATCCTGCGATCGATGTTCACCCAGCAGCACCGCGCCCTGAACGACGCGGGCGCACCGCTCTCCCTGCTCACAGCCAGCGAGGCGACGATCTACGGACGCTTCGGATACGGGCCGTTGACCGAGGAGATCAGTGTCTCGATCGACCGTCGATTCGCGCAGTTCCGCAAGGACACTCCCCCGGCCACCGGTGTGCGGCTGATCGAATCGGCCGAGGCCACCGAACTGCTCCCCGACATCTACCACCGCTGGCAGCAGCAGACCGCAGGCGCTCAGCCCAAGCCGCCGATCCGCTGGGAGCGGTTCTTCGCCGACCGCGAGAACCGGCGCGGCGGACTGACGGCTCTGTTCTTCGTCGTTCATCCCGACGGATACGTCGCCTACCGACGCGGACAGAACCCGAGTCGGGTGGTGGTGGAGGAATTCATCGCGGTGACCGACGACGCGTACGCCGCGCTGTGGCAGATTCTCGTCGGAGTGGACCTGGTCGACACCATCGAGGTACGGCAGGCACGGGACGAAGCACTGCCGTTCCTGCTGACCAACAATCGGCTACCGAAGGTCACGGCTCACCACGACGCTCTGTGGGGCCGCATCATGCATGTCGAGGCAGCGCTGGAGGCTCGCACCTACGCTCTCGACACCTCGCTGATCATCGCTGTGCGAGATCCCTTCCTCGATGCGGGCGGCACCTACTCGCTGACCGTGACCGACGGCCGCGCCACCTGCACCCGGGTGGAATCCGAACCGGACATCGAACTCGACATCGACGTGCTCGCAAGCATCTACTTCGGCACCCACCGAGCCCGCTTGTTCGCCGCGGCCAACCGCCTCACCGCGCGCAACGACGCGTCACTGCACGCACTCGACCTGACGTTCGGAACTGCGCGCCCGGCCGTCATGGGTTGGGGTTTCTAAAGCAGACGCTTTGGTGGCTGACAACACTCGAAGCACCCATGCGATGTCCGAGTGCGCTCACGGGCAACCTCCCAGAAAGGTGCTGACGAATGCCTGTGTGCCACCACGGATGGACGTTACCGTCGAGTTGTCCGAAAGTGATTCGACCTCGTTCTCAAAGAGAAAACCGATGTACATTTCGGGCTTCAGAGGGTCTCTCGCGATCAGGGGTGCTGCGAGACCCGTGATTTCGACCAGTTCATACCCTGCAAGGGCACCTTTGACCTCGGCCGCCGTCATGCCCGATCTGACGCCGTTGATGCTGTTCGATCCGACCGCGCCGATGACTGCCTCGTTCTCCAGCCAAATCGCGCCGGACCGCGCTCCGGAAAACGGGTACATGATGCAGGAGTCGCTGTTCTTCAGTGCGCTTCCGAACGGGATGCCGCTTGCATCCAGCTCAGCTCGACCGGTACCGATCACGATCTCACCGATACCTCCGAAGGTGATTGTGTCCCAGGACATGACACTGTTCGCAACAGGAGCCTCCGAGGACGTCTCAGTAGACGAGGTGTCTTCCTCAACGCACGCAGTGGTGCCTCGCTTCGCGAATTCTTCGCCCCCGCTTCTGATCGTGGACACCTCATCCGAGTCAGCTATTCGACCGGAGTCCGAACGGACGGTGAAGGCCAAGTAGCGGGTCGGGCTATCGGCCTCACTCACAACCACCTCGCTCACCGTGTCGTTCGTGGTCACATCGAAAACAGCATCGGGAAATGCCGACTTGATATCGTTGACTGTACTTCCACCGCTCAAATCCGGGATTGCAAACTGACCAGCGATTCCGATGACGACATCGTCCTTGACATACACACTGACGCTACGTCCGTACGCGGATTCCTCGTATCGGCTGCAGTCGTCGCTGGGGCTCATTATCGGGCTGGTTCTGACGCCATGCTGCGGGAGGTCAGCCTCGCTCATTCCTACGACGATGTCGCCGATACCGCCGAAGTACATCGGCCTCTCGGCCAACTCGAGTGGTCGCTCCGCCTCCTGACTTCCACATGCAGCCAGTGGGCCGACCACCATGACGAAAAAGAGCGAGGCCGCACACGCGCCGAAGCGGCGAGTGGGTTCGAGTTTCTTGGAGCGCATACCTGTGCACCTCCTTATCAGGTCGATGACCGCAAGGAGGCGATCACTCATCACTGCGGGCTGAACAATACAATGAAAGCTACTGGTCGACATTTCAGAAGTTGCGATTCGTCGTCCATGATTGCCTAACGCATACACAGCACTGCGCTACTGATCCATCCACGCTCTGCAACAAAAATCTCCAGTTTGTCAGTCGTCTGAGGCCAAACGACGGCCGTCTCCTCGCGCGCGACAATTCCACCGGAGGTCAGGATTATCGCCTCGACACCCGGAAGATCCCCTGAAGAAAAGGTGAATCCAGCACCACCCTCAGGACTGATGAATGTGCTGTATTCAACAGACTTCCCCGCGACGGTAAGTGATTCCGGTTCCGTACCCATCACATTCAATTCGATCGGTTCATATTCGCGGGCGCATGCCACCACCACGTCAGAGGCCTCCGTGAACAACCACGAGTCGGCGTCGTCTACCTGCACCGCCGCCACGGGGCCGTTCACACCGGGCTGGAGTTCGACCACTCGTGTGGATACTTCGGCACTGTCGCCCTGCTCTTCCGAGCAAGCCCCCGTAGCCGCCAGAACGGCACCAGCAATCAAGACCGCTGCCCCCTTTTTTGCGTTCAAGGTCGTCCCTCCATCGTAAAAACATTGACAGGCGAGACCAGATCTCCGACAAGCGATATCGAAGCCTCACAACCGAATTACCACAACGCATCGTGCACCGCGGTAATGCGCAGCACTGAGGTGTGCACATTACCGATGCCCTCGCACGATGTCACTCAGACAATGTGCTTCAATTGGCTGACTGCATTCCGCAGTTCAATGTGCAATGATTTGAAATTTTTTGTTTCTCGCCTCCGACGCGTGGACCTGAACCGCACCGCATCGCACGTTCGCGCTCGAATCCTCCACGCCCATCGCCGCCTGTGAACTACCGACTGTGTCGGCTGTCGTCCTACCGCATGACTTTTGTCATGGTTCGGTCATGACGGTGTCACCTCAGGTCATGATGCGCTGCACTGTTTTCGGTGGTCCGGGCGCAGCAGACTCGTAGTCATGAAGCAACCAGACGAAGGAAACCTGTTCACCGATCTCATGGAGCTCGGGCCGGCTCCGACGATGGCGCGTGAGATCGTCGTCATCGTCATCAGCATCGCCATTGTCGCCGTGCTGTTCGCGATCGTCGGTACGTCGGTTCCGGCGTTCGTCGCACTCGGCGTCATCGTCGCCTTCATGGGCGTGCGGTTCGTCATCGGACTCCGCCACTGGGAGAAGCAATCATGACCATCATCGAAGTCAATGGTATGACTCGCCGCTACGGTTCGGGCAAGAACGCTTTCGAGGCCGTGAAGGCACTCGATCTGCATGTCGCGGAGGGTGAGCTGTTCGGTCTGCTGGGCACCAACGGTGCCGGCAAGACGTCCACTCTCGAAGTGATTCAGGGACTTTCACGGCCCAGCGAGGGCACGGTGCGGATCATGGGAATGGATCCGGTGTCCGATCGCCGCAAGGTTCGGCCGTCTCTGGGCATCATGCTGCAGAAGGGCGGCCTGCCCCAGGACCTGACCACCGCGGAGAGCCTGCGGATGTGGGCGGGCACGTGCAGCAACCCGCTGCCGACCGCGGAGGTGCTCGAGCGTGTAGACCTGGCCGACCGCGCCGATACCCGGGTGAAGTTCCTCTCGGGCGGCGAGCAGCGCAGGTTGGATCTGGCGTGCGCCATCATCAGCCGTCCGCGAGTGCTGTTCCTGGACGAACCGACCACCGGACTCGATCCCGAAAGTCGCCGCAACACATGGCGTTTGATCCAGGAGCTGAAGAACTCCGGTGTGACGATCATGCTCACGACGCACTACCTGGACGAGGCCGAGTCACTGTGCGATCGGCTGGCGATCATGCACCGCGGCACAGTCGTTCGCAGTGGAACGGTCGACGAGGTGGTTGCCGACCACCCCGCGAAGATCGAACTGAAGGCCCCCGGTACGGCGTTGCCGACACTGCCCGGTACCGCGATCGACGTCTCGGGAGACACCATCTCGATCCAGACGTCCTCGGTACAGGACACGCTCACCGACCTGCTCGTGTGGGCCCGCACCAACGGAGTGACCCTGCACGGCCTCGACGCCCGAGCAGCATCGCTCGAAACCGTATTCCTCTCCATCGCAGACGAATTCGACAATCCGGACTTCACACACACGAAGGTGATGAGCGCATGAGCACGATGACCGCACTGTCACGAGCAGAGTTCACACTGCTCGGACGCAACCGAGTACTACTGTTCAACGCGATCGTCATGCCGTTGATCTTCCCCATCGCGCTGCTGATCATCGGTAGCCGCAGTGACGACGGATTGACCGATGCAGGCGTAGGAGCTGCACTCGAGATCTTCGCACTGTTCCTGCTCGTGTTCATGGTGTACTACAACATGCTCTCGGTCTATGCCACGCGACGAGACGAGTTGGTGCTGAAGCGACTTCGCACCGGAGAGAGTTCGGACGTGCAGATTCTGCTCGGACCGGCGATTCCCTCGCTGATTCTCACCGTCGTCCTCGGCCTGATCGTCGGCGCAGTGGTGCTGGCCTTCGGCGGACCCGTTCCCACCAACGCGCTACTGGTCGTGGCCGCCCTGTTCGGCGGTGCTGCACTGTTCGCTGCCCTGGCGCTGATCACGTCGGCGTTCACCCGCAACGCAGAGGCCGCGCAGATCACCAGTTTGCCGGTGATCCTGGTCGCCATGGCCGGTTCCTCACTGCTCCGTGACGCCCTCCCGGATTCGTTCAGCAGGGTGATCGACCTGACCCCGATGGCCGCGGTCTCGGACCTGCTCAACCTGGGCTGGTTCGGCACCACCACTCCCGGAGACGCGTCGATCGGCTTCGCTGGAACCTTCACCGAAGCCGGAATGCCGCTGGTGGTGATGCTCGCCTGGATCGTCGGCAGCCTGCTGATCGCCCGCACGCACTTCCGCTGGGAACCGCGGTCCTAGATCGCACCTTTCGTCGACCGTCTGCAAGGGTGGAGATCATGAAGCTGCACGAGTACCTCAACCCACTGCACGGCTGGAAAGACAGCAGTGACGTGGAGAAGGTGCGCGTCTACACCCGCCAGTCGTTCCTGACGCTCGCCGTCGCCGTCGCCGTCGCCGCGATGCTCACATCTCTGCAGTACGACGACTATCTGTCGATGGCGGCGGAGGCGGTCTGCGCCGCGGCTACTTTCGTGATCGTGCAGCGCACTCCCGCTATCGGTGGCGAGTCGAAGGCAAGTCCGCGCGTACCCCTGGGGGTCATGGCCGTCTCCGCCGTCGTGGTGGCGTTCAGCGGAGACTCGAACAATATGCTCTGGGCCGCCGCCCTCGCCACCACTGCCGTGGCAGCCCTCATTCCGTTGCGGTGGTGCCTGGCGGCCGCCGTGGCCGCCGCAGTGCTTGCGGCGGCGCTGGGACGCCCTGCGGTCGAAGCGGTCGTGCTCGGTCTCTTCATCGCATTTCTGGCCGTCACGCTGCAACTGTCGGCATGGCTGCTGCGCATCGTCACCGAACTCGACGCCACGCGCGACGCCGCAGCAGCACTGTCGGTCGCCGAGGAGCGATTGCGGTTCTCCCGGGATCTGCACGACGTCGTCGGCCGCGCACTGTCCGCCATTGCAGTCAAGAGCGAACTCGCCGCGACACTGGCTCGCCGGGGTGACGATCGAGCGGCGGGCCAGATGGACGAGGTTCGCGCACTCGCCCAGGAATCGATGACCGACGCTCGAAAACTGGTGCGGGGGTACCGATCGGTCGATGTGGCCTCGGAACTCGACGGCGCTCGATCCCTGCTGTCCGCCGCAGGCATTGCCACCGAACTGGTCGGTGAAACCTCGATCCTGAACGAACGCGCGGCCGAGGCCGCCGCCTGGGTGGTCCGTGAGGGTGTGACGAACATTCTGCGGCACTCCGCGGCAACCTACTGCCGGATCGAGCTGAGCGCCGGCAGCATTCGCTTGACCAACGATCGTCCCAGTGCATCGTCCGGCCGCGACGACGGCACGGGCCTGAGCGGGTTGCGCGAACGATTGGTTGCTGTCGGCGGCACCCTGAATGTCGAGAAGACCTCCGAGGAATTCACCCTCACGGCGGCGCTACCGACCGAGAACCCTAGGACGACATCATGATTCGAGTTCTGCTGGCCGACGACGAGAATCTCATTCGTGCTGCGCTGGCGACCATGCTCGATCTCGAGGACGACATCGAGATCGTCGGGCAGGCCGACTCCGGCGAGAAGGCGCTGACCGTCGCAGCCTCGCTCGCCCCCGACGTGGCAGTGCTGGACCTGCAGATGGGCGGGATCGACGGCATCGAGACGGCCCAGAAGATCGCCGAGACGCTACCCACCTGCGCGTCGATCATCGTCACCAGCCATGGTCGGCCGGGCTACCTCAAGAAGGCGCTCGAAGCGGGCGTGCGCGGGTTCCTCCCCAAGACCACCTCGGCTGCCACCCTGGCAGAGGTGGTGCGCACCGTGCACGGCGGCGGGCGCTACGTCGACCCGACGCTGGCCGCGGAAGCGATCGGAGCCGGCGACTCGCCGCTCACACCGCGCGAGGCCGATGTGCTCGAGTTCGCCGCCGACGGCGCGTCGATCGCGGAGATCGCACAGCGGGCCCATCTTTCGCCCGGCACCACCCGCAACTACCTGTCCGCGGCAGCAGCCAAACTGGGTGCAGCGAACCGGCACGAGGCCTGCGCTCTCGCTCGACGCCACGGCTGGATCTGACCCACCGTCACACCTTCGTGCTCACGGCGACGGTGTCGAGGGTGGGGAGCCGGTGACCGTTTGCGGGTGGTACAACGGTGATCCGCAAATTGTTGTGCCGCAGCAGATACACGGCCGCGAAGAGGCCGGTCGCCAGGGAGATGACCCCGCCGAACAGCAACGGTGCCCGCGGATCGAGGGCGTCGGCGAGCCAACCGAGAACCGGACTGCCCAGCGGAGTGCCGCCGAGGAAGCACAGCATGTAGATGCCCATCACGCGTCCGCGCATGTCGGACGGCACCGACATCTGCAGAATGTTCATCGCCGACGTCGTGAACGTCAACGTCAGGGCACCGGTGGGTATCAGCAGAAGTGCGACGAGCAGGTAGTTGGGCATCAATCCGACGATCAGCTCGAAGGCTCCGAAGGCGATGACGGCACCGATGAACAGCCGCAGGCGCGGCGCGCTCGCCCGCCGCGCAGCCAGAGTCGCTCCGGCCAACGTTCCGACTGCCAGGGTGGTCGAGAGCAGACCGTAGGCGTCTGCTCCGCTACCGAACGTGTTGCGCGCCAACACCGACAGACTCAGCGGGAAGTTGAGGCCGAACGTCGAGACCATGAAGACCGTGGCCAGCAGTACTCGTAGGTCACCGCGCCCCCAGACGTACCGAAAGCCCTCCCGCACCTGCCCTTTGGCGCGTGGGGCCGGTTCGACGCGGAAGAGCTGACCGACGTTCATCGCCACGAGGGCACCGAAGACCGCCGCGAACGACACGGCATTGATGAGAAACACCCAGCCGGTGCCGACGAGGGTGATGAGCACTCCGGACACGGCAGGGCCGACGATGCGCGCCATGTTGAAGGTCATCGAGTTCAACGCGATCGCATTGGCGAGGGTCTCTTTGCCGACCATCTCGATGGTGAACGATTGCCGCACCGGTGCGTCGATCGCGGACGAGCAGCCGAGGATGAATGCGATGACGTAGACGTGCCACAGCTCGACCATCCCCCCGACGTCGAGCACGCCGAGCACCAGACCGCATACCGCGGCGAAGACCTGGGTGATCATGAGTAGCTTGCGCTTGTCGTAGCGGTCTGCCAGGACCCCACCCCAGACCGAGAGGAACAGCGTCGGCCCGAACTGCAGGGCCATGACGATGCCGACGGCGAAGCCGTTGCCGCCGGACAGCGTCAGAACGAGCCAGTCCTGGGCAACCCGCTGCATCCACGTGCCGACCAGCGAGACGATCTGCCCTGACGCCCACAATCGGTAGTTGCGAGTCTTCAGTGCGGCGAACATCGTCGAGCCGGAGGTACGGGAAGCAGGGGCCACCGTTCAAATAATAAACCTAGGTAACTACTCGGAGTCGCTGACGAGGGCCCCGATGATCGTCACCGCGTCACGGAGTGTGTCGAGCTGCTCGGGCCCGAGGCCTGCTAGCTGCGCGGTCATCCACGCTTCGCGGGCACTGGCCTCGTCGGCGATCAGTTCTCGACCGGCCGGTGAGAGCGAGACGATCACCTGCCGCCCGTCGGTGGGATGCGGGGTGCGCGCCACCAGACCGAGTTCGGCCAACGATGCGATCACCCGCGTCATCGACGGCGGCTGGACCTTCTCTCGCGCGGCCAATGCACCCGGCGTCATGTCGCCCTCCCGACTCAGCGTGGCCAGAGCCGACAGCTGAGTGAGCGAGACTTGCGAGTCCACTCGCCTACCCCGAAGGTGGCGAGTCAGCCTCACCACCGCAAGCGACAGGTCGCTTGCCAATTCCCGATTGTCCTTCACACCATTTCCCGACGTCACAGCGCAGAGAATACGCCCTGGTACCGACCACGCGTCATGTAACCGCCTCGGTGATGGGTCCGACGGCGAAATATGCGACGAACAACAACGCGACGATCCACAACAGGGGATGGACCGACTTCGCCCGACCGGACCCGACCGCGAGTAGGACCCAGGTGATGAAACCGACGCCGATCCCGTTGGCGATGGAGTACGTGAAGGGCATCACCACGATGGTCAGGAAGGCAGGCAGCGCGTAATCGAAGCGGCGGAAGTCGATGTCGAGAACCTGCCCGATCATCAACGCACCCACCACGACCAGTGCCGGAGCAGCCGCTTCGATCGGAACGACGGCCGTGAGCGGGGTGAAGAACATGGCCAGCAGGAAGAGCAGTCCGGTGACGACGTTGGCCAGTCCGGTACGCGCACCCTCGGCGATTCCGGAAGCCGATTCCACGAACACGGTGTTCGACGACGCCGACGCACCGCCTCCGACGATGGCTCCGGCCCCCTCGACGACCAGCGCCTTGCCGATGTTCGGCAATTTTCCGTCCTTGTCCAGCTTCGCTTCCTTGCCCAGACCCGTCATCGTGCCCATCGCGTCGAAGAAATTCGCGAGTACGAGCGTGAACACCAGCAGGCTCGCTGCGAGCACGCCGATGCGAGTGAACGCTCCGAACAGGTCGACCTCGCCCACCAGGGACAGATCAGGAGACTGAATCAACTCGGTTGGCAGCTGCGGGACCGAGAGGTTCCAGCCCTTGGGGTCGACGCCGTTCGACGGACCCACGTCGGTGACGGCCTCGACGATCGCCGCCAGCACCGTCGTGACCACGATGCCGATCAGCAGACCGCCACGCACCTTGCGCACCACCAGCACACCCATCAGCAACAACCCGAACACGAAGATCACCGTCGGCCACGACGCGATGGACCCGTCGATGCCGAGCCCGACGGGAACCGTCGTGCCCGCGGCGTCGGGGATGCGGCGCACGAAGCCGGAGTCGACCAGCCCGATGAAGGCGATGAACGCGCCGATACCGGCGGCGATCGCAGCCTTGAGCTCGGCCGGGATCGCGTTGAACACCGCCGTGCGGAATCCGCTCACCGCCAGCAACACGATGATGATGCCGTCGATGACGACGAGTCCCATCGCCTCGGGCCACGTCACCTGCGGTGCGATCGTGACGGCGAGCAGGGTGTTGATGCCCAGGCCTGCCGCGATGCCGAAGGGATAGTTGGCGACGATGCCGAAGGCGATGCTCATGAATCCGGCCACCAGCGCGGTCACGGCGGCGACCTGGGCGACCGGCAGAATGTTGCCGAGCACGTCGGTCTTGGCCGCTGCGTCGTCGGCGGAGAAGCTGCCCAGGATCAGCGGATTGAGGACGACGATGTAAGCCATGGCCACGAAGGTGACCACGCCTCCTCGAACCTCGGATCCGACCGTCGAGCCGCGTTCGGTGATCTTGAAGTAGTTGTCGAGTAGCCGCGACGACAATTGCATGAGCGAACGATAAAGCACACCGAAGCAGTTGGGTAACCGCAGCGGCGCAGCCGAGACCGACACAGCGGCGCAGCCGAGAACGACACAGTGGCGTAGCTTGAATTTCGTGGCCGACCTCCCCCAGATTCCGCGCAGCCTCACCGATCCGGTGCCGGTGTTGGCGATCGGCATCCTCGGCTGGATCATCGCGCTGGTGGTGTTCACGGCCACCGGAGATCGGGGCGGCGACGCACTGGCGACGTGTTGGTCCGGTATCGCCGTGGGTGCCGTAGGGTTCGGAATCTTCCTGATACAGAGAGCGGCGTCACGTCGCGGGAGCAAAACCGCCCAACGCGGCCTCGATTGAGATCAGGATCACGTTAGCTCGATCACCGCAGGCCCCCTGACGTGGGCAAACTAACCCGCCAGCCGGTTGAGTAACACAAAGTTAACGTGGACCATGGGTTATGTCAGTTCAGATAACCTCTCGATCCACGAAAGCCAGGCCATGAAGTTCGTCGCTCAGTACCGCAATCGCCGTAACCACGTCCGCTCGCTCCGCGCCCTCTACGCACGCGCCAACGCTGTCTCCAGCCCGGCCATGCGCGACGAGCTGCTCGTCATCGCCCAGCGCTCTGATTTCTCGCGCTGATCAGCCTGACGGCATAGATCCACCCCAGCCCCCACAGGGCACCGAACACCCAGCCGGCCAGCACGTCCGTGGTCCAATGCGCACCCAGGTAGATCCGAGAGAATCCGATCAGCAGGGACGCGACCACAGGTAGCACGAGCAATACCGGCCGATGCAGCCACGGATTCGGCGATCGCAGCATCACCGCGATCGCCACCGTGGCAAGCACCATCGACATCATCGCGTGGCCCGACGGAAACGAATGGCTCGCAATATCCACCAGCCGTTCCGGAATCGGTGGCCGCTCCCGCGCGAACGCGAACTTGAGCGCATTCATCGGACCCCACCCGGTCAGCATCGAGCCCGCGACCATCCATGCGTCGACTGTCCTCTTGGATGTCAGCAACGCAGCCCACGCCGCCGTCGACAACACGAACATCATGAACGTGTTGCCCACCGTGGTGATGATCCAGAACATCGTCGTGACCCACCCGACTCGGTGCTCGACCATCCAGTCCAGGATCACACCGTCAAGCCCCACGAGGTCGCTCCCAACTCTCCGTGCAGTGGACCGTTCCGTCGGCGGTCACCCACCACGGGACTGCTTTGTCTCCGCTCACCTCACCGGACAGCCGCACCACGAGTTCGCGATGCACCACCACCCCTCCTGATGGCAGCGGCAATCCCAGTACGGCACAGGCCGACACGGCTCCGGGTTCGCGATCCCAGGAGCTGACGCGTCCGGTTCCGAGCACTTCTCCGCTGATCGCCTCCGATGCGTGCCTGATGTCGAGAACATCGGCCAGTGCCGCAGCGGTGGCCATGTCCGAGAGCACGGCGATTTCCGGTGGAACCACGCTCGCCAGCCACGGAGCGTCGATCACGAGCGCATCCGACGCGTCCACCACCGCGCCGCCGAGCGTGCGGACACGATCCGGTGGATCGATGTCCGAGACCTCGATGCGCCGCTCTGCAACAGCGGTGGCGATGAGCGTGTGGGTGCGCGCGATCACCGCAGGGGTCGGACTCCGCTGTGGATCCGACAGCGCTGCCAGCAGCACACGAGCAGTCTGGGCGTTCTCGCAGATCGGCGCGCTGAGCACCGCCTGCAGTTCGTCGGCACGTGGATGATCCAGTGGATCGAGCAACCCGGCGAACGTCTCGTCCGACGGTGCCCGGAATTCCATCGGACGCGAACCGTGCACTCGCGCATGCCGTCCGATCCACCACGCGGTGTAGCCGTCACGGTCGATCAGTGCCGCACGGGTGCTCGGATCGTCCAGTAACACGGCCATCGCCTCGGACCATCCGTCCGATCGGACGAGGTCGAGATCCCGGACCGCGAGGAGCGTCTCCGGCTCCTCGGCCAGACTCGACCACCACGCCGACTCGTCGTCGAGATCGTGATCCGGCCCAGTCGGCAGTTCGTCACGCACCACCGAGAAACCCCACCCGACGCCCACTGCTCGCAGCGCCCGCTCACCGAACCTGTCCACCACCGCAGTCGCGAGGACGCCGAACGGCGAATCATCGATCAGCAGGTCCGCCAACGGCGCTCCGGGAAGCAACAATTCGTCGGCGCTGCGCAATTCGCCCTCGTGGTCCGCGAGGGGCAGGCCGCCCAGCCAACCCGGTAATTCGCCCGCCTCTCCCGCCAGCGCGAGCACGGCGGCGACCAGTTCGTCGGCCTCCTCGCTCTCGTCCCAGTCGAGATCGTCCAGAGCCGCCTCGAGCGCCGGGTCGGTGAGCAATTCGGTCGCAGTCGCCTCACGGGCGCCCAGCCGCGCCAGCAGCGGACTCACCGCATCCGGGTGAACCAACCGCACCCAGGTGACCGCAGCGGAGGCGTCGGAGCCGATCACCGTCGTCCGTGGACCGGTCACCGTACGACCGTCTGCGAGCGGAACAGGCAGCGCAGCAAGCTCTTCCGCAGCCACACCGTCGACCACGAGTGGGACCAACGCGTCGAACAGTCGACGCCACCAACTCGGCTCGCGATCGAGCCCACCGACCATCTCCGCCAGCCTCGCCAACCCGATCCGGTGCACACCCACTGCCGCGAGCGCCGACGCGTGCCGCCCACCCGACAGTGACGCGTCGAGCTGATTCGGAACGACATCGACCAACGCCGAGACGAGTTCCTCGGTGGCGTCGGCGACGACGTTCGCCCGCTCGGGCACGAGGTCGCGTCCGTCGGCACCGGGAAGCCAAGGTGCACTGGACAATCGACGGAAGATCAGCTCACGCAGTGCGCCGTCGACCTCACTGCGAGCGAATCCGACCTCGGGCACGAACAATACCCTGGATGCCGCGGGCAGCGAGGCCACGAAGTCCGCGTACCCGTGCGCTACCGCGTCGAACGAGACACCGGGCAACACGCGCCGTCGATCGGGTTGCATCGGCACATCGGCAATGACCAACGCGGGCAACGACATCAGCTCGTCCGAGCGAGTCGGAGCGCGCAGCACATCGGGCGGCGCAGGAACGGGCAGACCGTCGACGACCGGAGCGAGCCAGCGGGCAGCCGGGGTGACGAACTGCCGCCAGGTTCGCGGTCCGATCGCGATCTCGGCGCTGCTGTCGTCGAGTTCCGTTCTGGTGCAGTCGATCACGACACCGTCGATCTCGATGGAGTTCAACGCCTCCAGTTCGAGAAGCAGGTCGACCGCCTCGTCTGCAAAGCCTGCGGCGAAAGAATTTGCCGCCACGTCGGCTCGCAATGTCAACACGATCTCGGTATCGAACCCATCGGCGGGCGGGGCGGTGACCGGCCATGCGAGCCGCAGCACCGGAACGCCGGTATCGGGCGCGCGCATGTCTCGCTCACGCAGCGCCTCGAGCGTGCGCCGCGCGCTGAACGCCACGCCGACGCCGCGGGATCGCACCTCGATCTCGTCGGATACCGAACGCACGGCGGTGAACCCGACTCCAAACTGTCCGACGCCCGAACCCGCAGCAGTCTTGCCCGACGCCCTCAAGGCGGTCAACGCGTGCACACCGGAGATATCCAGCGCTGCACCGGTATTGGCAACATGCAGAGCACCGAACTCATCGGTCCACACGGCCAGCCGACCCGGGACCCCGGCTCGCTGAGCGGCGTCGGCTGCGTTCTGCGCCAACTCGGTGAGCAGACGATCGCGGTAGCCCCCGCGCACCAGATCGGACTCGGACGCCGAATCCTCCCGAAGCCGGGTGGGAGAAGAGCCCCACGCCGCGAGAATCGACTCCCGCAACGACCCGGTATCGAACGGATCGATCAGCTCGGAGATGCCGAAGCTTCTTCCTGCGCAGCAAGATCGGTGGTGTTCGACGCATCATCTACGGCAGGTTCGGCGTTGTCGGCCGCAACGATGTCGGCAGCCCCCGACTCTTCCGGGGCCTCTCCCGTGGTTTCGACGGTGTCGGTCGTGTCGACGGTCTCGACGCTGTCGGCTGTCTCGGCAACTGCAGCCGGCTCGACCGGGGCCACCGGCGATGCGACGACGTCGAGTGCAGCGTCGTCGTACGGCTCGAATTGCGGCGATCCTGCTCCGGTGGGGAGTTCGGTGTCGGAATGCGCTCCGCAGCCGTACTCGGCATGCACCACGTGTCCGTCGGCCGCGAATTCGTTGCCGCACACCCCGAATGCGACGGAGAGTGAACCGGCGAGGGGGAGGTAGAAACCACACAGCCCGCAGGTCGACGGCGCCGCCTTGGCCATCTCGGTATCGGGACCGAAGTCGCCGTCGTGCCAGCGCTGGGCGGCGTCGAGGCGTCCTTCGAGGCTGGTGACCTTGGTTCGGCCGAGACCGATCTCGCCCGCAACCTCGTCGATGGCAGGGTCACCGGATCCGACGTACCCGGGCACGAGCCGCGGATCGTCCTGGCGCGGAGACAGCAGATCGCCGGGTCCCAGGTCGCCGGGACGGATGCGCTCGTCCCAGGGCACCCAGGTCGGTGCCACGAGAGCATCGGGGCCCGGAAGCAGAACAAGCTCACTGACCGTGGCGTGGTCCGCGTCCTCCGGTGCGGCGACCACGACGGCCCACTGCCATCCGCGGTACCCCTCGAGATCGCTGGCGAACCGGTGGGTGGCCGCGCTGGAGTCTTCGGCGGTGACCCCGAGGTACTCGCCGATACCGCCCTCTCCCAGGTCGAGCAGAGCCTGCCGCGCGAGGTCCACGGCATCGGCCAAGACGGGGCGGATGGAATCGAGCTCTGGGGAAGATACGAAACTCACACATCCAGTTTGCCGCATCGACACGGTGACGCCCAGTTCGGGCTGCCATCATGGGTGCAATGACCGTCCGTGCTCGCACCTGCGCTGCCCTCGCGACCTCGCTGCTCGCTGTGTCCGCCTGCTCGTCGACGACGCAGCCGACCCCGGTGACGTCCGACTCGGTTCCGACACTGACCACCGAGATCGTGCGCGAATACGACCGGAGCAACGACGCATTCACCCAGGGCTTCGAGATCGACGGCGACGTGCTCTACGAGGGCACCGGACTGGAAGGCTCCTCGTTCGTCAGGCGGACATCGCTCGAGAACATGACCGAACTCGATCGCGTGGATCTGCCGGCCGACCTGTTCGGCGAAGGCATCACCGTCGACGGCGACACCCTGTGGCAGATCACCTGGCAGGACGGCGTCGCAATAGCCCGAGACCCGAACACCCTCGCCGAACGACGCCGGGTGAACTACGACGGCGAAGGCTGGGGGCTGTGCACGCAGACGCCGGACGACCGCCTCGTGATGAGCGACGGCTCGTCCACCATCACCTTCCGCGACCCCACGTCGTTCGATGCCGAGAACACCGTCGACGTCACCCTCGACGGCAATCCGGTCGAGCGGCTCAACGAACTCGAATGCGCCGACGACGGATCGGTGTACGCCAACGTGTGGCAGACGTTCGACATCATGCGCATCGACCCGGCCACCGGCGCGGTGACCGCAGTCATCGACGGCACCCCACTGTGGAATTCGATGTCGGCCTCCGAACGAGGCGGGGCCGACGTGTTCAACGGCATCGCGCAGATCCCCGGCACCGACCGGTTCCTCGTGACCGGCAAATACTGGCCCAAGATCTTCGAGGTGCGATTCACCGATACCGCGCCGGTAGGACAGAATTGACCCCGTGACCGATCCACGTCTCCCCCACACCCCACCGGGTGCGGACGATTCAGAACAGGATCACTCCGCAGGCTCCGCTCCTGACCCAACCGGTCACTCCGCAGGCTCCGCTCCTGACCCGCTCGAGCACCCCGGTCTGGCGAATTACCCGACCGCTGTTCCTCCTGCGTCCACGCACGTTCCGAGCCGGCGTCAGCCCTTGCCGCCGTTGCACCCGCCGCGGAGCGAGCAGATCACTGCGGCGCGCGGCAAGTCCGGCCAACGCAAGCCGCCGCCGATGCCCAAGAAGCTGACCGTCACCCGCGTCGCCGCCATGCGCGGACGCGAACTGACCGGCAAGGGCATCGCATCGTTCCAGCGAGCCGCGAAGGCCGACGGTGCCGACAAGTCCGGTCTGACGGCACTCACCTACGCGACCATGGCCAACTTCGCCTCGGATGCCGCGCTGGCGATCGCATTGGCCAACACGCTCTTCTTCTCGGCCGCCACCGGTGAGGACAAGACCAAGGTCGCGCTGTATCTCGTCATCACCATCGCGCCGTTCGCGTTGATCGCGCCGCTCATCGGACCGCTGCTCGACCGGTTGCAGCAAGGCCGACGCATCGCGCTCGCCACCTCATTCGGGTTGCGCACCGTGCTGGCGGTGGTGCTGGTGTTCAACTTCGACAGCTGGGTGTTGTATCCGGCCGCGCTCGGCATGCTCGTCCTCAGCAAGTCCTTTGCGGTACTCAAGAGCGCGGTGACCCCGCGAGTACTGCCGCCGGAGATCGACCTCGTGCGCGTCAATTCACGTCTGACGGTGTTCGGTCTGCTCGGCGGCACCATCGCGGCCGGTGCGCTCGCCGGCGGCATCGCGTTTGTCGCGGGCTCGCCGGGAGCCCTGTGGTTCGTCGCCGCGATCACCGTGCTCGGTGCCTATCTGAGCATGCGGATTCCGTCCTGGGTGGAAATCACCGAGGGTGAAGTGCCTGCGACGCTGAGCTACCACGCCGATCAGCACGGTGGACGCGATTACGCCGGAAGCGGTGCCCCGACCGAGAACCTCCGCCGCACGGCCACGTCGCCGCCGACGTCGAGCAGCACCAAGAACCGCAGACAGCCCCTGGGTCGAGCGGTCATCGTCGGCCTGTGGGGCAATGGCACCATCCGCATTCTCACCGGCTTCCTGACGCTCTACATCGCGTTCGTCGCCAAATCCCGTACCGAACACGAGCCGCTTCAGCAGGCCGCGATGCTCGGACTCGTCGGAGCCGCCGCCGGTCTCGGCAACTTCTCGGGCAACGCGCTCGGTGCCAGGATCAAGCTCGGCCGGCCGTCCCTCGTCGTTCTTCGCTGCACCCTCGCAGTCACGGTGGTGGCCGTCGTCGCCGCGGTCACCGACAGCCTGCTCACCGCAGCGGCGGCCGCGCTCGTCGCGTCGAGCGCCAGCGCACTCGCCAAGGTCTCCCTCGACGCGTCCCTACAGGCCGATTTGCCGCCGGAGTCGATCGCGTCGGGATTCGGCCGATCGGAAACCGTCATGCAGCTGTGCTGGGTCCTCGGCGGCACGCTCGGCGTCCTGCTCCCCACCGAGTACTGGCTCGGTTTCACCGTGGTCTCGGTGTTGCTTACGATCGGGCTCGTGCAGACATTCCTCACCTACCGCGGCAGATCGCTCCTACCCGGATTCGGCGGCAACCGCCCCGACCACGTCGAACAAGAAGTGTCCGACGGTTCCTTCGGCGAAAACGTGACCAAGTGAATCTCGCTCCCCGCACCAAGAAGATCGCCGCCCTGACCGCCGCGGGTCTGCTCGTCGTCGCCGTTGCGTTCGTAGCGGTGCTCGCCCTGCTGATCGGAAACGCACCGGAGAAGGAGCCGACCGTCGCCGCGTACTCCAACGGCCGGGCCGTCGACGTCGAGCCGTACCTGTACTGCGCCGTCAACGACCCGTTGTGCACCAACGTGGGAGAGACCACCGAGATTCGGGTCGGCAAGGCCCCGACGGTGCAGCTCTCACTCCCCGAGGCCGTCTACTCGGCGCCGTGGGTACTCGCCCTGATCTACGGCGACGACGGCGGGAACGTCGTCGAGAACAGCGAGTTCAACGAACCCGGAACCAGGCTCAGCGTCACGGTGCCCACCACGGACGACAGCGACCGGACCCTGCTGGGGATCGAAGTTCGTCTGCCCACCGGCATCATCGACACCGATACCAATCAGGAGGGCTTCGTCAGCCACGCCATCTGGTCGATCGGCACGCGCCCGTAGGTCGGCCGAGCGATCAGCTGTCGAGCTCGCGGGCGACGGCCCGGACCACCTCGGAGATGCGCTGCGCGATCTTGCGGTCCGGGTACTTGCCCTTGCGGAGCTCGGGCTGCACGGTCGCTTCGAGCAGCGTGATCATGTCCTCGACCATCCCGTGCAGCTCGTCGGGTGTGTGCTTGCGCTCGACGGGTTCGCGGCGGGTGCTGCCGGTGTTCTGACGCACCGACGGTGCCGGCTCGAGCACCTTCAGGCTCAGTGCCTGAGGTCCGCGACGGCCCGCAGCCATTCCGAACTCGACTCGCTGACCGGCTTTGAGGCCCTCGACGCCCTCGGGCAGCGCCGAGGAACGCACGTAGACGTCCTCGCCTTCCTCCTGCGAGAGGAATCCGAATCCCTTGTCGACGTCGTACCACTTCACCTTGCCGGTCGGCACTGAGCTCACCCGTTCATCTGTTGCTGTCGTCAGTTGCGTTGTTCGTGTGACCGATGTTCGGCCCGCACGAGTTTCGCGCCCCACGAGAACGTAGGACGCGAATACGTCAGTCTAGCGCGGTGGGCCCGGATAGAGCATTCGAGTTGTTCCCCGCACCGCGCTCTTCACAGTGCCCCGCTTCGCACTACCGTGGTCTACGTGGACACAACGACCCGTAAGAGCAGCACCGCTCTGCTGCGCATCGCGCTGGCCCTGTTCGCGATCGGCCTCGTCGCCATCGTCGCGATCCTGATGTTTCCGATCTTCTCCGACGCCAAGCCCCCACTCGGGCTGTACCTGACGGCCATGTTCTCCGCGCCGACCGGTTTCGTGTTGGCCCTGGTGTACGCGTTGGCATCCGGAAGACGGGCGCGCTGACCATGCGATTGATACTGAACGTCATCTGGCTGGTCTTCGGCGGCCTGTGGCTGGCGCTGGGCTACTTCCTCGCCGGACTGCTGCTGTGCATCCTGATCGTGACCATCCCGTTCGGCATCGCGTCGTTCCGCATCGGCGTCTACGCGCTGTGGCCGTTCGGGTCGACGATCGTCGACAAGCCGGGGTCCGGATCCGGCGCGCTCGTCGGGAACGTGCTCTGGCTTATTCTGGCCGGTTGGTGGCTGGCCCTGACTCACGTGGTCACTGCCGTCGCGATGGCGATCACCATCATCGGCATTCCGTTGGCGATCGCGAACCTGAAGATGATTCCCGTATCCCTGATGCCCCTCGGCAAGGACATCGTTGCCGTTCGGTGACCTCCCGAACCAGTTTCAGCTGATGTGACTTCCATCACATCACACTCCGGTAACGGACAGGCAACGGACAGGGGTTCAATGCCCGGCACGTCCACTAGCTGGGCCGACTCGAGAGACCCGAAAGAGGTACAAAATGTGCTCTCGGCGACGCCCCGAAATCGACAGTTACCAAATAGTGACGTAAGGCGGGAATTTCAGTACGGTCAGCAGCGGCCGGAAAGTTCGGCCGAATTCCGGCCCGCAGCGCCAAACCTCGTCCCGCGGGAACCGGAACACCCTCGACGATCACCCAGGGGACGAGGACGGGGGACCCACGTCCTCCACGGACAACCGGGAAGTTGTAGCGACTCACGAAGCCGCACCGACTTCCCTTGGGGTGAAGCCCAATTGCCCACTCGCAGGAGTGAGCGAAAAGGCCGGGCTACCTCTCAGCCCGAACCCGACAGCTGACCTCGCAGGCGCGTGTGGAGAGGATTTCAACTCGTATGAGCGGACGTCATCGTAAGCCGAGCACCACTGGCAAGACCGTCGCAAAGGTCGCAGTCACCGGAGCCATCATGGGCACCGCAAGCATCGCCTTCACCGGTACCGCCAACGCGGCACCGGATTCCGACTGGGACCGTCTGGCACAGTGTGAAGCCGGCGGCAACTGGGGCATCAACACCGGCAACGGCTACCAGGGCGGGTTGCAGTTCTCCCCCAGCACCTGGAACGCGCACGGCGGCCAGCAGTACGCGGCCACGGCCAACCAGGCCAGCCGCGAAGAGCAGATCGCAGTCGCAGAGAAGGTCCTCGACTCGCAGGGCTGGGGCGCATGGCCGTCCTGCTCCTCGAGCCTCGGACTGAACAGCGCGCCCACCGAGCGCAGCGTTCCGGTCACCCCCAAGGCACCGGAAGTTCCCGCACTGCCCGACCTGGCGTCCATCCCGGCAGTCGACAACTCGGCCGAGGTCGTCGAGGGCATCGTCACCGCCGTCCAGAACATCACCAACGATCCGCAGATCGCCTCGTTCGTGCAGAACGCGGCCCAGGGCATCCAGCTCGATCCGCAGATCGTGAACTTCTACCAGGCCAACAAGGCATTCCTGCCCCAGTAAGCGCCCGCGACGGTTCAGCTCGTACGAAAAAAGCCCCCGACGAACGTCGGGGGCTTTTTCGTGGTCGAGGGCCGCAGCTAGCGATTGACCACGGTCACCGGATGGGCGTAGGGCAGGTCTTCGACGGGCAGCGGGAACTCGGTGTCCTCACCGAAGGGTGACAAGCCACCCGATCGAGCGGACGAGAGTTCGGTCACCGCGTGGTCACCGCGAGCGGTTTCCGGCCAGCCTGGATCGACATAGGGCTTCTTCGACTTGTTCACCATGCGCCCATTTTGACACCTGCCCTGCGGCAAGCACCAGCCCAGGTCTCTAATCTGATAGACGATGACCGACACGACTGCGCACCGACACACCGACACGCCCCCTGATCTGCCTCAGTGGATCGCAGCTCGCAGCGACGCCGAGCTGATCAAGGCCATGTCGCTGCGTCCGGATCTGACCGCGCCGCCGCCCGCATCCCTGGCCGTGCTGGCCGGACGGGCCGAGCAGCGCCGGTCGATCCTGCACACCGCGGACACCCTCGACACCCTCGCTCTGACGGTGCTCGAGATCCTCGCCATCGAAGAGGCGTACGAGCGACCCGTCACCCGCGCCGCGCTACTGGCAGTGATCGCCAGACGCGCACCGGCCAAGAGTGTGGACAAGGCACTGGCCCAGCTGCGCGAACGCTTGCTGGTGTGGGGCGACGCAGCCGGCTTCCGGATCAGCGCCACAGCAGCGGACGCGGTGCCGTGGCGCATCGGCCGCGCACTCGACTCGGTGGACAACCTCACCGAATCACACATCACCGCCGCCCTGGCCGAACTCGGCGACGGCGAACGCAGCCTTCTCGACACCCTCGCCAGATCGTCCCCGACCGGCCGCACCCGAGACGCCGCACCGGGCACGCCGCCGGATCGACCCGTCCAGAAGCTGCTCGCCGCAGGGCTGCTGATCTGGTTGGACGAGCAAACCGTCGAGCTTCCCGTCCAGGTGGGGCAGATCCTGCGCGGCGAACCGATGTCGGACCCGCGCTCGCTCGCCGAACCCAAGCTCGCCACCGGCACGTACTCGCTCGCCGATGTGGACGCCGCTGCCGCAGGAGAGGCACTCGAGCTGGGCCGACACTGCGTCGCCGTGATCGAGGCGTTGTCGGTCTCGCCTGCACCCGCCCTCAAGGCCGGTGGCCTGGGCGTGCGCGAGCTCCGCAAGATCACCAAGGCCACCGGCCTCGACGACGATCGAGTGAGCATCCTGGTCGAGTTGCTGGCCGCCGCCCACCTCATCTCGAGCGGAACACCGGACCCGGTGCCTGCGTCCGACAACGGCGACGACTACTGGGCACCGACCCCTGCAGTCGACGCATGGCTCACCGCAGCCCCGGCGGCCCGCTGGCACACCCTCGCCGCCGCCTGGCTCGAAGTGCCGCGAGCACCGTGGGTCATCGGGATGCGTGACCCCAACGACAAACCCATCGCCGCCCTGTCCGAGGAAGTTCGCTCTCCGGCCGCACCGCGGGATCGACGGATGATCCTGGAATTGCTCGCCGAACTCGGCAGCGGACACGCAGCGCAGCCCGCCGACCTGGCCCGCACCCTGGCGTGGCGTCGACCCCGATGGTCCGGGCGCTTCGGCGTCACGCCCGTCGGACATGTTCTCGCCGAAGCAACGGCTCTCGGCATCGTCGCCCGTGGGGCGATCTCGACCCCGGGCCGCTCCCTGCTGCACGACGGCAATGCCGAGGCAGACATGCGTGCGGCCCTGCCCGAGCCCATCGACTACGTCCTGGTGCAGGCCGACCTCACGCTGGTGGCACCGGGCCCGCTCGAACCGGACCTGCAGGATCGAATCGAACTGGTCGCCGATGTGGAGTCCGCGGGCGCAGCCACGATGTACCGGATCAGCGACACCAGCCTGCGCCGCGCTCTCGATGTGGGACTGACCGCCTCCGAGCTGCACTCGTTGTTCGCCACTCACTCGCGAACCCCGGTGCCGCAGGCCCTGACCTACCTTATCGACGACGTGGCTCGTCGGCACGGCCGCCTACGAGCAGGCGTCGCCGCGTCGTTCGTTCGGTGCGAGGACCCGGCCTTGCTGGCCGAGGTGATGGCGTCCCCGGCAGCCGAATCGCTGGCTCTGAGAGCACTGGCTCCGACCGTCGCGATCTCGCAGGCCCCGCTCGCCGAGGTGCTCACGGTCCTGGCCGGAGCGGGGTTCGCGCCTGCGGGCGAGGACTCGTCCGGCACCATCGTCGATCTGCGTGCCCGCGGATCGAGGGTATCGGCGAGGCGGCCACGCCAGGCGTTCCGCACCCCGGCCGTCCCCACCGAGGAGCAGTTGGGTTCGTTGGTGCGCGGAATGCGCGCTGCCGACAGAGCAGCAGGCAACGGCGGCGCAGTGGTGCGCGCCGACGGATCAAGGGCCAGCAGCACCGCGACGATGACGCTGCTGCAGACCGCGGCGAAGGTCAAACGGAGCGTGAGCATCGGCTACGTCGACGCCCAGGGCGTGGCAACCCATCGCATCGTCGATCCGATCAGTATCGGCGGCGGCCAACTCGACGCGTTCGACCCCGCAACCGGTGGGGTGAGGCGCTTCACCCTGCATCGGATCACCTCGGTCGCATTGGTCGAGTAGACCGGGCTCACGTGCACGCACGCCCCTACCTGTGGACAATGGAGAAGTTGCGCTCTTTCGGGCGCAGCAGATGTCTCTAGGAGGAACCGTGACCGACGGCCCGCTGATCGTCCAGTCCGACAAAACGCTGTTGCTCGAGGTCGATCACGAACTCGCGGGCGCAGCGCGGGCGGCCATCGCACCGTTCGCGGAGCTCGAACGTGCCCCCGAGCACGTGCACACCTATCGCATCACCCCGCTGGCGCTGTGGAACGCACGTGCCGCAGGCCACGACGCCGAGCAGGTGGTCGACGCGCTGGTGAATTTCTCGCGTTACGCGGTACCGCAGCCGCTGCTGGTCGACATCGTCGACACCATGGCGCGCTACGGCCGGTTGCAGTTGGTCAAGAGCCCGGTGCACGGTCTGGTACTCATCAGTCTGGACCGCGCGGTGCTCACAGAGGTGATGCGCCACAAGAAGATTGCGCCCATGCTCGGCGCGATGGTCGACGAGGACACAGTGATCGTGCATCCGTCCGAACGCGGCCACGTGAAGCAGATGTTGCTCAAGATCGGCTGGCCTGCCGAGGACCTCGCCGGCTACGTCGACGGCGAAGCCCACCCCATCGAGCTCGACACCGAGGGCGGCAACTGGACACTGCGCGACTACCAGGAGATGGCGGCCGATTCGTTCTGGGCCGGCGGCTCGGGCGTCGTCGTGCTGCCCTGTGGCGCGGGCAAGACGATGGTCGGCGCAGCCGCGATGGCCAGAGCCAAGGCGACCACGCTGATTCTGGTCACCAACACCGTCGCCGGTCGGCAGTGGAAGCGCGAACTCATCGCACGAACCTCGCTCACCGAGGAGGAGATCGGCGAGTATTCGGGAGAGCGCAAAGAGATTCGCCCTGTGACAATCGCCACGTACCAGGTGATCACGCGTCGCACCAAGGGTGAGTACAAGCACCTCGAACTCTTCGATTCCCGCGACTGGGGATTGGTGATCTACGACGAGGTGCATCTGCTCCCCGCGCCGGTGTTCCGCATGACAGCCGATCTGCAGTCGCGTCGACGCCTCGGCCTCACCGCGACCCTCGTCCGCGAGGACGGTCGCGAGGGCGACGTCTTCTCGCTGATCGGACCCAAGCGGTACGACGCACCGTGGAAGGACATCGAGGCACAGGGCTGGATCGCGCCGGCCGAGTGCATCGAGGTTCGCGTCACCCTCACCGATGCCGAGCGCATGTCGTACGCGGTCGCCGAGCCCGAAGAGCGCTACAAGCTGTGCTCGACGGCGCACACCAAGATCGCCGTCGTGAAATCGATCCTCGCCAAACACCAGGACGCTCCGACGTTGGTCATCGGCGCGTACCTCGACCAGTTGAACGAGCTCGGTGAAGCGCTGAACGCTCCGGTCATTCAGGGCTCGACCAAGAACAAGGAACGTGAAGTGCTGTTCGACGCGTTCCGCAAAGGCGAGATCCAGACGCTCGTGGTGAGCAAGGTGGCGAACTTCTCGATCGACCTTCCGGAAGCCTCCGTCGCAGTGCAGGTTTCGGGAACGTTCGGCTCGAGGCAGGAAGAGGCGCAGCGCCTCGGCCGATTGCTCCGGCCGAAGCACGACGGCGGTCAGGCGCACTTCTACTCGGTGGTCTCCCGCGACACCCTCGACGCCGAGTACGCAGCCCACCGTCAGCGCTTCCTCGCCGAACAGGGCTACGCCTACCGCATCACCGACGCGGACGATCTGCTCGGTCCGGCGATCTGAGACTTCGGGTCGACTCCGCGCCGTGCTAGGAATACCTCTGTGCGCAAGTTCGAGTTCCCCGTAGACGTAGCCCACGCGAAGTCGGTCAACGAGACGTTCACCGAGCTTCGTCGGCTGCGTTCTTCTGCCGCGCTCACCGCCGTGTTCCTCATCGCGCTGGGTGCCTGGTTCATCTGGATCGCGGCCCCGTGGTCGTACATCCTCGGCGCGGTGTTCCTGATCGGCGCGGTCACCTCGCTCTGGGTGATGCTGTGGGCACCCAGAAAGATGGGTTCCATCGAATCGCAATATGCCGCAGGCGATCTCGTGCCGGCGGTGGTGGCCGAGAAGCTACCGGGTGGAGCGATACTGCTGGCCCTGGTCGACATCGCGAAGCCGGAGGTGGACGATCCGCACTACGTGTTGATCACCCGCGTCGTACGGGCGCTTCCCGGCCACGCCGTCGAGCGGGGCGCACAGGTGCCTGCGGTGTCGGTTCTCGCCGACCGCGGCCGAAACACCGGCGGGCGAACGTGGCAGTTGGCCTCGGCGATGCCCATCGCATGGGGAACCACCGACCCGACGGTCCTCGCGCGCGCCGCCCGGGAGATCACCGAGGGCGAGTGGGCGTTGCTGCACGCCAACATCGGCCTGTCGGAGAAGGTCCGCACGGCCAAGAACCAACAGTTGCTCATCGATCCTGCGGATCTTCCCGACGACCTGCGCTAGAGCCTGCACCGACGACCTAGGCCAGTGCGGGTATGACTTCCCGCTCGAAGAGTTCGATGCCGGAGCGGTCGTAGGCCGCTTCGGGGAAGTAGAAGATGCCGTACGTCATCCCCTGCTCCTGCAGCGCCGTCAAGTTTTCGACGATCTGCTCCGGAGTACCCACTGCGGGCATGCCGCGGTACGCGTCGAGTGCACTGTGCGCCTTCTCGGCACCCACGTACTCGGTCAGCCGACTCTCGAGCGCGCGCAGTCTGTCTTCCACCTCGGCCTCGGTTGCGCCGATCGCGACGTTGTAGTTCGCCGAGCGGACGATGGCATCGAAATCGGTACCCACGGTTGCACAATGCTCGCGCAGCAGAGCAGATTTGCCGGCGAATCCGGTGGGGGTTCCGTCGAAGTTGGTGTAGTTCGCGTACTTCGCGGCGATCTTCAGAGTGACCTTCTCGCCGCCGCCCGCGATCCACAGCGGGATGCCGCCCTCCTGCAACGGTAGGGGTCGCACCACGGCACCGTCGATCTCGTAGTACTTGCCGTCGAGGAACACCTCCCCGGCCGTCCATGCCTGCTTGAAGATCTGCACGCCCTCGTCGAGCCTGCCCAATCGTTCTCCGGCAGAGGGGAACCCGTAGCCATAGGCACGGAACTCGTGCTCGTGCCAGCCGCCGCCGATGCCCATCTCGACGCGGCCGCCGGAAACGATGTCCACGGTGGCAGCAACTTTGGCGAGGTACGCCGGGTTGCGGTACGCCATCGCCGTGCACATCTGGCCGAGCCTGATCCGCGAGGTGGTTGCGGCCAGAGCGGACATCAGCGACCATGCCTCGTGCGTCGCCTCGTCGGTCGCGGTGGGAACGGTGTGGAAGTGGTCGTAGACCCACAGCGATTCCCATGGACCGGCCTCGGCGGCGAGCGCGTGATCGCGCATCGCACTCCACTGCCGGGCAGGGTCGATACCGACGAGATCGAGACGCCACCCCTGTGGCACGAACAATCCGAATCGCATGACAGGCACAGTACAGACGCAGGGCGAACGACCGGCTGCCGTCTGTGAACTACGCTGCAGGAATGTCCGAGTTGTACCCCTCGCGCACAGTGGCACGGTTGCGCCCGTTCGCATCGACGATCTTCGCCGAGATGACCGCACTCGCCGTCCAGAAGAAGGCCGTCAACCTCGGGCAGGGCTTTCCCGACACCGACGGCCCACCCGCCATGCTCGAGGCCGCGCGTGAGGCCATCGCGAGCGGCCTGAACCAGTACTCCCCCGGCCCTGGCATGCCGGTGCTGCGCGCTGCCATCGCCGACGACAGGTCGGCCCGATTCGGTCTGCGCTACGACCCCGATTCGCAGATACTCGTCACCGTCGGTGCCACCGAGGCGATCTCGGCGTCCCTCCTCGGTCTGATCGAGCCGGGCGACGACGTCCTGCTGATCGAACCGTTCTACGACTCCTACGCGGCCGCCATCGCTCTCGCCGGTGCCACCCGAACCGCCGTGTCGCTGGTAGCCGACGGTAACGGGTGGACCGTCGACACCGACGCCCTCGAACGCGCCATCGGGCCGCGCACGCGCATGCTGATCGTCAATTCTCCGCACAACCCCACCGGCACGGTCTTCGACCGCGACACCATGATCCGCATCGCCGACATCGCGGTGACACACGATCTGCTGGTCCTCACCGACGAGGTCTACGAGCACCTCGTCTTCGACGGCCGCGTACACACGCCGATCGCGACCCTGCCCGGGATGTTCGAGCGAACCGTCACCGTGTCGAGTGCCGCGAAGACCTTCAACGCCACCGGATGGAAGACGGGCTGGGCGCTGGGGCCTGCCGAACTGATCGATGCCGTCCGCGCCGCCAAACAGTTCATGAGCTTCGTCGGCGGCACTCCCTTCCAACCGGCTGTGGCCTACGCACTCGAGCACGAACAGGCGTGGATAGCGGCCATGCGCGACGGCCTGCAACGCAAGCGGGACACGCTCTCGGCCGCACTCAACGCCGCAGGAGCGGATGTGAAGTACAGCGCCGGAACGTATTTCGTCTGTGCCGACATCGCCCCGATCGGGCGGGGTGACGCCTACGAGTTCTGCGGTGCCCTGCCGGACCTGGTCGGCGTCGCGGCGGTTCCGGTGACGGCGTTCGTCGACGAGCCTGCTCCGTGGAAGTCGTTGGTGCGCTTCGCTTTCTGCAAGCAGGACGAGGTGCTCGCCGACGCCGCCGAGAGGCTACGGAAGTTGTGACTGCGCAACCGACGATCCCGGCGTACTTCGTCAGGCAGGCCGTCGACCTCGCGACGAAGAGCGGGGTGGACTTGACGTACCCGCTGTCGATGGCCGGCATCGGTTCCACCATCCTCGACAACCCGGCGGAGCGGCTGACCACCCGGCAGGTCACCGCGTTCACCCAGGCGGTCTGGGCGATGACCGGCGACGAATTGTTCGGTCTCGCCGCAGTACCGGTGCGGCGCGGGAGCTTTCGCGTGGTGTGTCAGACACTCATACACACCGAGAACCTGTGGGCTGCGCTGGTTCGGATGTCCGAGACCATGCGGGTGCTGATTCCGGTGCGCCCCATGACTATGGAGCGAACCGAGGAATCCACGGTGTTGACCGTGCACGTCACTCCCACCACTCACCTGAGCCCGGAAGGCAACGAACTCGCCGAGCGACTGCTGACCGACTTCCTGTTGATTCTGCTGCACCGATTCGCGGCCTGGCTCATCGGTAACCGGGTCAAACTTCTGTCGGTGCAACTGCCCTACCCACTGCCGGGACCCGAAGCGGGAAAGATGTACGACGCCATCTTCGGAACCCACGTGGAGTTCGGAACCGACCTCGCCACACTGGAATTCGACAGCGCGGTGATGCGGGCACCGATCGTGCAGACCGAGGCGACCCTGGCGGAGTATCTCGCGGAGTCGCCCAATCTACTGTTCTCGTCCCGAGATTACGACAGCACTGCGTCGAGCCAGGTTCGCCGCGCCCTGGAAACCGGATTCAAAGGTGGCGCACCGGGAACCGAGGAAATCGCCGCAATGCTGAACATCAGCCCACCGCACCTGCGGCGCACTCTTCGACAGGAAGGCACCTCCATCAACCAACTGCGCGAAGAAGTACTGCGCGATGCGGCGATCTCCGGGCTGAGCCGCGGCGACAGCGTCGACGACATCTCGACCCGATTGGGGTTCTCCGAGCCCAGCGCCTTCCGCCGGGCCTTCAAGCGGTGGACCGGCCAGACCCCCGGCGCTTACCGACTCAACTGACGCAGAACTCGTTGCCCTCGGGATCGGTCATGGTGATCCAGATACTGGGCCCCTGATGTCCTCGATGCAGTACCGACGCACCCCGTTCCTCGAGTTGGGCGACCACCGTCTCGCGCTCGTCGCCGACGCGGATGTCGAGGTGCAACCGATTCTTCACCGATTTCGGCTCGGCGATCGACTGGAACAACACCCGCGGGCTGCCGGGCGACTCGGGATCGACGATTCCCGCGCCCGCCTGCCACACGAGAACGCCCTCGAACGTGATCGTGTCCTCTTCGCGGGCGTGTCCAGCGGCGACCATCTCACGAATGAAGTCCTCGTTGCTGGGTTCTACCTTCCAGCCCAGAGTCTGCGCCCACCACTTCGCCAGTGAATGGGCGTTGGCACTGTCGACGACGACCTGAAATGTGTATCCCATGACGGCACGGTACCGCCGTTCACTGGAAATGGGAACACACGTTCGATACAGTGACGGTCATGTCGCTCGCCATGCAGGGCTCGTTGTTCGGTGACGCCGACGGTGGCGTCGGGTCGCTCGAGTCCGTCACCCGTCGCGAACTCACACGCGGGGCGTGGGTCGACGTTCGCCCGGGCTGGTTGACCGATACCCACCTGTTCGATTCGTTGGTGGACGCCGTCGACTGGCGAGCCGAGCGCAGGCAGATGTACGACCGCGTGGTCGATGTGCCGCGCGTGGTTCGGTTCTACGCCGAGCGCGAGCGGTGGCCCGACGCAGCACTGTACGGCGCACGCGATGCCCTCGACGATCACTACCGCACCGAACTCGGCGAATCCTTCGCCACCGCCGGACTGTGCTACTACCGCGACGGATCGGACAGCGTGGCCTGGCACGGCGACAACATCGGTCGAGGCGCAACCGAGAACACCATGGTCGCGATCGTATCGCTCGGTGCCACAAGGCAACTCATGCTCCGACCGCGCGGCGGCGGAACGTCGCTGAAGTTCACGCTCGGTCACGGAGACCTGGTGGTGATGGGTGGCTCGTGTCAACGGACCTGGGAGCATGCGATTCCCAAGTCCACCCGCGCGATCGGCCCACGCATCAGCGTCCAGTTCCGACCGCGCGGCGTCCGTTAACGAGCGGTGATCGCGCTACGGCGCCCCTCGACCGCTGCGGCCAACGTGTCCAATTGCGTTGCCGTGGTGTCCCAATCGAGGCAGGCGTCGGTGATCGACTGCCCGTACACCAGATCGTCACGGCGGCCGAGTTCGAGATCCTGACGCCCCGCGACCAGGAAGCTCTCGAGCATCAGACCGACGATGCCGTGTTCGCCTGCCGCGACCCGCGCTGCCACGTCGGTGACCACGTCGACCTGTTTGTTGTGGTCCTTGCGGCTGTTGCCGTGGCTGGCGTCGATGATCACTCGCTCCGGTAGGCCCGACTTACGCAGTCGCGCAACGGTATCGGCGACCGATTCGGCGTCGTAGTTCGGTCCGTCGACGCCGCCGCGCAGAATGACGTGGCAGTCCGGGTTTCCGACGGTGCGGATCAGCGCCGCCTGGCCGTCGAGATCGGTGCCGGGGAAGACGTGGCTCGCTGCAGCAGCGCGGGTGCCGTCGACCGCGACCTGGATGTCGCCCTCCGTGGAGTTCTTGATCCCCACCGGCATCGACAACGCACTGCACAGCTGGCGATGCACCTGACTGGCCGCCGTCCGCGCACCGATTGCGCCGTAGCTGACCAGGTCCGCGATGTACTGCGGGGTGATCGGGTCGAGGAACTCGCACCCGACCGGCAGACCGAGCGAGGAAATGTCGAGCAGCAGCTGACGTCCCACGCGCAGACCGGCATTGATGTCGAAGCTGCCGTCGAGGTGCGGATCGTTGATCAGACCCTTCCAGCCCAGCGTCGTTCGCGGCTTCTCGAAGTAGACCCGCATGACGATGTGCAGGCGATCGCCCAGTTCGGATGCCTTGGCCGCGAGGCGTCGAGCGTAGTCGAGGGCCGCGTCGGTGTCGTGCACCGAGCACGGGCCGACGACGACGATCAGCCGATCGTCGCGGCCGTCCAGCACGTCGACCACGCCGGCGCGCCCGGTTCTGACGGTGGCCGAGATCGCGTCGTCCACAGCATGTTCGCGGCGCAGCACCGACGGGGCAACCAGCGGGCTGATGCTGATGGTCCGCTGATCGTCGAGAGGTGGGGTGTCGAGAGAAAGTGTCATGAGAGGGCGTTCCTGTTCCCAGGCCGACTCTTCATGCTCCACATGCACTTCGAGCCGGTCTGTATCCGGCTCGTGGGGTGGAGGGTCAGCGCATGGCGTCGCTGGCTGACCCACCCGGGGCCGGCCTGCTAAACCAGAAATACGTGCGCTGCATGAAAAGCACCGTAGCAGATGAATGAATCGCGGACATCGACCCAACCAGGTTTAGGCTAGGGTTACCTGCCTACGCCCGATCTGTGAAAGAGAACGAAGTGAAACGTCTACTCCTGGCCACCGCGATCGCCGCGGTCACCGCACTGACCACCGTTGCCTGTGGCGGTACCGCCGAGCAGACGGCCACTCCCTCCACCAGTACGGCGTCGGCCACCTCCTCCGACGACACTGGCCCTGACGACGCTGCTACGGACGCACCCGGCCCCACCGGCATCCCCGACGGCATGGGTTCGGGGGCCGCGGACGGAGTGTTCCCCCGCACGGTCGGCCACTTCGGCGGCTCCACCGAACTCCCCGCCGAACCGACGAAGATCGTCGTGATCGCCACCGGTCAGCTCGACGCGGCTCTCACTCTGGGCGTCGTACCCACCGGAGTCGCCTACGGAGACGGCGCCGCACTGGTACCGGATTACATCGGCTTCTCGTTTCCGCAGTACGCGGATCGCATGGCGCAGTTCGTCGATGTCGGCAACCGGCAGGAAGTCGACATCGAGGCGATCGCCGCCATCGAACCGGACCTCATCCTGGCGAACAAGGCAGGCTCCGAGGACATCTATTCGACGCTGTCGACCATCGCGCCGACCGTACTCACCGAGGGCACCGGAGTGAACTGGAAGCAGGACTTCCTCCTCCTCGGCGACGCGCTGGGCCGCACCGAGCAAGCGCAGAGCTTCCTCGACACCTACACCTCCGACGCTGCGGCACTGGGTGATTCGGTTGCCGATGGCGGCACGCCCACGGTCTCCTTCGTCCGCTTCACCGCCGATCGGGCACGCGTGTTCGGCATCCCGTCGTTCGCGGGGTACATCGCATGGGACGCCGGCCTGGCCCGCCCGGAAAGCCAGCAGTTCGACAAGACCTCACAGGACTTCAGCGAGGAAGAAATTCAACTGGCGAACGCGGACTGGGTGTTCGTCTCCAGCCAGGACGCCGGAGCCGATTCGAGCGCCGCGTCGTACACCACCAACCCGCTGTGGGCCGGAATGAGCGCGGCAACCGAGAATCACATCGTCCGAGTCGACGACGACCCGTGGTACCTCAACGCCGGTCCGACGGCGGCAACCATCGTGCTCGACGGCCTGAGGAACGCCCTGCAGAGCTGATCCCTCGTCGTGCGCGTTTTACGCGCTCAGGAGTACGCAATACGCGCACGACGGATCTATAGGTTGCGCACAACTTAACCGTGCACTACTGTTCTTGGAGTGACCAACGAACTCGCACTCGACCGTCAGGTGTGCTTCGCGCTGTACTCCGCATCGCGGGCTACCACCGCGGTGTATCGCCCGATGCTCGACGAGCTCGGTGTCACGTACCCGCAGTACCTCGTACTGCTGGTGCTGTGGGAACAGGACGGGCGCGGCGTCAAGGACATCTGCGCCGAACTCGATCTCGACACCGGCACTCTGTCGCCGATGCTCAAGCGGCTCGAAGGTCTCGGTTTCATCGAGCGCCGACGCCTCAGCACCGACGAACGCCGCGTCGAGATCCACCTCACCGAGACCGGAAGTGCCATGCGCGCAAAGGCACTCGACATTCCACGCAAGCTGGCCGAGAAGACCGGCATGAATGTCGACGATCTCGTCAAGCTCAAAGAGTCGCTCGACGCATTGACGAGCGCTTTGCATCACACCGATTCGAGCACGACAGAAGGAGAATCATGAAGACCATCTACACCGCCGAAGCACTGGCCACCGGTGAAGGCCGAAACGGACACGCCCGCACTTCCGACGGACGGCTCGATCTCGACCTCGCCATCCCCGAGGCCATGGGCGGCAGCGGCAACGGCACCAACCCCGAGCAGCTCTTCGCCGCCGGCTACGCCGCGTGCTTCCACTCCGCACTGCAGATGGTGGCCCGTCAGGACAAGGCCGACGTCACCGATTCGGCCGTCGGCGCACGCGTGGACATCGGCCCCAACGACGCGGGCGGCTTCCAGCTCGCCGTCACCCTCGAGGTGACGCTGCCGAACCTGAGTCGCGAGGACGCCCAGGCCCTGGCCGACAAGGCCCACCAGGTGTGCCCGTACTCCAACGCCACCCGCGGCAACATCGACGTCACCGTCACAGTCACCGAAGACGAGTAAGGGAAATACAGTGAAGGCACACGAAATTCACCTCGCGTCCCGCCCAGAAGGCTGGCCGACGGAAGACAACTTTCGTGCGGAGGTCGTCGACCTTCCCGAACTCGCCGACGGGCAGATCCTCGTCCGCAACATCGTGATGTCGGTCGATCCGTACATGCGCGGCCGAATGAACGACGTGAAGTCGTACGTCCCGCCGTTCCAGATCGACGCACCGCTCGACGGCGGCGCCGTCGGCGAGATCATCGAATCCAAGGCCGAGGGTTTCTCTGTCGGCGACGCGGTCGTACACGGCCAGGGGTGGCGAGATCTCGCCATCGTCCCGGCCAGGGGTGCGAGCAAGGTCGATCTCGGCGCAGCCAAGGCCTCGGCGTACCTGGGCGCGCTCGGAATGACCGGCACCACAGCGTATGCAGGCCTGACCGACGTTGCGTCGTTCAAGGAAGGTGACGTCGTGTTCGTGTCCGGCGCAGCCGGCGCAGTCGGGTCGCTCGTCGGGCAGATCGCCAAGGCGCTCGGCGCATCCCGGGTGATCGGCAGTGCGGGCTCCCCCGCCAAAGTTGCTCGCTTGCTCGAGCTCGGCTTCGACGCGGCGTTCGATTACCACGACGGCCCTGTTGCCGAGCAGCTGCGACAGGCAGCACCGGACGGCATCGACGTGTACTTCGACAACGTCGGCGGCGAACATCTCGAGGCCGCCATCGGGTCGATGAACAAGCACGGCCGAATTGCCATGTGCGGAGCCATCGCTCAGTACAACTCCACCGAGCCGACTCCCGCACCGCGCAACCTCGCCCTGGCCATCGGCAAGGAATTGACGCTCGAGGGCTTCATCGTCGGCTCCTACGCGCACCTCACCGAGGAATTCCGCACCAAGATGACCCAGTGGCTCGCCAGCGGCGCAATCGAATTCGACGAAACGGTCGTCGACGGTCTCGACAACGCTCCCTCGGCGTTCATCGGACTGATGAAGGGCGAGAACACCGGCAAGATGGTCGTCACCATCTGAGTCGGACCCGAACGGTTCTACCGCAGTCCACACCCCGGTCGGAAATTTCCGACCGGGGTGTTTCCATGCCCCACCGATTACAGTCGGTACATGCCCGCCGCTCCCTTGCCGTTGCGCGACGGTCTCGACCCCACTCGGGTGCGGATGCCCGACGTCGCGACCGGAGCGACGGTGCTCGACTACCTGTGCGCCCGATTCCCCCAGGACGCGGCCAGGCTGACCGAGAAGGTCGACGGCGGCGAGATCGTCGACGCGGCAGGCGTACCCGTCGATTCGACGACGGTCGCGAAACCGCGAGCGGACATCTACCTCTACCGCGACCCACCGGTGGAGCCGACGGTGCCGTTCTCCCTCGACGTCCTCCATCGCGACGAGAACCTGCTCGTCGTCGACAAGCCGCACTTTCTGGCCACCACCCCACGCGGTGCCTACGTCGCGCGGTCTGCACTCGTTCTGCTGAGGCGCCGATTCGACCTGCCCGAGCTGAGTCCAGCGCATCGCCTGGACCGACTCACCGCCGGGGTACTGGTGTTCACCGTCAGGGCGCAGGCTCGCCGGCCGTACCAGGAGCTCTTCGCTCAACGTACGATCACCAAGCAGTACGACGCGATTGCCCCTCTCGCGGCCGATATCACGGGTCGTTCCGCGGGCTCCACTCCCGATCTGGACCTCCCGCTGACGGTACGCAGCCGAATCATCAAGGAGCGCGGCGTACTTCAGGCCCGTGAGGTACCCGGCGAGCCCAACGCGGAAACACGCGTCGAGCTCGTCGACACGCTCGGGGCCCACGGCCTGTACCGATTGCATCCGCGAACCGGCAAGACGCATCAACTGCGGGTTCATCTGTGCTCGTTGGGAATTCCCATCGTCGGCGACAACTTCTACCCCTCGTTCCGCGATGTCGCCGACGACGACTACTCCGACCCGCTTCGCTTGCTGGCGCGTTCGATCGAATTCGTCGATCCACTCAGCGGCCTGGTTCGACGGTTCGAGAGCAATCGGAGACTCGATCCACCTGCAGCACAACAGAGTTCTCCATGAGCTCAGCTGTGCGCACCGTGATGCGATGCGAGATGACTGCGAGCGCGAACAGTCCGATCGCAACGTTCACCAGCGCAGCGAATCCTTCCTGAGCGAAGTCCACGAGGGCGTTGAGCAGCGTGAAGATCAACGCGGACACGCGGAGGGTGCGCAGAGGCCAGAGCGGTCCTCCAGCGCGTAACCACAGCATCGCCGGCAGCGCCGTGGCGAAGGTGAGGCAGGCACTGACGAACAGGATCCCGCTGGCAATCCCCATTCCATCGATGTCGATCGTCAGGTCGCGCCGATCGATGTGCAGCTCACCGATGACGAGTTCGACGATTCCGAACACCACCCCGGCCCCGGAGAGCAGAACCAACCCCCAGCCGACGACGGGAATCCACCGGGGACTGGTGAAGAACGCGGGAATCAAACGGGGAACGAAGTTGCGCAGCGAGTGGGTCCGCGACGTCGACAGACGGCAGCGACCGAGCAACAGTCTGATTCCGGCCACGGTGTCCGCGTCGGCGCCCTCGGCCTCGGCCCGCGTGACCATCCGTAGCGCCCACTCGCGGCGATGCTCGGGGAGGCCGTGCGCGACGCCGTCGGCGGCGATCGCAGCCGCGTTGGCCAGCGATTCGTCGACCGAGGGCCGGCGGAACTCCCGGACGATCCTACTGAACACCAACAGCAGGACCACCAGGACGTACATGATCTCCGACGAGGGTCCGTAGAAATAGTCGTTGTCCTTGGTCACGAATTTGCCGACTTCGTCGAGGAAGAGCCCGAATCCGATCCCGCCGAGCAGCACGGTGAACACCCGAACGCCGAACCCGATGAACATCCACCCGATCAGCAACGCGAACATCATCGCCGCGCCGCCGTACAGGGCATGAGCGATGTGGAGCGACTTGCCGCCTACCTGGGGATAGTGGGTCAACTCCAGGTAAGCCCTGGTGATCAGAATGGTCGCGATGGCGACGACCATGAATGCCTCGGATGCGGGGCTTCCGTAGGCATCGCGAATCATGCCACCGCGATATGTGGTCCCCGGACGACCGGTCATCGATCGAGTATGTGCCGCCTGCCGTCGCCCGGGGGCCGTTTTCGCACGTCTGAAGTTTCCTGGGTTGACAAATCTGATTGCCGAAACTGCAATGGTGTCATGGAAGAGTCGAACACCGGCCTGGACGAGGTCATCGCGGGCCTCGGCCCCCGCCTCAAGCGCATCAGGATGGAGAAGAACACGACACTGGCATCACTGTCGGACACCACGGGAATTTCGATCAGCACACTGTCGCGACTCGAGTCCGGTGACCGCAAGCCCAGCCTCGAATTGCTGTGGCCCATCGCTCGGGCCCACCAGATGAAACTCGACGATCTGGTGACTGCGCCGCCCGTGGCGGACCCTCGGGTGCGCACCACGGCCACCGTTCGCGAAAACGTGACGATCCTTCCCCTGACGCTGCGCCCGGGCGGCCTGCAGGCGTACAAGCTCCTGATCCGCCCGGAGAGCTCGGAGCCGCGGCCCCGGACCCACGAGGGGTACGAGTGGTTCTACGTCCTCGACGGCACCCTCCGCCTGATTCTCGGCGAGCACGATCTGACGATGAAGGCCGGTGAGGCAGCCGAATTCGATACTCGTGTGCCGCACTGGTTCGGTGCCGTCGGCAACCGGCCGGTGGAGCTTCTGAGCCTGTTCGGACCCCAGGGCGAGCGGATGCACGTGCGGGCAAAACCGACGGTATGAAATGTCATGTCCGTGTGAGACAGTGAAGCCCGCTCGACGCCAGGATCCGCTTCGGTCATCCGCACCGACCACAACATCTCGAGGAAAAAGATGACCGACAGACTGCCCGAATCGCCTGCATCTCGCACTCACGTGGACATCGCAACCGGAGTGCTCGTCGGGATCCGCGGTGGATCCGTTGCCGACGCCATCGACGAGCTGTTCACGACCGCGAGAAATCACCGGGTCAGTCTGTTCGAGCTCTCTCGCACGCTCATCACCGTCGCGGAGGGCCGCGATATCGAGCGATCCTCGGCCACCGATGCGGTGTACGAGGTGTGGGGCTCGGCACTCGGCCGTCGAGGCGCAGAGACGACCTTCGGCTTGGTCACCGATTCCGCAGCGATCTGATCGAACCAGCGGTCCGATCGAACCGGGAAGCTAGCCGCGAACGGATGGATCGCTGCGTAGCTCCGGAAATCGTGCCGTCATCGCATCGATGTGTCGGTACATTTCGTAAAGCTCGGTCCGGAGCTTCGACGCCTCGGACTCGAACGCTCGGGCCCGGGATTCGGCGCGATCCGCGCGAGCACGAAACGCCTTGGACTGTGCCTGTTCGATGGACGCCGAACACGTCTCGATGTGTTCGGCCAGTCCTCTCGCGAACACCCTCGCCTGCTCGAGGTTGACGGCATAGTTGTCGTCTCGCGGAGCCGGTGACGCCGCGCCGTTCGCTGTGCCCATGAAAACTCGTCACCCTCGATCGTCGGCCGGAAATTCTTTCGCGACTCTACGCTCGGCACCGAACGCTTCGTCCGTGAACCGGGGTCACCCGAAGACGAGCGCCAGGACGACAGATGCCGAGGTGGCAGCAATGGCGATGACAATGGTCGCCGCGATCGCACGCTGCCGCACCGTTCGGTAACTGGACCCTGCGCGGTCGTACTCGGAGTCGTCCTGATCGCCGTCCGTTCCGTAGAAGTCGTCCGAGTTCAGCCCGTCCTCGTCGAAGTAGACGACGTCTCGCGGCGGCACCCATTGCTGACCGTTGGCTTCGATAGCGGCTCCGAGCCGTTCCAGCCGTATCCGAGCGCGGGTGGGATACCAGTCGGAGGGCGCGTGGATGGGCAGAGCCCGCGCCATCATCAGAGGCGACCTGTACTGCTTCTCCAGTGCGGCGAACGCAGCGGACGCCGTCGGATCGTCGTCGGACTTGTCGGTGAGGAACCATGCCGCTCCGGCCGCCGCACGATCGCCGAGCACCAGATACGTGTACGCGAGCAATTCGAGAATGCCGGGCGACGTAGGGTTCCGAACCAATGCGCCGACCAGCCGATCGCGAGCAGCGATGCTGTCTCCGCGCGCCAGATCCTCCTGCGCTCGATCGATCACGTCCACGCGTCGACAATAACTCGTGCACACGAAAAAGCCCCTGCCGGACAACCGGAAGGGGCTTTCATCGTGCTTGTCGATCCAACACCGTGGTGGCCAGGGCCGGGATCGAACCGGCGACCTTCCGCTTTTCAGGCGGACGCTCGTACCAACTGAGCTACCTGGCCGGGCGGCACCGGTAAAACAATGCCATCGCAATGTCGATACTTTCGTACCGATGTTGCGACCCTGACGGGACTCGAACCCGCGACCTCCGCCGTGACAGGGCGGCGCGCTAACCAACTGCGCCACAGGGCCTTGCTGTTGTTGCCGCGCTATTTCTAGCGCAGCAACTCTCCGAACTGCAAATCCGCATCTCGCGGGAAGCGAGACGAAGAATGCTGTACTGCCGACCGGGTTGTCAATCCGATCTCTTCCTACGTACCCCCTACGGGATTCGAACCCGCGCTACCGCCTTGAAAGGGCGGCGTCCTAGGCCGCTAGACGAAGGGGGCCCGCCGAACTGCTTCGACGTTACCCTCAACGGCGTTCCGTTGGGAGCTGGGATAGCTTAGGACACTTTTGTTGTAAATCTCAAACTGGCAGGTCAGAGGTGGTTTTCGCGCAGTTTTCGCCGTAATGCTCCCACCCGTGCAACTTGAATTCCGCGAGCCAACGCTCCGACGCCATCGCAAGCAGCACGACCTCGACGGACTCCTCGAACCGCTCGCGCAGATCTGCGTTGTCTGCCACCAGATCCGACATGTACCGCTGACCCGCCATCGACGCGGCGAGCACTCGTACGAACTTGGTCGCGTCGAACTCCGGTTTCAGGTCACCCATCGCCAGCGCCCGCTCGGCCTGCGCGTGCCCCTGAGCGCCCCAGACTCGACCGCCACCCGAATGAACTTCCGCGTAGAACTCCGGCTCGACTATCAGCCGAAACTCGGCACGCACGATCACGTCGTTCTGGAAGTTCTGCGCTATGTCGTCCACGATCCCGCGGATGACATAGAACGGATGTGCAGTGGTGTCGGCCCACTTCTCCGTGATGGCGACGTACCGATCCAGTCCGGCCCCGAGCACAGCTCGGGCCAGATCTTCCTTCGACTGGAAGTGGAAATACATCGCACCCTTGGTGGCATTGGAGCCCTCCAAGATGGTGTTGACGGATGCCGCTGCGTATCCACGCTTGGCGAATTCCGCCGCCGCCGCCTCCACGATGGCAGCCCGGGTCCGCCGTGCGCGCTCTTGTTGTGCCATTTATTCCGTGCCTCCGAGCCCCAAGCGCCCTGCGTATCCGCAGGTAGTACAGATAGAGAGTACTTCACCCGAACGACACGCGAGTCGACTCACCTACGGTTCGCTTCGACACACACACCCGACAGAAAAATCGGTTAGGCAACCGAAACAAGCCGGATGGTATGATCTGCGCGGCTCGAGTGCGCTGCAGGGGGTGCGCACTCGAGCCGCTTCTCGACGTGGTCCACAACCGTCGGCAACGCAGCACTACTCAGAACTTTCCTGCGCCGAATCACACCCCGACCGACTCTCCCTCGGCGGCATTCGGGGCACATTCGAGGCACATCCGAGTTTCGCGAACCGAATGGTCGACACATCGCCCGCGCCGCTGTCGGGCCTACGAACCGATTTCGGTTGAAAACCGAATTACATTTGACGGTAAGGGATCTCGAGCCCGGGAAGCTTCGCATTGCTCGTTAGCATTTCAAATCTATTGCCCACCAATCGAATACGCAGGCACCGCTACTACCAATCGTCAAATCCATTGCACGGTAATCGATATGAGAAAGACCGGTCGGTAACGTTTTCGACACGTTCGAAGGTCAAGCGCCGAGCTCACGCCCGCGCTGACTTACTGTGACATGCACCATATGGGGAGTTCGGCCGATCGGAAACGAGTGAATGCCATGAAGGTATCGATCCGCCCATTTCGTTCCATCACAACTCTGTTCGCGGTGGCCGTGCTCGCTCTGTCGACAACCGGCACGGCGGCTGCAGACCCCCTGGGCAACTTCATCGCTCCCGTCCCCGACCCGGCTCTCTATCTACCCACCCCACTGGGCGAGCCCTGGTTCGATCCCCCCGCAGGCTACGAACAACAACCTCCCGGGTCGGTGCTGGCAACCCGACAGGTGACCGTCGGACCGCTGTTCACGCCGGTCACTTCGACCCAGATCCTGTTTCGCACCACCGATTCCAAGGACCGTCCCGTCGCTGCGGCCACCACCGTGATCGTGCCGGTCGCACCGTGGACCGGTGCCGGGACCCGACCCGTCGTGGCATACAACATGGCCATCAACTCACTCGGCAACACATGCGCGCCGTCCTGGCTGCTCCCCCGCGGGCTCGCGCGGGAGATCCCCGCTGTTCAGGCCTTCCTGGCCAAGAACTACGCCGTAGTCGTCACCGATCACGAGGGGCCACGACAGGCCTACGCGGCCGGACGCATAGCCGGGCACGCGGTGCTCGACGCCCTCCGAGCCATGGTCCGACTGCCCGAGCTCGGTTTGCCCGCGTCGTCTCCGATCGCTGTGACGGGGTATTCGGGTGGGGCGATCGCCACAGGATGGGCCTCACAATTGGCCCCCACGTACGCGCCCGACGTCAATCTGGTGGGCGCGGCGTTCGGTGGTCCACCGACCGATTACCGGATTCTGCTGACGTCGATGAACGGAACGGCCGCGTCGACGCTCTTCCTGTCCGCAGCACTCGGGGTGGCCCGCGAGTACCCCGAACTGTTCTCGCTCATGAACGCCAACGGACTGCGTCTGGCCACGATCGCCAAGGACATGTGCGTCAGCCTGCTCGCCCCCGGTGGAGTGGTGGCCCCGATCCCGGCGCAGGCGCTCTCGGACATCCCGAATGTCGATCGCACCGAGATCGCCGAGAGCGTCATCGCCGCGACCCGTCTCGGCGGCGACCTCGCGCCCACCATCCCCACCATGATCTACCAGGGCCAACAGGAGTTCTGGATTCCTCGGCAGGGAGCCGAGACCCTCTACGACGAATGGTGCGCTCAGGGTGCGAACGTCAGACTCGAGGAGTATCTCGGCGAGCACCTGATCGTTGCCTTCAGCGGCATTCCCGGCGCGTACGCCTGGATCGACGACCGGCTGGCCGGCATTCCGGTGCCGCAAGGATGCAGCAGCTTCGGACGCTGACCGGTCGGCACCGGTGCCGGGGGTACTGCCCGTCGGTGCTGCGCGGCCCATTACACTTTCGAGCCGCGCCCCTATAGCTCAGTTGGTAGAGCTACGGACTTTTAATCCGCAGGTCGTAGGTTCGAGTCCTACTGGGGGCACCATCTTGACCAGGTATTTCCTGGTCAGACGCGGTATCTGCGGTCTCCGAATCGGTCGAAGTGGTCACCGAATGGTCTCGAGAGCTATCACGAAGCGCCTGGTCACGGCCCGCGCGAGGCACCAAGCCACCATGACGGAAATGTCGACGGCGAGAACCCCCGAGCTCAATCGGGCAACCCGCTGGACTCCGTGGTTTTGCGCCTCTAGTTTGTTGTCCGGTAGCCGCAATGTATTTCCTGAGCCCTCCCAGCAAGAAAGAGGTACCTTTGAGTGATGAAGCGGACCACCAGCGCCAAGGCAGCGACCCAACGCGCCCGGGCTCGGGGGGTGGACACGATGGCCATTCAGCCACGACGGATGCTAACCACTCAACGCCGCCAAGCGGTGTCGGCGCAGTCGATAGCCAGGAAGGCGACCAAGGCAGTCAGCGGAGTCCGAATCAAGTAGCCGACGAAAACGTCGTCGACGTCGTCGAGGAAATTCTCGAAGGCGAACTGACCGACTCCGAATTGTCGGAGCGTATCCACGAGCAGATTTGGGAAGCACCCCTTCCACCTCCGGCCGCATTGGCCGCTTACGAGCGAGTCCTTCCTGGTGCGGCTCATCGCGTTCTGGCTATGGCGGAGCGGCACGTGGGCATACACGAAGCGCGACAAGAAACTGTGCGTGCTGCAGTCGATGGCCAGGTCAAGGTCGAAGTCACCATCGCCGAGGCGGACAGAGACTCGCTGAAGCGCGGCCAGTACCTCGCAACCACAGTGTCGGCGTTTGTGTCCGCACTGGCTTTCGCAGGCCTCTTCCTCACCCCCTGGGCTGCCGTTGGGTTTGCGGTTCCACTTGCTCATATTGCTTCGACCCTGGTCCGCACAGTGTCTGACGGTCATAACACGTCGATCAAGCAACACCACGACGGCAGCGACGAAGCAGGCGCGTCTGGCGACCCTGAGTCAGATACCCCCTCGCCCCAGTAGCAGCCATTCGCCGCTATGCAATCACCGTAGGTATTGCAGCTGGTAGTGCAGGATTACCGGCTGCTCTTCTGCGGACATTGCCCACAGGATCGCTACATCGTGGTCGACATACGAAGACGTTTTGATCACCTCCACGTAGAACGGCCGCCCCGCCCGCTCGAACTTCGCTCGACGCAACTCAGGATGGTTCGGACTGCTGGCGATCAGCTGAACAACTCGTTTGATCTCGGACTCGATGTACTCCGAGTCGAGCGGGCACAGGCTTTCTACGTACATCGATAGGTCGTCGAGGGTCTTCGCCGCGTTGGGCGTGTGGGTGATTTCTGCCATGCGTGCACATTACCCCATTGCCCCATTACCCCGCTTGCAACATTTGGTTGTTACCCAATCGAGGTTGAGTGCCTGGTTACGATGTGGCATTCTGGTCCGGTAGGCCGGAACACCGGAGTGGAACCGTGGCATCCGACTGACCAAGAAAACCACCACAGGCACGAATCCAAGATGAGCGCACCTCAGCCCCAGGTGTGGGGTTTGTGCACTTCCCAGAGGAGATTGAATGTCCAGTGCAAGCATCCTGGTCGAGACCGACGCGAGAGGTCGAGCCAACCTGAGCAAGTTCGGCAAGAACGCCCGATTCTTGGCGCGCGAGGATGAAAATGGAACAGTCATTCTCGAGCGCGCGGTCGTCATGACAGAGACCGAAGCAAGATTTCATAGGAATCCCGAAGCAGTTGCTGCGGTCGATTCCTTCATCGCCGACGAATCTGACGTCGTCACGCGCGAGATTTAGTCACAGGCAATTAGTCAAACCAACCATCAACCTTCCGAGCACCCCGCATTTCGATGCGGGGTGCTTCGCTGTCGAAGGCAGGTTTCGGGTGGCTTCAAAGTGGTCGCAGACAATCCGTGTGACCACGTGACCACCCATCCCCAACTGGCGGCATGGAGGTCCGGCGACCAGTTCCAACTGTCACTCACCGGGTTTCACCGTCATCAGGTGTCACGGACTCGTTCCGACTTTTGATCCGCAGGTCGTAGGTTCGAGTCCTACTGGGGGCACCACACACCGTCCGGGTAACAGTGATCACACCTGTCCGGAACGTACACTCGGGAGTAACGATCGGCCGAGACCGAGCGACGTGCAGGGGGAACTGCAGCGGTCGTGAACTCGCGAAGGCCGGCCGGAAGATCGGCGCTCCGGGGGCACTTCCGCCGATCGACACCGAAACATCACGACCGCCGGAACAGCAAGTGAACAGGCGCGACGAGGTTCACACCGAACCTACGGTGCCGTAAGCTGGACCGGTCGTACGCAATCTATGGAGGCGATCTAATGGCGAGGGATCTGACACAGCTCGAGCTTCTGCAAGAGCTGGTGCCCACTGCCGAGGACAATGTGAACCGTCACATTTCGATGGCGCGGGAGTGGCACCCTCACGACTACGTTCCGTGGGACGAAGGCCGTAACTTCGCCGCACTCGGCGGCCAGGACTACGACCCGGAGCAGTCCAAGCTCTCCGACGTCGCACAGGCCGCGATGATCACCAACCTGCTCACCGAGGACAACCTGCCGTCCTACCACCGTGAGATAGCCGAGAACTTCTCCCAGGACGGTGCCTGGGGAACCTGGGTCGGTCGCTGGACCGCCGAGGAGAACCGCCACGGCATCGTCATGCGCGACTACCTCGTCGTCACCCGCGGCGTCGATCCCGTCGCCCTCGAAGAAGCCCGCATGATCCACATGACCAACGGCTACGTCTCGCCCGCCGGGGCAGGTGTTGGTCTGCTGCACTCGGTCGCGTACGTGACCTTCCAGGAACTCGCCACCCGCGTCTCGCACCGCAACACCGGCAAGGTCTGCGACGATCCCATCGCCGACCGCATGCTCCAGCGCATTGCGGCCGACGAGAACCTGCACATGATCTTCTACCGCAACATCACCGGCGCGGCGATGGACATCTCGCCCGACCAGACTCTCGACGCGGTCTCCGACATCGTGACGAACTTCGTCATGCCCGGTGCCGGGATGCCGAACTTCCGCCGCAACGGTGTGCTGATGGCCAAGCACGGCATCTACGACCTGCGTCAGCACCTCGAGGACGTCGTCTGGCCGGTGCTGCGCAAGTGGAGCGTCTTCGAGCGCAACGACTTCACCGCACGCGGTGAGAACAAGCGCGAAGAACTCGCCGCGTTCCTCGAAGACCTCGAACGTCAGGCCACCAAGTTCGAGGAGATGCGCGATCGCTCCCTCGCCCGCGAACGCGCGAAGGCCGAAGCACGCGCGTCGTAAGCTCGGATCGACTGGTGTGCCCGGTACCGACCTCGGTACCGGGCACCCTTTTTTCTCCTGACAGTTCTCCCTCCGTTCCAAAGGCTTGTGTTCCATGACATTGCAGATCGGCTCACTCGAGTTGCGCAGCCCCGTCGTCCTCGCACCGATGGCCGGCGTCACCAATGTGGCGTTCCGCACCCTGTGCAGGGAGCAGGAGTTGAAGCGGGCAGGCAGCACCTCGGGCCTGTACGTGTGCGAGATGGTCACAGCACGCGCGCTCGTCGAACGGCAGCCGGCCACGATGCACATGACGACCTTCGGCCCCACCGAAACCCCGCGGTCACTGCAGCTCTACACCGTCGATCCGGACACCACGTACGCCGCGGCGAAGATGATCGTCGACGACGATCTGGCCGACCACATAGACATGAACTTCGGCTGCCCGGTTCCGAAGGTCACCCGAAAGGGCGGCGGTGCCGCACTGCCGTACAAGCGGAACCTGTTCGGCCGCATCGTCGCTGCTGCCGTCAAGGCGACCGAGGGCACCGACATTCCTGTCACCGTCAAGTTCCGTGTGGGCATCGACGAGAACCACCACACCCATCTCGATGCAGGTCGAATCGCCGCCGACGAGGGCGCGGCGGCAGTGGCGTTGCACGCCAGAACTGCCTCGCAGCGTTACTCCGGCACCGCCGACTGGAACGAGATCGCTCGACTCAAGGAACATGTCTCCGGCATCCCGGTACTGGGCAACGGTGACATCTTCTCGGCGTCCGACGCGGTCCGCATGATGGCGGAGACCGGGTGCGACGGCGTCGTCGTCGGGCGTGGTTGCCTCGGTCGGCCCTGGCTGTTCGCAGAACTCAGTGCCCGACTGAACGGCAGGCCCGAGCCCACTCCACCCACCCTCGGCGAGGTGGCCACCATCATCGCTCGACATGCCGAGCTGCTTGCTCAGCATCACGGCGAGAGCAAGGGTCTGCGTGAGCTGCGCAAGCACGTGTCGTGGTACCTCCGCGGGTTTCCGGCGGGATCGGACCTGCGGGTCTCGATGGCGTTGGTGTCCACTCTCGCCGAACTGGACGACCTTCTGGCACAACTCGATCCGACCGTTCCGTTTCCCAAGGACGCCGAAGGTCCTCGTGGTCGGCAGGGCTCGCCGGGCGCGGTGTCGCTGCCCGACGGTTGGCTCGACGATCCGGAGGACGTCTGCGTCCCCGCCGGTGCCGACCTGATGCATTCCGGCGGCTGATTCGCAGCTGACCAGCCGCCCACCTCGCACGAGTGGACCATGCCGCTCGAGTCAGTACTATGGCTGGGATTGCCGAGTTGACGGCGCGTGCGTGTGATGGAAGGCCAGGTTCGAATTCGTGGGAGACGATCGAGAGTCGGGCCCGTCCGTGCCCGAGGGTCGCGCCCCGTGGGAGCGCCCGCTGTCATCGATCGGACGTTCCGGACAGCGCCCACCTCGCTCCGACCGCCCTGCAACACCGGACGCGGAGCAACCGCCTCAGCCCGGAGACAGCGGCAGGCTCGGCAAACGATCACCGCGTAACGCCGACACCGTCTCGGTGGCCGAGTTGGTGGACAAGATGTCGCGCTCGGGATCGATGCGGCGGGTGCCGGCCGAACGTCCCGAAGTCGAGGAGCCGACCGAGGTCATCGCCCCCATCACCGATTCCACTCCCCCGCCCGCCCGAGCAGTGCCGCCGACTCCGCCCCCGCATGCGGCACCGGAACCGGTGGGATCGCCCGCAGCGGATCGCCCGGCTCTGACGCGATTGGCGATGAGCCGAGTGCGTCGACGCCGTCGGGTGCGGATGATCGGCCGAAGCCTGGTCTCCCTCGTCGCGATCCTGGCGGTGGCCCTGACCGGAGTGGTGTGGGGATACCTACGCAATACCGATCAAGGATTTCTCCAGGTCGCCGCGCTCGACCCCGATTCGACCGACGTCGTCGACGCTGCAGGCCAATACGGCGACGAGACATACCTGATCGTGGGCACCGACACCCGCGCCGGTGCCAGCGGTGAGGTGGGAGCCGGTACCGTCGCCGACGCCGAAGGATCGCGCTCGGACACCGTCATGTTGGTCAACATCCCCGCCGACCGCAGTCGCGTCGTCGCGGTGTCCTTCCCCCGCGACCTCGACGTGACACGGCCGGAGTGCGAGCAGTTCGACAACGTCACCAATACCTACACCGGGGAGATGTTCCCCGAGGCCTACGGCGACAAGCTCAACGCCACCTATGCCCTCGGCGGCCCGAAGTGTCTGGTCAAGACAATCCAGAAGATCTCGGGCCTGCGCATCGGACACTTCGTAGGGATGGACTTCGCCGGGTTCGAGTCCATGGTCGACGAGGTCGGTGGTGTCGAGGTCTGCACGGCGCAACCCCTGTTCGACTACGAACTCGGAAATGTCCTTCCCGACGTCGGAACACAGCGCATCGATGGCCGAACCGCACTGAACTACGTTCGGGCGCGCAACGTCGAGTCCGAGGGCAACGGCGATTACGGCCGCATCAAGCGACAGCAGCGTTTTCTGTCGTCACTGCTCCGGTCTGCTCTCTCGAACAACGTGCTGCTCGATCCAGGCAAGCTCAACGGGTTCGTCAACGCGTTCACCTCGGACACCTTCGTCGAGAACGTCAGGACTCAGGACCTGGTGACACTGGGACGCTCGCTGCAGAACGTGGACGCCGGTGCGGTCACCTTCCTGACCATCCCCACCACCGGCACCAACGACTACGGCAACGAGATCCCCAACGACGACGCGATCGGTGCGATCTTCCAGGCCATCATCGACGACGCTCCTCTGCCCGGTGAGGACCGCGCGGAGCCGGTCACACCCGAAGCGCCCGCACCTGCCGCCGCACCCGACGCGCCGCTGTTGGCCGTCGATCCGGGAACCGTCTCTTTGCAGGTGTCCAACGCATCCGACATCGCCGGGATGGCTCAGACGGCGTCGGACGAACTCGCGGTCTACGGATTCCAGATCCTGACGGTCGGCAACTTCTCGGGCACCGCCGCCCAGACCGTGGTGCGCCACTCGCAGGATCAGGAGGCGGCTGCGGCGACGGTCGCATCGGCGATCCCCGGCGCTGCCATCGAGCTGGCACCGAGCCTGAACAATGTCGTCGAGGTCGTCCTCGGCTCGAACTATCCCGGATACACCCAGTACCCGACGGCATTCGGCACCGAAATCGATCCCACTCAGGTGGAAGGCACCACCCAGAGTGCGCCCCTTCCGGAGGATCTCTCGTACACCAACGCCGCCGACGACACGTGCGCCTGACTTCATTCATGCTCCGTTAACCCTCGGGACAGAGAACTGGTCGGAGTGACCTACTAAACTTCGCTCATGCGCGTCGCCTACAACGAACAGATGAACGAGCTTGCCGATCTCCTCGGAGAGATGGCGAGCCTGGCTGGTACGGCCATGGAAAAGGCCACTCAGTCCCTCCTTCAAGCAGACCTGGTGCTCGCCGAGCAGGTCATTTCCGAACACGACAGGATCACCGAGCTCAGCGCGGTGTGCGAGGAGAAGGCCTTCACGCTTCTCGCCCTGCAGGCTCCGGTCGCAGGCGATCTCCGTTCGGTGGTGGCCGGCATTCAGATCGTCGCCGACATCGACCGTATGGGCGCACTCGCACTCCACGTCGCCAAGATCACCCGTCGCAGGCACCCGAACCACGCCCTCCCCGAGGTGGTCAACGGGTACTTCGCCGAGATGGGTCGCCTCGCCGTTCAGATCGGCGCTTCGGCCCGTGAGGTCCTCGAGACCCGCGATCCCGAGCGCGCTGCGAAGCTGCAGGAGGAGGACGAGGCAATGGACGACCTGCACCGTCACCTCTTCACGGTGTTGATGGACCGCGAGTGGAGCCACGGCGTCGCCGCTGCAGTCGACGTGACCCTGCTGGGCCGCTTCTACGAGCGGTTCGCCGATCACGCCGTCGAGGTCGGCCGTCGAGTGATCTTCCTGGTGACGGGCGAACTGCCCCTCGACCTGAGCCACAACAACATTCCCACCTCGTAATACCCACCCTCGTCGAGACCGAGTGGCGCTGCGCTGCAGCGCTACTCGGCTTTCGTAGCGGAGTAGCCAGCCGCATCGGACCAACGATCGTAGACACGCACGAAGAACCCCCGCCGAGCTTTCGCTCGACGGGGGTTCTGGCGTTCGTGTGCGGTTATCCGAAGCGGCCGGAGATGTAGTCCTCAGTGGCCTTCTGCGTCGGGTTGGAGAAGATCTTCTCGGTGTCGTCGATCTCGATGAGCTTGCCGGGCTTGCCGGTCGCCTCGAGGTTGAAGAAGCCGGTCTGATCGCTCACACGTGCGGCCTGCTGCATGTTGTGCGTGACGATCACGATCGTGAAGTCCTGCTTGAGTTCCTGGATCAGGTCCTCGATGGCAAGGGTGGAGATGGGGTCGAGAGCCGAGCACGGCTCGTCCATCAGCAGAACGTCGGGCGAGACGGCGATCGCGCGAGCGATGCACAGACGCTGCTGCTGACCGCCGGAGAGGCCGCCGCCTGGCTTGTCGAGGCGATCCTTGACCTCGGTCCAGAGGTTGGCACCCTTGAGCGAGCGCTCGGCGATCTCGTCGAGTTCCTTCTTGCCGCGGCCGCCCTGCAACTTCAGGCCGGCAACGACGTTGTCCCGGATCGACATCGTCGGGAAGGGGTTGGGGCGCTGGAAGACCATGCCGATGGTGCGACGCACACCCACTGGGTCGACGCCGCCGCCGTAGATGTCCTCGCCGTCGAGCAGCACCGAACCTTCGACGCGGGCACCGGGGGTGACCTCGTGCATGCGGTTGAGCGAACGAAGGACGGTCGACTTACCGCAGCCGGACGGTCCGATGAACGCGGTGACGCTGCGCGGCGGTACGGCCAGAGTGACGTCGGAGACGGCATGGAACTTGCCGTAGTAGATGTTGACGTCTTTGAGATCGAGACGCTTTGCCATGTTCTTCGTTCCTTAGGATTCGCTGGAGTCGGGTGGGTCAGAAGTTCTTGGGCGAGAAGAACTTCGAGACCAACTTCGCGCCGATGTTGAGTATTGCGACGATCAGGATCAGCGTCAGGGCTGCTCCCCACATGCGCTCAGCGGTGAGCACGCCGGTTCCTGCTTTCTGCAGGTCGACCATCATGAGCGGCAGAGACGTCTGCGGCCCCTCGAAGATGTTGAAGTTGATGGCGGTGGCCGATCCCACCAGGATCAGCACCGGTGCCGTCTCACCCATCACGCGGGCCAGGGCGAGCATGATTCCGGTGACGATGCCGGACAGGGCCGTGGGGATGACGATCTTGGCGATGGTCTTCCACTTCGGCACGCCGAGCGCGTAAGACGCCTCGCGCAGATCCTGAGGAACGATGCGCAGCATTTCCTCGGCCGACCGCACGATCACGGGGATCATCAGCAGAACGAGGGCGAATGCGACGGCAACACCGGATCGCTGGAATCCGAAGGTGGCGATCCACAGCGCGTAGATGAACAGGGCCGCGACGATGGACGGCACTCCGGTGAGGATGTCGACCATGAAGGTGGTGACTCGGGCCAGCCGCGCGCCCACACCGTATTCGACGAGGTAGATGGCGACGAAGATGCCGATCGGGATGGAGATGATGGCGCAGAACAGTCCTTGCAGGAGTGTGCCGACGATGGCGTGGTAAGCACCGCCACCTGCGATGAACTGGGTGACGCCGGCCTGCGAGTTCTGCCACCAGGTGGGCGACACGACCGCGGACAGTCCGCGGGAGATCACCGTGTAGAGCACCCAGATCAAGGGGACGAGAGCCACCAGCACCGAGAGGCTGACGAGGATCGTCGCCGACAGGTTGGACGCCTTACGCCGAGCGCTGACGCCCTGGAAGGTGGGTTCCTTGACGGGCTTGTCCATGGTTGCGGTCATGGGTCAGTCCTTCTTTCCGGCGATGGCGGCGCGAGCACCGGCGTTGACGACGAAGGTCAGGAGGAAGAGCACCAGACCCGCGGCGATGTAGGCACCGGCTTGGAGCGGGTTGTTGAACTCGCCCGCGGCCAGCGCGATCTTCGTGGCGAAGGTGGAACCGCCGTCGAACAACGTTCCGCCGAAAGTCGACTGAGTGCTGCGAATGATGATGTAGAGCGCGATGGTCTCACCGAGTGCACGACCGAGACCGAGCATGGAGCCACTGACGTAACCGGACTTTCCGAACGGAATGACCGTGGTGCGGACGACCTCCCAGCGGGTGGCCCCGAGTGCGAGAGCGGCTTCGATCTGCCCCTTCGGCGTCTGCATGAACACCTCGCGAGTGACGGCGGCGATGATCGGCAGGATCATGACGGCGAGCACGATGCCACCGGTGAAGATGGTGCCACCGCCGGCGATGGAGACCGACCCGGTACCGAAGAGCGGGAACCAACCCAGGTTGGTGTTCAGCCACTCGGCGAACGGGCTGATCACCGGCGCGAGGACGTACAGGCCCCAGAGACCGAAGACGATCGACGGGACTGCGGCCAGCAGGTCGATGACGTAACCGAGCGGTCCCGCAACTCGCTTGGGTGCGTAGTTCGTCAGGTAGATGGCGATGCCGAGTGCGACAGGCATCGCGAGGATCAGTGCGAACAGCGACACCGTGACGGTGACGAGGAACAGATCGAGAACACCGAACACCATGGCCGAGGTGTTGGTCGTGTCCCAGGCACCGTTGTAGGTCAGGAAGTTGACCGTGTTGTTCGACAGCGAGGGGATCGCGCGCCAGATCAGGAAGATGCCGACGGCGGCGATCAGGGCGATGATGAAGATACCCGAGCCCGTGGCGAGGCCGGAGAAGATCCTGTCACCGGGGCGGGTGACGGTCCCCGATTTTTTCTTCGTTGACAATTGTGGTTCTTCCGGTTTGTGCGCGGCACCCGCGGAGGGAGTGGTGGCCGCGGAGGGAACGCCGGTCATCGAGTGGGTGTCGCTCATACCGCTCACTGTCTCGTGTGGAGGTCGAGGACGGTCCTGCTTCGGCTCGCGTTTTCCCGAGCCGAAGCAGGATTACGTCTCATTGAATCAGGCGATTGCTTCGATAGCGGAGATCAGGCGCTCCTTGAAGCGGTCCGGCAGCGGCACGTAGCCGGCTTCTTCGAGGCCCTGCTGGCCCTCGTTCGCGGCGCTGAGCAGGAACGACTTGACTGCTGCCGAGGTGTCGGCGTCGTAGCCCGCCGAGCAGACGATCTCGTAGGTGGCGAGCACCAACGGGTAGGTGTCGGCCTCGTTGCTGGCGTACAACGTGTCGAGATCGAGCACCAGGTCGTTGCCCTCACCCGAGAAGGTCACGGCGTCGATGGCTGCGGCCGCCGTCTCGTTGCTCAGCTCGACCGGTCCGTTGCCGAAGTCGATGTTCGCGGCGCTGAGGCCTTCCTGCTCGACGAAGCCGAACTCGACGTACGTGACCGAGCCGGGAGTCCCGGAAACGGCCTGGGCGACGCCCGAGGAGCCGTTGGCACCTTCGCCGACGCCGCCGGCCCAGTCGGAGCTGTGATCGAGGGTCCACGCCTCGGGAGCAGCATCGCTCAGGAAACGCTGGAAGTTGTCGCTGGTGCCCGAGGAATCGGAGCGGTAGACCGGGGTGACCGGGGTGGCGGGCAGGTCGACGCCTTCGTTGAGGGCGGCGATCGCGGGATCGTTCCAGGTGGTGATCTGGCCGGTGAACATCCGTGCGGTGACATCGGGCGTGAGTACCAGGCTGTCGACGCCGTCGAGGTTGTAGGCCACTGCGACCGGCCCGAAGACCAGGGGCAGGTTCCATGCCGGGTTGCTGTCGCAGCGAGTGGCCGCTTCGGCTGCCTGCTCGTCCTTGATCGCGGAGTCGGATCCGGCGAAGTCGACCAGACCGGCGACGAACTGGGTACGACCGTTGCCCGAGCCGCTGGTGGTGTACTCGACGGACTTGCCGGAGCAGACGCTCGAGTAGACCGAGGTGAAGTTGGACATCGCGTTCTGCTGAGCAGACGATCCTTCGCCTGTGAGCGGAGACTTGCCCTCGCACGAGGCGGAAGAATCATCCGCGCCGACGGTTTCGACGTTCGCGTCGCTACCGCATGCGGTCAGCAACATGGCGCTGATGGCCACTGCACTCATGAGAGCACCGTTGCGCTTGAGGTTCACCTGTTTCCTCCGAGGAATCTTGGGCCGTGTCCACGGCTCGGACCTGATCGGCCGCGCTGTGACTGTGTGGGTGCCGGCTCGAGAAGAGAACCTCGCACCAGGCGGCGTAGGTTGCCGCCCATGGAGAAAGGTAGGGGCAGGTGGTAGACGTTTACCCCCGCGTGGGTGAACGGAAGATGAACACCGCAGTTGATATGTCCGTTTCAGACGCTGCGCGCGTATGCGGCGTCCACGTGGTAGTTCTCGAAACCCAGCTTGGTGTACGTGTGCACGGCAGCGGTGTTGTCGGCCTCGACGTAGAGCATGATCTGTCCCAGCTCTCTGCTGCGTAGGTAGTGCAGGCCGGCCAGCGTGAGCACTCGACCCAGACCACGCCCCTGCGACTGCGGGTCGATGCCGACCACGTACACCTCGCCGGTGGCCGGTTCCACACCTTCGGCCCGGTGGACCTTCGTCCAATGGAAACCGAGGAGGCGGTCACTGCCCTCCTCGAACGCCAGGAACAGGCCGGCCGGATCGAACCACGATTCTTCTCGTCGTGCGTCGATGTCGCGATCGGTCCAGCCACCCTGTTCGGGATGCCAGGAGAATGCCGCGTTGTTCACACGCAGCAGCTCGGCATCGTCCTGATGCCCTCGATAGGTTCGAAGTGAGATACCCTCCGGCACAACGACATCCGGCAGGTCGGGGTGCGCGGACGCGCGACGCATCTGCAGCAGCTCGCGAACCACCTGCAACTCGAGCCGCGCCGCAACGGACTGCGCAGCGGGCAGGTTGCCGTGTGCCCAGATTCGCGTGTCGGAGCCGATATCGAGTGCGCGAGAAATCAATTCACGTCCGATGCCGCGACCGCGGGCCGGAGGATCCACGACGGCCTCGGCCATCCCGTCGGCGATTCCGACGTAGCCGACGACACGATCACCCTCGGTGGAGACGAAACGAACCACCTCGTCACCGTCGTCGACGGCCTTGACGGCATGCTCCGACAAGGGCGCGGTGCCGTCGACTTCCGTTGCGCGGGAAAGGATTCGATGAATCTCGTAGGACACACGGGAAGACGGTGCGCCGCCGTCGATCGAATGGACGTCGAAGGCAGAATCCGAATTCATCTACGAGAGAGTACTCTCTTGCTCGAACTCGAAATTCGCATCGTCGGAATCGCCGTCGGCAGCGTCCGATGCCACCGGTCCGCCCTTGGCGTTGCGCGCCGGACGAACGGCCTTGTATCCGACGTTGCGCACCGTACCGATGAGCGACTCGTACTCGGTACCGAGCTTGGCACGGAGGCGTCGAACATGGACGTCGACGGTGCGCGTGCCACCGAAGAAGTCGTAGCCCCACACTTCCTGCAGGAGCTGGGCGCGGGTGAAGACCCGGCCCGCGTGCTGAGCCAGATACTTCAGCAGCTCGAATTCCTTGTACGTCAGATCGAGTGGACGACCTCGCAGTCGCGCCGTGTAGGTGCCCTCGTCGATGACGAGCTCGCCGAGCGTGATCTTGCCCGAGGTCTCGGGGCTGGCGACTCCTCCGCTACGGCCGACCAGCAACCGCAGTCGAGCGTCCAGTTCGGCGGGACCGGTACCGGGGAGCAGGATGTCGTCGAGGCCCCAATCGGAGTTCACCGCCACGAGGCCGCCTTCGGTGAGGACAGCGACGACGGGGATGGCAGATCCGGTACTTCCCAAGAGGCGACACAGTCCGCGAGCGGCAGCCAGATCGGTGCGAGCGTCCACCAGTGCGATGTCTGCCGAACCTGCTTCGAGAAGCGAGGACACCTCGGTGGGCACCGGACGGATGTGATGCGCCAGGAGAGCAAGGGACGGCAGAACGCCCTCCGGATTGGGATCGGAGGTCAGTAGTAGGAGCTCCACTGCGTCTCCATTCTTACTGCTGGCCGGTCCAGCCCAGGCTGGACTTGAGTGATCGTCAAGGACACAGACTAGCTTGTCCGTACAACCGGCCGAAGAGGGCGGTGCGCGATTCGTCGGTCACAATGGACCCGTGCGCACACTTCTCATCGGACTCGCCAGCCTGCTGGCCCTCGCGCTCGTGGTGGATTTCGGCGCTGCGGCCTACTCGGAGTACCGAGTCTCCCGCGCAATCCGCGCCGGCGGTGAGCTCACCTCGGACCCTCAGGTGATCGTGCACGGCTTCCCGTTCCTCACCCAGGCGGCGGACGGCCACTACGAGAACATCGAGATTCGAGCGCAGGACGTTCCGACCGAGTACGTCGGCTCGACGACGATCGAGGCCAATCTCCGCGGCGTGCACATCGCACTGCCCGACCTGGTCGACAACAACGTGCGGGCGATCCCGGTGGACGAGCTCGACGGCCGCGTCCGTATCGAGGCCACGGACCTCGGCCAGTTCCTCGGCATCGTCGACCTGCAGGTTTCCGCACCTCCGGCCGACAAGTCGGACGGCACCGGCGGTTCCGGTGGGTCGGGCAAGACCACGACCGGGGGCGTCGTGCTGACCGGAACGGTTCCGGTCGGCCCCTCGAGACGACGGTGAGCGTCCAGGCCGACCTGTTGCTCGAGGGTGACAGCGTCGCCATCGTCGCGACGGACTTCTACTTCGGCCCGGAGGGTCAGGCAGACTTCTCGATTCCCGAGTTCGCCAAGCCCACGGTCCTCGGACTGTTCACCAAGACCATCGAGCGTCAGAGCCTGCCCTTCGGACTCCTGCCGACCGACGTCTACGCGGAGGGCTCACAGATAGTCGTCGAAGGATCGGGCGAGAACGTGACCATCGACCTCAACGAGATCGAAAAGCCGTGACAGGGATCACAGTCCTGGCCGTCGTGGCGATCCTTGCCGTCGCTACCGGATTGTTCCTCCGCAGCCGATCGGGTGCGGTGCGGGCAGTGCGGAACACCGACTCCGAGACCGACACTCTGTACCCACTCCTGCTCGACGCGGGCGCCACGACCGACTCCGCGACCGTGCTGCACTTCTCGGCGGACTGGTGCGGACCGTGCGCAGCCGTGCGACGCGTCGTCCAGCAGGTGTTGGACGATCGAAGCGATGCCCGGGAACTCGAACTCGACATCGACGCCCATCCGATCCTCGCTCGTGAACTGGGCGTGCTGTCACTGCCCACGACGTTCGTCCTCGACACCACCTTGCAACGGCGCTCCAGAATCGCGGGGGTGCCGTCTGCGGCGGCACTACGGTCGGCGCTCGACGCACTGTGACCTCGCCTCTTCGGGCCGGCGGTAGGACGCGCCGCTGGTAGCGGGTACGATGCTCTTCGTGTTCTCCCGCCGCGAGCTGATGCTCACCAGTCGTCGCACAGTTGATCTGTGCCGACTGGGCGGTTGTTGCTGTCGCTGCTGCTGATTTCCTTCTGCCGCCACGCCCATGCGTGATGTACGGCCCGATGATCGAAATCCACGTCCGAGCACTGCCGATGCGGCGTGCCCCGGCCTCGCACAGGAGTACCTCTCGATGTCGACACCCGACACCCGGACCACCATCCCCACTGCCACGATCGACCAGGTGGACGTTCGCGGTCCGCGCTTCGCAGCGTGGATCACCACCGCCGTTCTGGTCGTCGTTCTCCTCCTGACCACGTTCTCGGTCCCCGCGGCGGCAATCCTGCTCGGGCTACAGGCGATCGTGTTCGGAATCGGAGCCGTCCGCGGACCCAAGCGCAGTCCGTACGGCACGATCTTCGCGACATTCGTCGCACCGCGGCTCTCCCCCACCAGCGAACGTGAGCCGGTCGCACCGTTGAAGTTCGCTCAACTGGTGGGCTTCGTGTTCGCCGCCGTGGGAGTTCTCGGCTTCGCGCTCGGCGCTCCCGTCGTCGGCACCGTGGCGGCAGGCTTCGCGTTGTTCGCGGCCTTCCTCAATGCCGCGTTCGCGGTGTGCCTCGGCTGCATGATCTACCCCCTCGCCGCGCGACTGCGCACCACTGCTTGACCCTCACCGATCCGTAAAGAAAGACCGAAAGGAACACCATGGCTCGCTCCGACGTCCTGGTCTCTGCCGACTGGGCCGAGCAGAACCTGAACGCACCGAAGACCGTCTTCGTCGAGGTCGACGAAGACGCAAGCGCCTACGACGGCGGACACATCGAAGGTGCGGTCAAGCTCGACTGGCGCAAGGACCTGCAGGACCCGGTTCGCCGCGACTTCCTCAATCAGGAGCAGTTCTCGGATCTGCTGTCGGCCAAGGGCATCAGCAACGACGACACCATTGTCCTGTACGGCGGAAACAACAACTGGTTCGCTGCCTACGCCTACTGGTACTTCAAGCTTTACGGCCACAAGGACGTCAAGCTCATCGACGGTGGACGCAAGAAGTGGGAACTCGACGGCCGGGCGCTGTCCAAGGACGTCGTCAGCCGCGAGACCACTCAGTACCGCGCCGAGGCACCCGACCTGTCGATCCGTGCGTTCCGCGACGAGGTCATCGACGCCATCGGCAACAAGAACCTGATCGACGTGCGTTCGCCCGACGAGTTCTCGGGCAAGATCCTCGCCCCGGCTCACCTTCCGCAGGAGCAGGCTCAGCAGCGTGGCCACGTGCCGTCCGCGATCAACATCCCGTGGAGCACGACCGCCAACGAGGACGGCACGTTCAAGTCCGACGAGGCGCTCGAAGAGCTGTACAAGACCAAGGGCTACGACGACAGCAAGGCCACCATCGCCTACTGCCGCATCGGTGAGCGTTCGAGCCACACCTGGTTCGTCCTCAAGGAGCTTCTGGGCAAGGAAGACGTCAAGAACTACGACGGCAGCTGGGTCGAATACGGCTCCCTCGTCGGAGCACCCATCGAGTTGGAGGTTCACTGATATGTGTGGAGCACCCTTACAGGGCCAGACCATCCCCGCAGGCGTCGACGTCGAGAAGGAAACGGTCATCACCGGCCGCGTCCTCGCAGGCGACGGTGAGCCCGTAGCAGGCGCGTTCGTCCGGCTGCTCGACGGCAGCGGCGAATTCACCGCAGAGGTCGTCGCGTCGGGCACCGGAGACTTCCGGTTCTTCGCCGCTCCCGGACAGTGGACGCTGCGTGCACTGTCGGCATCGGGCAACGGCGACACCGTGATCGCTCCCGAGGGCGCAGGCGTGCACTCGGCGAACGTCACCGTCGGAGTCTGATCCCACCGCTCGTACCGAACGAGAAAAGAACCCCGCACCTGCGAGCAGGTGCGGGGTTCTTTCGGTCCAGCGGAGGTTCTAGTTGGGAACGGGTGCAGAGGCCGCCGGGTCGGGAACCGTCGAGTACTGCGGCGGGAACATCCCTTCCGGCACTGGAATCCCCTGAGATTCGAGGAACGCTCCGAGATCGCTGACCCTCGTCTGCGTTCCCGGCACCGGGAGCAGTCGGGGTTCGGGTGCAGCCTCGGGAGCGGGGGCTTCCGGTATGACTGCCTCGGGCGCGTTCTTCTTCTCGCGTTCGGTGCGCGCGAGATCGGTGACCCAGGCCACCACCTTCTCACTTTCCCACTCGTAGCCGTCGTTGGGATCGTTGTACCAGTACGACAGATGCTGCAGGAATCCGATCGCCAGGTAGGGCCCGAGCACGACATCGGCGATGCCCTTGTTGTTCTCCTCGAACCCTGTGGCCTCGGCACGGAGCTTGGCTTCCACGGTCTCGGCACCGGGCCCCATCGCCCAGTTGAGATCGGCGAGGAGCTGCTCCGGCGTGAGAGCGTCGACCGCCTGCTGATCGGCGACCGTGTAGTCCACGTCCGCGACCTTCACCAGAACCTGCAGCAGTGTTTCGTCGGATTCGAGCCAGGCCTTGTTGGTTGCGATGTCGATGATCGCGCGGGTGGCGATGGTCGACACTGCCCGCGCGAAGTCGGCCACGGTCTGCACCGGGTTGACCAGCGTCATCCGCATCTGCGAGATGATCTCGAGTGCCAACTGCGCGAGCTCGATGTCGGCCGGAGCGTCGCACGACAGATCGTAGGGCCGGCACGACCAGCTGACCTTGTCGGTCAGCGTGCCGTAGTCCCGGGGGGACTGGTCCATGAACCCGCCGAGCGATTCACCGGGCTCGTCCCCGAAGTTCGGCACACCGGCCGGACGATAGGGCGAGCCGATCATCATCACGCCTGCGATGTCGTCGCCGCTGATCAGCGCGCCGGGGTCGCGTCGGCCGATGTCGACGGCCAGCCGGTCGAGGACCTCTCCGCCGACGCTGTAGCCGACGAGAACGAACTTCGTGCGGTCACCGCACTTGGTCTTGTACTCGTCCAGCAGCCGATTGGTCGACGCGACGCCGTCCCTGATCGACTCCTGATACGTGGCCACGTCGTCCAGGAAGCCGACACCGTAGGTCGATGTGTAGGGGACGTACAGCCAGCCGACCGTGCCGGGGGTGCCTGCGTTCACCTCACCGGTGGGAACGGTGACGTTCCCGACCCAGTTGGATGCGACGGTCTGCGATTCCTCGTTGAGAGGGTTGCGACCCGAATCCGAGTCGGTGGCACCGGACACGGCCAACATCAACACGTCCGGGCAGTCCTGCGCATAGTTGTTGGGGTCGATGTTCGGGCCCTGCGAAGACCCGAAGTCGGACGATCCGGAGTCGGACGATCCCGACTCTGCCGATCCCGAGTCCGGAGCGGCGAGCGCAGCTGCGGGAGCGGCTAGCGCCAACGCCAGAGTCACCACCGCGGACCTGAACAACACGGATCCGAACGACGATGTCAGAGCCCGTTTACGACGCAGCATTATTGCGGAGACCTCCCCAGCCTTCGTGACAGAACACAGTGAACAACGTCGGAAATTCACCCTCGAGCGCCCGACGCCCCCCGAAGAAGGTACCTGCTCGACGCCGTTTCTCCACCGTTACGAGTGATCCACCGCACTGATGACCCCCAATTCGGTTAGATGTCACCAAGGACACAGTGCAGATTCGGGCCGCTGTTCTCGATCAGGATCGCTGCGGGTTAAACTCGCACTCGTGGTCATCTTCTTCGAGTTGTTGCTGGTGCTTGCGGCAATAGCCATCATCGCGTTCTCGCTCTACGTCGTCTACCGACTGGTCAACGACGAGTCGTGACGGAACCGGTCGCGGGGCAACCCGGCAGTGCTGACGAGGGGCTCGACGCCCCCATCGCCAGTGGCGACGAAGCAATAGCGGCTGCCGAACAGAAATTCGCCGACGCGTCGACGCGCAACGTTCCGGTCCTGCCGGACATCCCGCATCCCGACGACACGGCCAATCTTCGTCTCGGTCCCGATCTGCACCCGACGATGCTCGCTCTGTTGCCGCTCGTCGGCGTGTGGCGTGGCGAGGGCGAGGGCCACGACCCCGAGTCCGGTACCGACTACCCCTTCGGTCAGCAGATCGTCGTCACTCACGACGGCGGCAGCTACCTCAGCTGGGAATCGCGTTCGTGGCGACTCGATTCCGACGGCAACTTCGCACACCCCGATCTCCGTGAAACCGGATTCTGGCGCATGAGCGGAGGCGACGGCGTCAAGGGTTCCGACAACGAAGAGGTCGTCGAGCTACTGCTGACGCACAGCACCGGCGTCGTCGAACTGTATTACGGCCATGCGCTCACCCAGTCGTCCTGGGAACTGGCCACCGATGTCGTCATTCGAAGCACTTCGGGTGCGTTGGTCGGCGGGGCCAGGCGGCTCTACGGCATCGTCGACGGCGGAGACCTTGCATACGTCGAGGAGCGCGTCGTCGCCGACGGCCCACTGGCACCGCGGTTGTCCGCGCGCCTGACTCGCTACATCGGCTGACTCTCTCACTACCCACTGCACGCGAACGGCCCCCGAGCCGTACCTGCTTTCAGGTCCCGACCGGACAGGTCGGGGGCTCGGGGGCCGGGTAGCTGCCTGGGATTCGCCTGCCGCTCGCGCGGTCTTCGCAGTGAATCCGTCAGCGATTGCGGCTAGCTGACAGCCACCTCACGCGTCCTAGAGTTCATCAACTTCAGACCACCTCCTCTCTCGTGTACTTCACAACGTACGCCCGAGTTTCCGAGTCGGCAAAGTGTTTTTTCGCGCGGTCCGGGCCGAGGTCGATCACCTGGTCGGCGTCGGTGTTCTCGGGCAGTTGATGGGTGACGACCACCACGGTTCGGTCGGCTCCGAACAGCCCTCCGTCGGTGGTGAGCAGCTGGCGCAGTATCGATTCGCCGGAGACTCGGTCCAGATGCTCGGTCGGCTCATCGAGCAACACGATCGGTGCCGTACTGAGCAGGGCGCGCGCCAGCAGCAGTCTGCGGCGCTCTCCCCCCGAGACGGCCTGCGCGCCGCCGACCAGGGTGGTGTGAACGCCGAGAGGCAGAGCGTCGAGCCATGAACCCAGGCCCACGCGTCGCAGCGCCTCCGATGCCTGTTCTTCGTCGACGTCGCCGCGCACCACCCGCAGGTTCTCCAGAATCGAGGTGTCGAACAGATGCGCATCCTCGGCGAACAGCGCTGCGTCCGAACCGCATTCCTCGGCGAACTCCCGCAGCATCGTGGTCTTGCCCGATCCGCTCGGTCCGATGAGTGCGCTCCGCGCAGTGGTGCGGTTGAGTGCCCCAGAGGGCACGTAACCACGCCACTGCGGCGGAGCCGCATCGAGCATGGCGAGGATTCGAGTTGCCGCGATTCGGCCACGCATCAGGGCGATTGCCGCTCCGGGGAGTGCCGCTGTTGCCTCGAAGGCGGCCAGCGGAACCAACACGATGATCGCAAGGGCCATCGGTGTCATACCGCCCGCGGTGCCTCCGGTCGGTCCGTACAGCCCGATGCCGGCGAGCAAGGACCCGATCACCGATGCCCCGATGGACAACGGCCCGGCGGCATCGGCCAGCGCCGAGGGCCGCGCCGCCCGGTCGCGCGCGACCACCGAATCCTGTGCTGCCCCGCGGGCTTCGGCGAGCGTCGCGTCGAGTCGTCCGGCGACCCGCAGTTCTGCGGCGTGATCGAGTGCCCGGACGGCGGTCTCGGCGAACCGTGCGTCCGCGTCGGCTCCGGCCTCCTCGGCGATCCGTGCCGACCGCGCCGCCAGGATCGGTGCGCCCACCCCGGCGATCAGCAACGTCACCGCCAGGATCGACGCGGCAGCGGGCGAGATCCCGGCGAGCAGTCCCACGGCTGCGAGCATCATCACGACGCTGACGCAGATGGGGACGATCGCGCGTACGACGACGTCGCCGAGCACGTCGACGTCCGCCCCGGTGCGAGCCAGGACGTCACCGCGCCGCAGAGCGAGCGCGCCGTCGCCGTTCGCCAGCTGCTCGTAGATCCTCGTGCGCGCTGCCGTCGTACCGCGCAGGGCCGCGTCGTGCGTGGTCAATCGTTCGAGGTAGCGAAACACGCCGCGGGAAATGCCCAGCGCCCGAACGGCTACCACTGCGACGGTCAGGTCCATCACCGGAGGCATCTGCCAGGCTCGGGTTATCAACCATGCCGACAGTGCGGCGAGAGCCAGTGCGCTGCCGAGGGTTGCCACGCCGGCCGCCACCGCCAGTGCCACCCGCCGCGGGGAGAGCTCGAACAGGGCCAGTGTGCGTCGTAGGTCAGACATGATCGAACTCCCGTGCCACCGTCGAGCTGCTTCGCACCTCGACGACGCGATCTGCGGCGTGCAGCACCGCGCGTCGATGACCGACCATCACCACGGTGACGCCTCGGTCAGCCGCATCTCGAATGGCCTGCAGGACAGTCTTTTCGCTCGCCGCATCCAGGTGCGCCGTCGGCTCGTCCAGCACCATCACCGGAGCGTCGGAGACGAATGTTCGGGTCAGGGCCAGGCGTTGCAGTTCGCCGAGGGACAGACCCACTCCGCCCTGCCCGACGCGGGTGGTCCAGCCGTTCGGATGGTCTCGCAGCACGGCATCGAATCCCGCAGCGCGGCAGGCTGCGTCCAGGGCAGCGGCGTCGGGCACGCCGTGGAGGGTGACGTTCTCGTAGAGCGTGCCGGGAAGCAGCACCGGCCGCTGCGGGAGCCAGGCGACCTGAGCCCACCACCGGTCGAGATCGAGATCGACCACGGGCACGCCGCCGACGAGAACCGCACCGCTCGTCGGCGTCGTGAGTCCCAGAACCGCTTGCAGCGCAGTAGATTTACCCGAGCCGTTGGGGCCGGTGAGTACCGTGATGGTGCCCGTTCGGCATAGCGCACTCAGTGCTGCCGGAGCGTCGCCGTCCCGGCTGCCGACGGTGAGTCCGACGAGTTCGATGTCCGCGGTCGCGGCGTCGACGGTCCGGCCGCCGATCGGCTGTGTCGTACGCCGATCCAGGACTCGGAATGCCCGGTCCGCGGCCTCGACGCCGTCCTCTGCCGCGTGGAACTGGGTGCCCACCGCGCGCAGCGGGAAGTACACCTCGGGGGCGAGGATCAACGCGATGATGCCTGCTTCGAGCGTCATCTCCCCGAAGACCAAGCGCAATCCGATGCCGACGGCCACCAGCGCGACACACAGGGTCGCGAGCAACTCGAGCACCATCGAGGAGAGGAAGGCAACCTTCAACGCGCGCATGGTGGTTCGTCGATGGGCGTCGCCCAGTGCGCGGATGCGAGCGGCCGGTCCGTGTTCGCGGCGAAGCGCGCGCAAGGTCGGCAGACCGGCCAGTAGATCGAGCAACTGCGCAGACAACCTGGTCATCGTGGTGAGCGTCGCTGCGGCTCGACCCTTGGTCAGCAACCCGATCAGAATCATGAAGATCGGGATGAGCGGCAAAGTCACCGCGATGACCACGGCCGAAGTCATGTCCTGAGTGACGATGACGACCAGAACGAGCGGAGTGACGATGACCGCGGACACCAGCGCCGGCAGGTAACCGGTCAGGTACGCGCGCAGACCCCCGATGGCTCGGGTCACGACGACGGCCAGTTCTTCCCGTTCGCGGTCGAGCTCGCGGGGGTCGAATCGGGTTGCTGCCGTGAGCACCTCGACTTCGAGCTCGGCCACCACACGTGACGCCGACCGGTGCGCGTACCGAGACTGAGCTCCGGTGGCGAGCACTCGGACGGCCACTGCGCCCGCCAGCACGGCCAGTTCCGTCGTCCAAGCGGACAGCGACCTGGCGGTCGGATCGGTGATGACCCCTGCCAGCACCCGTCCTATCGTCAACGCGCCCACGATGATGCAGAGCGTGACCACGGTCGACAGAGCGACAGTGACGATCAGGTAGCCCCGCGCAGATCGAGAGTATTTCCACAGGCGGGGATCGACCGGTCCCCGCGAGCGAGCGGGCGCGGTCACGATTTCACCGTCAGTCCGATCGAGTCCGGGATCTGGGCACTCGAAATGCGCTGGCGGAACACCCAGTACGTCCAGGCCTGATATCCGAGGACAACAGGGGCGGCGAAGGCTGCAGCCCAGGTCATCACCTTCAGCGTGTACGGGCTGGACGACGCGTTCGCGATGGTGAGATCGAACGCGGCATCCGTACTGGACGGCATGACATTGGGGAACAGGGAGGCGAACAGCAGCACCACAACCGCAACGATGGCGATGCTGGTGAACACGAAGGCCCAGCCTTCACGCACTCTCGCTGTCAGCGCGACGACGAGCAGCAGGGCGACCGCGGCCACGCCGACCAGTACCCAGGTCCACGTCTTGCCGTGGGCGAGTTGGGTCCACAGAGCGAATGTTCCGCCGACGAGAACTGCCGGAATCGCGAGTCGCGCTGCGATTTTCACCGAGTCCTCGTGCACGTCGCCGGAGGTTTTGAGTGCGATGAACACCGCGCCGTGCAACGCGAACACCAGCGCCATCGTGGCTCCGCCGAGCAATGCATACGGGTTGAGCAGATCGAAGAAGCCGGCTGTGACCTTCTTGTTCTCGTCGATGGCGACGCCGCGCACGATGTTGGCGAAGGCGACGCCCCACAGCACCGCCGGAACCCACGAGCCGATGCCGATGCCGATGTCGCAGCGTTTGCGCCACACCGGGTCGTCGATCTTGCCGCGCCATTCGATAGCGCAGATGCGCAGGATCAGAGCCACCAGAATGAGCAGCAGCGGCAGGTAGAAGCCCGAGAAAAGTGTTGCGTACCACTCGGGGAACGCTGCGAACAGGGCACCGCCTGCGGTGATGAGCCAGACTTCGTTGCCGTCCCAGACCGGGCCGATCGTATTGAGGACGGCCCGCCTGCGCTTCTCCCCCGTCGCAGCGTCGGGGTGCCTGCCCAGGATGGGCATGAGCATTCCGACGCCGAAGTCGAACCCTTCGAGCACGAAGTAGCCGACGAAGAAGAAGGCGATGATGAAGAACCAGAATTCGGGCAGTGACATTGCTATCCCCTAGTAGGCGAACGAGAGCTGTTTGGGCTCTTCGTCTTCCGATTCCGGTGGGTCGACGTGCGGATGCGCGTCGTGGTCGAGAGGCCCTTCGACGACGTAGCGCCGAAGCAGGTAGAACCACACACCACCGAGAGCGGCGTAGAGCAGTGTGAACGTCACCAGTGAGGCGACGACGAGGCCGACGGGATGGTCGGAAACTCCCTGATCGACGGTGAGCCGGATCTGATCGACACCCGAGAGGTTCGGTGCCACAACCCATGGCTGACGGCCCATTTCGGTGAAGATCCAACCGGCGCTGTTGGCCAGGAACGGTGTCGGGATCGCCAACAGCGACAACCACGAGAACCACTTCTGGTCGGGAATCCGGCCACCCCGAGTGACCCACAGACCCGCGATCGCGAGCAGTGCCGAGCCTGCGGCCAGTCCGATCATCATCCGGAATGCCCAGTAGGTGACGAACAGGTTCGGCTTGTAGTTACCCGGGCCGAACTGCTGCTCGTACTGCTCCTGCAGTTGGTTGACGCCCTGCACGGTGGCACCGAAATCGTTCTCCGCCAGGAACGAGGTGAGGCCGGGTATCGAGATGAGGTGCACCACGGATTCGCAGTTGTTGTGGGTACCCACGGTCAGGAGCGAGAAGCTGGCTCCGGTCTCTGTGTCGCACAACGATTCTGCGGATGCCATCTTCATCGGCTGCTGCTCGAACATGAGCTTGCCCTGGATATCTCCGGTGATGGCCAGCGCACCACCGGCGACGATCATGATGACGAAGGACATGCGTGCTGCCGACCTGAACATCGGACGCGAGTCGGTGGCCGGGAGCGTAGCCTGCGTAGCGACCCCGTTCTCGGACAGCGTAGCCTGCGCAGCCTTGTTCTTGCGAGCCTCGCGCACCATCCACCAACCGGAGATGCCTGCGACGAAGGTGGCGGCAGTGAGGAACGCTCCGGCCACGGCGTGTGGAAATGCCGCCAGCGCAGTGTTGTTGGTGAGCAGTGCCCAGATGTCGGTCAGTTCGGCGCGGCCGGTCTCTTCGTTGTAGATCGCGCCGACGGGATGCTGCATCCAGGAATTGGCCGCGATGATGAAGTACGCCGAGGCGTTGACTCCGATGGCGACGAGCCAGATCGTGGCCAGGTGAACGAGTTTGGGGAGTCTGCTCCAGCCGAATATCCACAGCCCGAGGAATGTGGACTCGAGGAAGAAGGCGACGAGGCCTTCGAGTGCGAGAGGAGCGCCGAACACGTCACCGACGAAGCGGGAGTATTCGCTCCAGTTCATGCCGAACTGGAACTCCTGGACGATTCCGGTGGCGACGCCGAGGGCGAAGTTGATGAGGAACAGCTTGCCGAAGAACTTGGTCAGTCGGTACCAGGAGTCCTTGCCGGTGATCACCCACATCGTCTGCATGGCAGCCACCATCGGAGCGAGACCGATGGTGAGGGGAACGAGTATGAAGTGGTAGACGGTGGTGATACCGAACTGCCATCGTGAGACATCCAAGGCGTCCATCAAAGCTCCGAACTCTTCCACCCGTGCTGTGACGGGCAACACCGCAGGTCAGGGCGTTGGCCCGCGACGAATTCGACAGTACTACTACGGGTAGTAGTAGGGAAGAGTCTTTCGGCAGGGTCGTTGGACCCCTACCGAGTTTCGACCGTCTCCACGGCGGCATCGACCATCGATCGGACATCGTCGGCGAGCATCTGCGTGCCAAGAGGAACGCCGTTCATCGCCGTGACCCGCGCAGCGAGAGTGACACTCGAGACCAGCCAAACACCATCTGCTGCAATGAGATCCGCCGGATACAGGTGCCCGTGTTCACATGTCCAACCGGCAGACTCTGCCACGGAGAACAGTCCGGCGACCGTGGTGCCGGCCAGGATGCCCTGTTCGACCGACGGTGTGACGAGAGTCTTACCGCGCGCGAGCACCACCGTCGAGCGAGGACCTTCGAGCACCCGCCCCTCACTGCTGAGATAGATCACATCGTCGGCACCCTGAGCGGCGGCGTGCCGCAGCGCGGCCATGTTGGTCGCATACGACAACGTCTTGGCCCCCGCGAGCTGCCACGGCGCTCCCGACGAGAAATCCACCGAGTAGCCGCGATCGAGGGTGATCACCGATACCCCGTCGGTGCGCGCTGCTCGCACTCGCTCGGGCAGCGGCCCGACCGTGACGTACCCGGTGGGGTCACCACCGCTCTCGCGTCCGCGGCTGAGGACCAGCCGGAGAACCGCCTCGTCCTGAGACTCACGCGCCCATAGACCGACGGACTGTTCGACGACGGTGCGCCACTGTTCGAGATCGGGAGCGGGCAGGTTCAGTGCCTTCGCCGACGCCACCAGCCGGGCCAGATGCAACTCGACCGCACAGGCCGCGCCGCCGCGCACGAGCAGCGTCTCGAAGACCCCGTCGCCGCGCACCACGGCCAGATCGTCGGCGAACAGCAACGGCCGATTCGCGTCGTGCACTCGGCCGTCCAACATCACCACTACCGACTCCGACATGCCCGTCACCCTAGAGGGGCGCGGACGCGGTCGATCAATCCGCTCGGTCGGCCGTCGCCATCGCGTCGGCGTACTCGTCGAGGTCGAGATCCTCGGCGACGACGACCTTGGTGCCGTTGTAGACCTCGCGGTCGATCTCGTCGTCGGCGTTGGCGACGAGCATCGCGACGAACGTGTCTCCGTTCACGTTGAGGAAAGTGCGGAAGATCCCGGCGAACCAGTCCACGGCGATCAGCAGGCCGACGGCCTCGAAGGGGAGGTCGAGCGAGGTCGCGAGGAACATCGCGACGACGGGGAATCCGCCGGGCACGGTGATGGTGCCCATGTTGAGCAGAACCGCCAGGCCCATGCCCAGCACGATCTGCCCGAGACTCAGATCGATGTTGCCTGCCTGCGCGAGGAACATCACCACGATCATGTAGTTGAGAACGGCACCGTAGGAGCCCATCGTCAACCCGATCGACAGCGTGAAGTTGGCGACTTTCTGACTGACGCCGACCTTCTCGACCGTGTTGCGCAGCACCGTGGGGAACGTGACGGCCGAGCTCGTGGTCGTCACCGCGACGGCGGTCTGTTCGGTGAGCTTGCTGGGCAGCTTCCACGGGTTCAATCGGGTCCGCATCGTCACGACCACGACGAAGAGTGCGAACAGGATCAACACTCCGAGCAGTGTCGTACCGAGGTAGCTCAGCGCGGTGGACACCACGGAGAAGCCGACGTCCCCGGCGAGCGCGGCGAGCAGGCAGAACACACCGACCGGGGCGATGACCATGACCAGCCGGATCATCGTCAGGACGATCTGCTGAATCTGGTCCATGAACGAGAGCACCTGGGTGTTCCCGGTCTTGGTGATGTGACTGCGCAGCGCGATACCGAAGAGCAGCGAGAAGATTATGATCGGCACCATCGTCGCGGTCGACATGGCGTCGAACACGTTGGTGCTGACGAAGTTGAGCAGCGTGTCCTGCCAGCCGAGCGCCTCGCTCGCCGATTCCTCGAGCGACGGATCGAGCTGCTGGGTGAACACCATGCCCGCGCCCGGGCGAATGACGCTGCTCAGCACCCAGGCCAGCACGGCAGCGACGACCGAGAAACCGATCATCCACTTGAAGGTGCGGAAGGCGATCTTGCCGGTTCCCGCCCCGGCCATCGATCCGGTGGCGACGATGACCGAGGCCATCACCAGCGGGACGATCGACATCTGGATCAGTCGGATGAACAGATCGCCGATGAACTTCAGGTTCGCGGCCCACTCACCGACCACCAACCCGAACACGATGCCGCCGATCGCGGCGAGGCCGATCTGCGCGGCCGGATGCGCCAGTTTCTTCATGGATCGAAACGCTAGGTCCGCGTCGTCGCGGTGCCGTGTCGTCGCCGTTTCGAGGGTGTAAAGGGACCGGTCACCGAGTTGCTGCGCCGATGGGCTCCTACTATGGACGATGTGTCCGACACAGTCACGATCAGCCCGAGCCCACTTCTGACACTTCCCGGCGCAGTGCCCTCCCCCGACGACAGCGTCGATGCCGGGGTGGCCTGGCACTACGGCAATCCGTTCGGTGAACAACGAGACGCGGTCAGCGGCGCTGCCGTCATCGATAGGTCCCACCGTTTCGTGCTCGCCATCAGCGGAGACGAACGCCTGAGTTGGTTGAACACGATCTCGAGCCAACTCGTCTCGAACCTGACCGACGGCAGCTCCGCCGAGAACCTGAGCCTGGATGTCAACGGCCGCATCGAGCATCACTTCGTGCAGACCGACCTGGCCGGCGTCACCTACATCGACACCGAGCGCACTGCCGGCCCGAATCTGCTCTCGTTCCTGAAGAAGATGGTGTTCTGGGCCAAGGCCGAACCCCGTCAGGCCGACGAACTCGCAGTTCTCACCGTCCTCGGATCCGACGCGGTGTCGGTGCTCGAGAAGGCCGGCCTGCCGGCTCCGGGCGAGATCTACGGTGCCTCGCCGATCGACGGCGGCGGTTTCGTTCGACGGATGCCCTGGCCGGGCAAGAATTCGTACGACGTGGTGATTCCCCGCGCGAACGCGAGCGACTGGTTCCTCCGACTGCGCGACGCCGGGGCCGCCCCGGCCGGAACCTGGGCGTTCGACGCCTTGCGAGTGGAATCGTTGCGTCCGCGCGTGGGCGTGGACACCGACGAGAAGACCATCCCGCACGAGGTTCGGTGGATCGGTAGCGCCGCCGAGTTCGGCGCGGTGCATCTGGAGAAGGGCTGCTATCGCGGCCAGGAGACGGTCTCGCGCGTTCACAATCTCGGTCGTCCGCCGCGGCACCTGGTGTTGCTTCATCTCGACGGTTCGGCGGACGGCAGGCCCAGCACCGGCGATGCGGTCACCGCAGGCGGCCGCACGGTGGGGCGTCTGGGTACCGTCATCGACCACTTCGAGCTCGGCCCGATCGCGTTGGCTCTGCTCAAGCGGACGATTCCGGTCGACACCGCGCTGGAGGCGGGTCCGTGCGCGGCATCCATCGATCCTGATTCCATCCCGTCCTACGACGACGTCCAGGCCGGTCGCGCTGCGGTGGACCGCCTGCGCGGCCGGTGACCGGAACCGTTCTGGCAGTCTGCGTCGTGCACGCCGATGTTCCGTTCGGACGCCGCGCGGTGGTCCACAGCGGCATCGACAAACGGCCCGTCGATGGGCCGGCCGGGAGTGGAGCCTGCGGAACGACCTCGACACGGGTGGACGTCCACGAGCTCGGTATCGGCGGCGATCACTGCCGGGACACGAAGTTCCACGGCGGGCTCGATCAGGCCGTCTACGCCTACGACGAGGCGGAAGCCCAGTACTGGGCCGGCGAGCTCGGGGTGCCGGTTCCGCCGGGTCGATTCGGCGAGAACCTGCGGACCACCGGTGTTCCGGTGACCGATGCGGTGATCGGATCCAGGTGGCGCGTCGGAACGGTGACCCTGGAGGTGACGATCGCCCGCAAGCCCTGTGCGACCTTTGCGAGGTGGATGGACGAGCCTCGGTGGATCCGTCGCTTCACCGATCGAGGTGATGTGGGTGCGTACTTCCGGGTCGTCGAGCCCGGCGTGTTTCGCAGCGGCGACGCGGTGGCCGTCGAGTCGGTGCCGCCGCACGGGGTGACGGTTCGCGACTTGTTCCGAGGTACCGACGCGACCGCGATGGCCACTCTGCTCGACGAGCCCGATGTGGCACCGAAGGTGCACCGCGACGCTGCCGCGGCACTGAAATCGCTACGGAGGCCATGACGCGCAGCACGTAGTTCTCGTGTCGCAGAACAAAGATAGTTTGCCTGTGCACGGATATGTGCAGGTACAGGCAGCGCCGACCCCTGCCCCGGGCGTGTCGCGCCCGTTCGCCTGCCACCGACACGTGGCGCCGTCTACGCATCGCGGCGATTCGCGCGCTAGAGTGTGTGCCAGGAAGAAATACCAACTCTAACGGGGCCGCCAAATTTCCCCAGGCCGCCCCGCAAGTCCGCGAGGGGGCACCGCCATGGGCCGAGGCAGGGCTAAGGCAAAGCAGACAAAGGTCGCTCGTGAGCTCAAGTACAGCTCGCCGACAACGGACTTGGAGAGTCTGCAGAAAGAACTCTCCGGTGGTTCGTCCAACTCCCATCGTGGCATCCACTCTGACTCGGATGTGCATTCCCGAGTCGAGGAAGACGAGTACGAGGACTGGCGACGCTAGTTTTGTGCACTGAACGACTGAGGGGGAGCCGCGGTGCGGCTCCCCCTCACTTGTTTGCCCGGTGATCGGGCGATCAGAACCTTGCCGTTCAGAACCGCGGGTGGTTACCCAGCAGTAGCGCACGCTCGTCGGCGACGTCCTTACCGGTCGCCTTCTTCACCGTGCCCAGCGTCCAGCAGTCGATGTGGCGTGCGGTCAGCACTGCGAGTGCTCGGTCGACGTCCTCAGGTGCCACGATGGCCACCATGCCGACACCCATGTTGAACGTCTGCTCCATCTCGGCCCGCTCGACGCGGCCGCGCTGAGCGATCAGCGAGAAGATCGGAGCCGGGCTCCACGTGGTGCGGTCGAGTTCGGCGACCAGACCCTCGGGCATGACCCGGGAGAGGTTGTTCGCCAATCCGCCGCCGGTCACGTGGCAGAACGTGCGGACGTCGGTTTCCGCAGCGAGCGCGAGGCAGTCCTTGGCGTAGATCTTGGTGGGTTCGAGCAGTTCCTCACCGAGGGTGCGACCGAACTCCTCGACGTGTCCGCCGAGATCCATGTGGTTGATCTCCAGAAGCACCTTGCGAGCGAGGGAGTAGCCGTTGGAGTGCAGACCCGACGATCCCATGCCGATGACGACGTCACCGGGACGCACCCGCTCGGGTCCGAGGATCGAATCCGCCTCGACGACGCCGATACCGGTGGCCGAGAGGTCGTAATCGCCGTCGGCCATCAGTCCCGGGTGCTCGGCCGTCTCGCCGCCGAGCAATGCGCAGCCGGCGATGATGCAGCCTTCTGCGATGCCCTTGACCAGTTCGGCGACCTGCTCGGGAACCACGCGGCCTACGGCGATGTAGTCCTGCAGGAACAGCGGCTCGGCACCACAGACGACGAGATCGTCGACGACCATTGCGACCAGGTCGAGGCCGAGGGTGTCGTGCTTGCCGAGGGCCTGCGCCACGGCCACCTTGGTGCCGACGCCGTCGGTCGAGGCTGCCAGGACGGGCTCGCGGTAGTCGCCCTTGAGCGCGAAGAGACCGGCGAAACCACCGAGACCGCCCATGACCTCGGGCCTGCTGGCCTTCTTGGCGAGCGGCGCGAACAGTTGCACTGCTCGATCTCCTGCGGCGATGTCGACCCCGGCCGCCGCGTAGGAGGCACCGCCCGAGTGAGTTGCGCTCGTGGGTTGGGATTCCTCGGTCATTCGGCTCCAGCCTGTGTACTCGATCATGTCAGCGCCCATACCGGCACAGATAGCGCCCTAACGGTACCGGAGTGCCCGGTGGTGAGAAGAATTCACGTGTGCAGGCGCTTGCCCGGGATCGCTGCCAACAGCTTCTTGGTGTAGTCCGCCTCCGGCGATCGCAGGATCTTCCACGGTGTTCCCTCTTCCACGATCGCCCCGTTGCGCAGCACCACCACGCGATGCGCGACGCGGTCGACCACCGCGAGGTCGTGACTGATGAACAGACACGCGAAGCCGAATTCCTGCTGCAGTGCCTCGAACAGGTCAAGCACGGCTGCCTGCACCGAAACGTCCAGAGCGCTGGTCGGTTCGTCCGCGACCACCAGATCCGGTCCCAGCACCAGTGCCCGCGCCAGGCTGACGCGTTGCCGCTGCCCACCGGAGAGCTCGTGTGGGTAGCGCTTGTCGGTGCCCGACGGCAGTTGCACGGCGTCGAGCAGTTCGGTGGTCCTCGCGGCGATCGCGTCCTTGGAGCCGTACTTGTGCACGATCATCGGCTCGGCAATGCACTGCCCGACGGTCAGCCGGGGGTTCAGTGATGCCGACGGGTCCTGGAAGACGAACCCGAATCGCTTGCGCAGCGGCTTGAGCTTGCGTTCGCTCACGCCTGCGATGTTCTGCCCCATCACCGTCACGCTGCCACTCGTCGGCTTCTGCAGTGCTGCAACACATCTACCGATCGTGGACTTTCCCGAGCCCGATTCGCCCACCAGGCCAAGGGTTTCGCCGCGATGGATGGTGAGCGAGACGTCGTCGACCGCCCGGAACGCAGGTGAGCCGACACCACCGGAGAACTGCACCACCAGACGCGAGACGTCGAGTACCGGTTCACCCGAGGTGTCGACCGTCTTGTCGGACTCCACCGCGGCGAGTGTGGGCACCGCGGCCAACAGCTTCTTGGTGTAGTCGTCTGCGGGTGCGTCGAAGAGCTGCGCCACCGGAGCTTCCTCGACGACGCGACCGTTCTGCATGACGACGACGCGGTCCGCCAGATCCGAGACCACGCCCATGCTGTGGGTGATGAGCACGACGGCACAGCCGAGTCGGTCCTTGAGATCGCGTAGCAACTCCAGGATTTCGGCCTGCACCGTGACGTCGAGGGCAGTGGTCGGCTCGTCGGCGATGATGACCTTCGCCTCGCACGAGATGGCGATCGCGATCATGACACGTTGCTTCTGGCCACCCGAGAGCTCGTGTGGGTAGTACGAGAACCGCTGCTCGGGGCTGGGCAGACCCACCATCGTCAACAGTTCGATGGCTCGCGCCTTGGCATCTTTGGCCGACATCCGTTTACCGTCGCTACCACCACTGGTCGCTCCGCCGGCTCCACTCCTGGGATGCGCTCGCAGCGCTTCGACGATCTGATATCCGATGGTGAACAGCGGATCGAGGGCGCTGCCCGGTTCCTGGAACACCATCGAAATCTTGTTGCCGCGCAACTGCGCCCATGCCTTGTTGCTCAGCGTCGTCACGTCCTGGCCACCGAGCACCACGTGGCCCTCCACGCGTGCGGTGTCGGGCAGCAGTCCGATGGCGGATCTGACGCTGACGGATTTACCCGATCCGGACTCGCCCACCACGGCCAGGACTTCACCGGGGAACACCTCGAACGAGACCTCGGTGACGGCATCGACCTCACCGGCATCGGTGAGGAACGTCACGGACAACGACTGCACCGACAGCGCGGACTCCTGTGGGGTTGGGCCACTCGAGGTCATACCTTCACCGCCTTCTTGAACTTCTTGCGGGTACGAAGCAGCGGATTGAGTGTCTCGCTTGCGCTTTCGCCCACCATGGTCAGACCGAGCACCACCAGCACGATGCCGAGGCCCGGGAACACCGACGTCCACCAGATGCCGTTGGAGATGTCGGGCAGCGCCTTGTTGATGTCGTAGCCCCACTCCGAGGCGGAGGTGGGCTCGATGCCGAATCCGAGAAAGCCGAGTCCGGCGAGGGTCAGGATGGCCTCGGCACCGTTGAGGGTGATGATGACCGGCAGCGTCTGCACCACGTTGGCGAGGATATGGCGGAACAGGATTCGCGGAGTGCCGGCCCCGGTGACCCGAGCGGCGTCGACGTAAGGTTCGGTCTTGACCGCCACCGTGGCGTTGCGTACCACGCGGAAGTACTGCGGCACGAAGATCGCCGTGATGGCGATTGCTGCGGACGCGATACCGCCGAAACTGGACGACTGTCCGCCTGCGACGACGATCGAGATGACGACCGCGAGGAGCAGCGATGGAAACGCGTACATCGCGTCCATGAACAACACGAGCACACGGTCGAACCAACGGCCGATGTAGCCCGAGGCCAGGCCGAGCGGAACACCGATGATCAGCGAGAGCACCAACGACGATGCGATCACCATCAATGCTGTTCTCGCACCGTAGATCACGCGGGAGAACACGTCCTCACCGCGGACCGACGTACCGAACCAATGCTGCGCGGACGGGGCTGCCTGGCGGGTGAAATCCTGCCCGGCGTCGCTGGTCTGCGAGAACCCGTACGGCGCGAGAAGCGGAGCGAACACTGCGGCGAACACGAAGCCCACCATCAGGACCAACCCGACGATCAGGGTGACGCGTTGCAACCCCGACGTGGACCTGACGAACGCGACGCCGGGGAATCCTCGACGGTGTTGACGGGTGGGAGGGACGTCGGACAGCACGACTTCGGTGCTCATCAGAACCTCACTCTCGGGTCGATGAGTGCGACGATCGCGTCGGTGACGAAGCTGACGACGGCGACCACTACGGCCAGGAACGTCACGATGCCCTGCACCGCAACGAAATCGCGGGCCTGCAGGTACCGGGCGAGTTCGTAGCCCAGGCCCTGCCACTCGAAGGTCGTCTCGGTCAACACCGCTCCGCCGAGCAGTACGGCGATCTGCAGGCCGATGACGGTCACGATGGGAATCATGGCGTTGCGGAACGCATGCCGCCGCGTCACCGTGCCCTCGCTCAATCCGCGAGCGCGCGCGGCGTCGACGAAGGGTGCCTGCAGGGTCTGAATCAGGTTGACGCGCACCAGTCTCAGGAACACTCCGGCCGTCAACAGACCGAGGGCGAGAGCGGGAAGTACGGCATGCTCGAGCACGTCGATGGTGTAGCCCGAGTCGCCGTAGAGGAACGAATCGACGATCAGAATGTTGGTCTTGGGCGAGACGTTCTGCAGTGCCAGTTCCACATTGGTGCTGGCTCGTCCGGCCACCGGCAGCCAGCCGAGCTTGACTGCGAACAGCAGCTTGAGCAGCATGCCGACGAAGAACACCGGAGCCGCGTACGCCAGGATCGCGAAGATCCGCAGCGAGGCGTCGCCGAATCTGTCCCGATGGGTGGCGGCGAAGAAGCCGAGCGGGATGCCTACCGCAAACGCGACCAGCAGTGCCCAGAACGCCAATTCCAGTGTGGCAGCACCGTTGACGAGAAGAACGTCGCTGATCGCGCGATTGTCGGTGGCCGAGCGACCGAAGTCGCCGCGCAGCAATCCGGTCAGGTACTCCCAGTACTGCGTCAGGATCGGCCGGTCGTATCCGGCTTCGGCCTTGCGCTGGGCGATCTGTTCGGCGGGTAGGCGGCCGCCGAGGGCGGCGGTGATCGGATCACCGATCACCCGCATGAGAAAGAAGACGACGGTGACGAGAATCCAGGCAGTCGGAATGATCAGCAGAAATCTGATCCCGAGATAGCGGGCGAGCGCGCCGTATCGTGACGGCGCGCTCGCCTGCTTCGCTTGCTTCTCCCCTACCGGCGTGTCCGCGGTAGTGGGCACCGGTCAGCTCTTGGCGAGAGTGACGAAACGGAACTTGAACGAGGCGTCGAGAGTCTCGTCCACACCGCTGATCTCGTCGGTGGCGACGGCGATCTGCTTGCCCTCCAACAGCGGAAGCGTCGGCAGGTAGTTCGTCGCGAGCTCGGTCTGAATCTGACCGATGATCTGCATCCGCGCATTCTCGTCGGCGGTCGTGCGTTCGAGATCGAGCAGCGAGGTGATCTCCGGGCTCTCGAAGTGCGACTGCAGGAAGTTGTCCGGTGCGAAGAACGGCGTCAGGTAGTTGTCTGCATCCGGGTAATCCGGGAACCAGCCCAGCTGGTACACCGGGTACGCGTCGGCGACGCGTTCCTTGGTGTACGTGCTCCACTCGGTGGACTGCAGGTTCACCTCGAACAGGCCCGTCGCGTCGAGCTGGCTCTTGATCGCGGCGTATTCCTCGCTCGAGCTCGAACCGTAGTGGTCCGGGTTGTACTGCAGGTTGAGCTGAACGGGAGTGGCAATGCCTGCGGCAGAGAGGAATCCGGCTGCCTCGTCACGATTGGGCGTGGTGCCGTAGACGTCGCCGAAGGCGGTGTTCGCGCCGGCCAGGCCGGTGGGGACCACGGAGTACAGCGGGGTGTAGGTGCCCTTGTAGACGCCGTCGGACAACGCCTGACGATCGACCGAGGACGCAATTGCCTTGCGCACGGCCAACTTCTGCTCCGGGGTGTCACCGGGCATCGTGTTCATGTTGAACACCAGGTACCGCGATTCACCGCCGGGTCCCTCGTGCACCGTCAGACCGTCGACGCTGCCGAGCGATTCGACGTCCGTCGGCGTCAGCGAACGCCACGCGACGTCGATGGCCTTGTTCTGCACGTCGAGCTTGAGGTTGTCGGAGCTGGTGTAGTACTTGACGTTGACCGACGACGTCTTCGGTGTTCCGAGAATGCCGTTGTAGCCACCGTTCGCGGTGAAGCTGACGAGGGAGTTCTTGGCGTAGCTCGCGATCGAGTACGGTCCGGCGAACGGCGTACCCGCCACGATGGCGTCGTCGTCGAGAATCGAATCGGCAGGGAAGACGGTCTGATCGACGATCGGGCCTGCCGGGGTCGCCAGAATCTGCGGGAAGGTCTGGTCGTTCGCGGCCTTCAGGGTGAACTCGACGGTCTTCTCGTCCGGCGTGGCGATGCTGTCGAGGTTGGTCAGCAACGACGCGGGCCCGTTGGGATCGTTGATCGCGACGATTCGATCGAAGGAGTACTTGACGCTCTCGCTCGTCAGCGGGTTGCCGTTCGCGAACGTCAGGTCGTCCTTCAGCGTGCAGGTGTAGACGGTCGGCTCGGCGAAGTCGCAGCTCTCGGCCGCGTCGGGCTCGAGCTCGGAGCTACCGGGCGCGAAGTTCATCAGGAAGGGATACGTCTGGTTCATCACCATGAACGAGCCGTTGTCGTACGAGCCGGCCGGGTCGAGCGACGTCACCTGGTCGGTGGTGCCGACCGTGATCGTCTCGCCGCCGCCGTCGCCGGATCCACCGGCTTCGTCGGTGCGGCCCGAGCCACAAGCTGCGGCCGTCAATGCGAGTACCGACAGTGCTGCTACTGCTGCGGTCTTCTTGCCGTGCTTGCGTACTGCTGTTCTGGATGCGGCGCTGTAGCGCTGCATGCGTCCGTCGTCGGGCGACAGGGTCATCTGATGCCTCTATCCAATTCGGTGTGTCCTATGTAACTCGGGACAGTACCGATGGACTGTTTCCAATATGTGGCATTGAGAAAACCCTGCTGTTCCCTTGCAGGAACGCCCAGCTCACGGACGACTCAGAGCACTCACATTCGCGTCGTTGTCCACCGGCTGCCCGGCGGCCGAGGCCAGCAGACCCTCGAGAACGTGCTTGCCGAGCGAATTGTCGGCGGGCAGATCGATCGGGTACTTGCCGGTGAAACATGCTGCACACAAGCGAGATTCAGGCTGCTCGGAGGCAGCGATCATGCCGTCGATGGAGATGTACCCCAGCGAATCGGCACCGATCGCCTGCCGAACGCCCTCGAGAATCCCGTCCTCGGAGTCGACACCGTTGGCGATCAGCTCTGCGGGAGAAGCGAAGTCGATGCCGTAGAAACAGGGCCAGCGCACCGGCGGCGACGCGATACGCACGTGAATCTCCAGCGCACCGGCCTCGCGCAGCATCCTGATCAGGGCGCGCTGAGTATTGCCGCGAACGATCGAATCGTCCACCACCACCAGCCTTTTGCCCCGTATGACCTCTTTGAGAGGATTCAGTTTGAGCCGGATGCCGAGCTGGCGAATGGTCTGCGACGGCTGAATGAACGTGCGGCCCACATAGGCGTTCTTCATCAAGCCCTGGCCGTAGGGAATACCGGAGCCCTGCGCAAAACCGACCGCAGCGGGAGTTCCGCTCTCCGGCACGGGAATCACCAGGTCGCCCTCGGCCGGATGCTCCTTCGCGAGGCGCCGTCCGATCTCGACTCGCGTCGAGTGCACCGAACGACCGCCGATGACGCTGTCGGGTCGAGCGAGGTACACGTACTCGAACACGCAACCCTTGGGCTCGGGTGCCGCGAATCGCGAGGACCGAACACCGTCGGCATCGATCGCGAGCAGTTCACCGGGCTCGATGTCGCGGACGAACGCAGCACCGACGATGTCGAGTGCTGCGGTCTCACTGGCCACTACCCAGCCACGATCGAGACGGCCGAGGCACAACGGGCGCACGCCGTGCGGGTCGCGCGCAGCGTAGAGAGTGTGCTCGTCCATGAACGTCAGACAGAAGGCACCCTTGAGCAAGGGCAGCAGTACCATCGCCGCCTGCTCGATGGTGCAGTCGGCGGCCTTGTGCGCCAGCAGCGCGGTCACCACGTCGGAATCCGAGGTGCCGTTGCCCTGCAGCCGATCACTGATCAGCCCGGCGTCGCGCGCCTTGGTGGCGAGCTCGGCGAAGTTCACCAGATTTCCGTTGTGACCGAGCGCGATCCCGGTCCCCGCAGTGGTGGTGCGGAAGATCGGCTGCGCGTTCTCCCACGTCACCGAGCCACTGGTGGAGTAACGGCAGTGTCCGATGGCGACGTGCCCGGGCATGGCCCCGAGCGTCTGCTCGTCGAACACCTGGCTGACCAGACCGAGATCCTTGAACACCAACACCTGGGAGCCGTCGGATACGGCGATTCCGGCAGCTTCCTGGCCACGGTGCTGCAGCGCATAGAGGCCGTAATACGAGAGCTTGGCCACATCCTCGCCCGGTGCCCACACTCCGAACACTCCGCACTCCTCGCGCGGCTCGTTCTCCGGTTCGTCGATGGGCGCTACTGCTGGAGAACTCGGTCCTACCAGAAGATTCGGACTGTCGACCGACAAATCGGCGTTGGTCACGGGCATTGCTCCCTTGGGGGTACGGGGCGGGGGGCCGTACCCGAGTCTACGGGCACACGCCCTCAGTCAACGCATCGTGTGTACGGGAGATTCCCAGCAGGTGAACGCGTGTCCGATCAGAGCGAATCACCTGATGGACAACAGTGGCAGCCAGCGACCCACTTCGGCCGCTCTACTGCCCGACGCATCGATCGAACCGTCGGCGAGAGCGTCGGCGAAATCCCGGACCCCGGTGACCACCTGCAGCCACGTCAGCGCGTCGGTTTCGACCACGTTCGGCGGAGTTCCCCGTGTGTGTCGCGGCCCCACGATGCACTGCACCGCGACGAACGGCGGCACCCGCACCTCCACCGAGGACCCCGGCGCATTCTGGCCCAGAGTTCTGGCAGTGGTGCGCACCGCGGCGGCGATCTGCGCCCGCGCAGGCTTGTCCGCCTCGCCCTTGATCCAGTCCTCGACGGCCAGAACGGCGTCGCGCACCTCGGCTGGGCCGACTTCCTTGTGTGGTGGCACTGCTACCGACTCCTGTCGTTCGCAGCGAGATGCGCCAGAACGGCGCCGCTGGCGTTGAGGAAATAGTGCAGCAAGGCCGGCGCGAGGACGCTGCCGCTGCGGGCTCGCAGCCACGAGAACACCACCCCGGCCGCGGCCGTCGCGACGACCGTCCCCACCACGGTGTCACCTGCCGCACGAGCGGGGTGAATATGCCAGAGCCCGAAGAAGATCGGCGACAGGGCAGGCGACGCGGCGTCGAGCACTCCGCGAAAGAGCAACTCCTCGGTGAGGACCGTCCCCACCGGAATCCTGAACAGGACCCACTCGGCAAGCTCGTCCTGCGACGGTCGGACGCGGCGTCGCAACGCCGGAATCGCAGCGACGACGGCAGATCCGAGAACCGGAATCGCCGACGCCGCAGCGCCCCACTTCAGTCCGGCAGCAGTATTGCGCACACCCAGTTGCGCGGCGCTACGGCCCGAGACCGCCGAAACGGCCACTGCGAACGAGGCATTGGCCACCGCCCTCGCACGGGCATCGAGACCGAGCGCGGGAAGGAGGTAGGTACTCCATGCCGTCGTGGCGGAGCCGATCGCCAACGCCTCGGTGCTCACTTCTCGGGACCGTCTCGGCCGGCGAATTGCTCCATGACACCGCGAACTCGCTCGGTGTCACGGTCGGTCCAGCCCTCGGGCGCGGCGACGGCCACCCAGCCGTCGAGCACGAGGGTTCCGTAGTTGTGGCCGTGACCGTCGGGAACGCCTGCGGCATTGGTCAGGTCGGCGGCCACCTGCCAGAAGGTGACGACCGGGAACCACCGCATGCTCGGCAAGCGGTCCGGCCCGGGTGGCTCGGACAGCCAGTCGGGACGCTCGAACAGCAGGTCAGGCGACCACCAGACCACCGGATCCGACGCGTGCTGGACGTAGAGGATCCGTGGCTCGAACCATGGCTGATCCTCCGGCGGGATGCCCGACGAGTTGTCGGCGAATCGGACCGTCAGTCCCTCGGAGTAGACCGGCCGGACCTCCGGGCTTCCCGGGTCGCGTCGGCTGACGAACTGACTCCAGATGCGGTTGTTGTTCGGCGGTCCAACCCACAGGACGCCGTCGGTGGTGGCCCGGATGTCGGCCAGACCGTCGAACGCGCCCTCCCCCGCCTGGGTACCGAGGCTCTCGCCGTAGACGTAGAACTTGGGGCGCGTGGCCTCCGGTTCCTGCAGCCAGCGGTCGTGCACCTTGTCGATCAGAGCTTTGCCCGCCTGCGCGGCCTTGTCTCCCTCGGCGATGAACGAGATCCAACTCGGCAGGTACGAGTACTGGGATGCGACGGTGGCGACATCGCCGTCGAACATGAGCTCTTCGGCTTCGATGGCGGTGGGATTGACCCATCCGGTTCCGGTGGTCGGAACGACGACGAGAGCCGCGCGCTGGAATGCCCCGGTGCGTTCGAGTTCGGCGACCACGATGTTCAGTCGCTCGTCCTGGGTCTCTGCGGTTTCCAGGCCTGCGTATGCCCTGATCGGCTCGAGGCTGGGACGGCCCGTGGCCCGCTCCATCTCGTCGGCGCGCAGCCCGCTGGAGACGAAGTTGCGACCCTCGAATCCGAGGGTGTCCCACGGCGCCAACGAATTCGGGCTGCCGGAGCGTTCGTCGGCCACGGGTTGTTCTGCGCCGTCACGGGTTTCGTCGTTCTGCAGACTGAACGCGGAGTTGGTGACCTCGGAGACCGCGCGCAGCAGAACACCCTGAACCAGTGCGACGGACAGCACGACGAGGACGACGACCCCGAGCGCATTGGCCACTTCGCGTGGCATCTTCACGATGCGATTGATCTGACGAGCGAGCAGTCGAACGAGGTCACGCAGCACCCGCCACAACGAAATCAACGCCGCTGCAATGGCGATACTGAGAGCCCCGGTGCGGAGGTACCCCGTTGTGGTGGTTCCCTCCGCGTTCATCAGTGCGGCCAGTTCACGCTGCCATTCCGCCGAGATCGCCAGCATGATCATCGATGCCGCGATCGCCACGACGGGGACGGCGACCTTGACGGCCAGCTCGACCTTGCGCGGCAGCGGCCACCACGATCGGGACGAGAGCCACCAACGGGTCACGGCCCATCCCACCGCCACGCCGAACGCGTAGCCGATGGCCGCATTGATACCGCCGATGATGCCCTGGAACAACCATCCACGCGGGAGCAGAGACGGAGTCAACGACCAGCAGAAGAACAACGCGCTGAACGCAATTCCGGTGAAGTCCAGGCGCAGCAGGCCCCAGGCCCACATGACGAACGGGTGCTCGGCGGGTGAGGGGACGGAGAACTCGACCGAGGGCAGGTGGTAACGGTGATGCTGGTCCTGCTCGAGTGCCGCGTCGGGCTCGGTCAGGCCCTGCTCCGATGTGTTGTCCCCGACCGATGTGCGTCCCCCCACCTCGGTCAGCCGAAGAGTCTGGGAAGAGTGCTCTCGAACGTCTCGCGCAGCTCCGTCATCGGGACGGAGAACTGCCCTTGCACCTCGATCGAATCCGAGCCTTCGTCGACGACGCCGATGCGCGCCCACGGCAGACCACGGGCGGTGCACATGCCGGTGAAGCGAGTTTCTTCCGTGCGCGGTACAGCGACCAGTACGCGGCCCGAGGACTCGGAGAACAGCGTCACGAACGGATCGGCACCCTCGGGAAGGATGATGCGGCAACCGGTTTCACCGGCCAGTGCGGCTTCGACGACGGCCTGCGCGAGGCCACCCTCGGACAGATCGTGTGCCGCCGAAACCAGTCCGTCACGCGAGGACGAGAGCAGGATGTCTGCGAGCAGCTGCTCGCGGGCGAGATCGACCTTGGGTGGTACGCCACCGAGGTGATCGTGCTCGACCTGAGCCCAGATGGACCCGTCGAACTCGTCGTAGGTATCACCGAGCAGGATCAGCGTCTCACCGGGCTCGAGGCCGAGGCCGGTGGGGATGCGGCGATGCACGTCGTCGATGACGCCGAGAACACCGACGACGGGCGTCGGCAGGATCGGCTCGGCACCGGTCTGGTTGTAGAAGCTGACGTTGCCGCCGGTCACGGGAATGCCGAGGGTGACGCAGCCGTCCGCCAGTCCGCGTACGGCCTGCTGGAACTGCCACATGACGCCGGGGTCCTCGGGCGAGCCGAAGTTCAGGCAGTTGGTGACGGCCATGGGAGTCGAGCCGGTGACGGCGACGTTGCGGAACGCCTCGGCCAACGCGAGCTGCGCACCCTGATACGGGTCCAGTGCTGTGTAGCGGCCCGACGCGTCGGTGGCCAAAGCGATTCCGCGGCCGGTCTTCTCGTCGATGCGGATGACGCCGGCGTCGGCGTTCTCGGCGAGGACGGTGTTGCCGCGCACGTAGCGGTCGTACTGCTCGGTGATGAAACGACGGCTGCACAGCTGCGGCGAGCCGATCATCTTCAGCAACGTCGCCTTCAGCTCGTCACCGGTTTCCGGACGCTGCAGCGACGCCGTTGTGTTCGCGACCAGATCGTCCTGGCCTGCCGGCCGCTGCACGGGACGGTTGTACACCGGGCCCTCGTGCGCGACGGTCTTCGGCGGAACGTCGACAACGGTATCTCCGTGCCAGGTGATCTGCAGGTTGTCACCGTCGGTCACTTCACCGATGACGGTGGCGAGTACGTCCCACTTGCGGCAGACGGCCATGAACGCGTCGACATTGTCGGGCGTGACCACCGCGCACATGCGCTCCTGTGATTCGCTCGAGAGCACCTCGGCCGGGGTCATACCGGTGGCGCGCATCGGCACCTTGTCGAGCTCGATGTGCATGCCACCGCTGCCCGCGGATGCCAGTTCCGAAGTGGCGCAGGACAACCCGGCACCGCCGAGATCCTGGATGCCGACGACCAGCTTGTTCGAGTACAGCTCGAGGCAGGCTTCGATGAGCACCTTCTCGGTGAACGGATCGCCGACCTGGACCGCGGGGAGCTTCTTGCGGCCCCCACCGGTCTCATCGCCATCGAAAGTCTCCGAGGCCAGCACGGACACGCCGCCGATGCCGTCGAGACCGGTTCGTGCGCCGAACAGAATGATCTTGTTGCCCAGGCCCGACGCGAACGCAAGATGCATGTCCTCGACGCGCATGACGCCGGCACACAGAGCGTTGAGCAGGGGGTTACCGGCGTAGGAGGCGTCGAACACCGTCTCGCCGCCGATGTTCGGCAGGCCGAGGGAGTTACCGTAACCGCCGACGCCTGCGACGATTCCGCTCAGGACGCGGCGCGTATCGGGTGCATCGGCAGCACCGAATCGCAGCTGGTCCATGACGGCGATCGGGCGAGCGCCCATGGCCATGATGTCGCGGACGATGCCACCGACGCCCGTCGCCGCACCCTGGTAGGGCTCGACGTACGACGGGTGGTTATGGCTCTCGACCTTGAACGTGACGGCCCAGCCGTCGCCGACGTCGACGACGCCCGCGTTCTCACCGATACCGGCGAGCATGGGCTTACGCATCTCGTCGGTGGTGGTCTCGCCGAAGTACTTCAGGTGCACCTTCGAGGACTTGTACGAGCAGTGCTCGCTCCACATGACGGAATACATCGCCAATTCGGCGTCGGTGGGCCGACGGCCGAGGATTTCCTTGATGCGGACGTATTCGTCGTCCTTGAGTCCGAGTTCTTTGTACGGCTGCGCAACGTCGGGGGTGGCGACGGCGTTGGAGACGGTGTCTGTGGGTACAGAGCTAGCGGACACGAGGAATAGGTCCCTTCGATGGAGCGAAATGCCAGGGAGAGTCTATCGGGCGCAGGGGCCGGGGTTCTCATCGAGTGTTGGCCGTCGTGCGAACATCACCGGATGGACATCGCACTGACCGAGGACGATCTGGACGAAACGGGCGTCATCGACCCGTCGATGGTGGCCAAGGGAGTCGACGTCCCGCCGAAAGCCGTCGTCTGTTTCTTCTCCGAGGTGATCGAGAGCATCTGCGCGAAAGGCGACGCCCGAGTCGTCTCGATCATGCGCTCCGAGCACGGCGAACACCCCGTCTACGAGATCGAACGGAACGGGGAGAAACTTGCCGTCTTCCACCCCGGCGTCGGCGCTCCGTTGGCCGCGCTGTTCCTCGAAGAAGCCATCGCGATGGGGTGCACCCAGTTCGTGGCCGTCGGCGGCGCGGGAGCATTGTCCGACGACCTGGGCATGGGACACGTGATGGTGGTCGACAGTGCCGTCCGCGACGAGGGCACCTCGTTCCACTACCTGCCACCGGGCCGTGTGGTCGACGCCGATCCCGAAGGCGTCGCCGTGCTGCAATCCGTGCTCACCGACGCCGGAGTCGACTTCGTCACCGGCCGATCCTGGACCACCGATGCGCTCTACCGCGAGACCCGTGCCCGCGTGTCGCGCCGCGTCGAGGAGGGCTGCCGAACGGTCGACATGGAGGCCTCGGCCTTCTGCGCGGTTGCCCGATTCCGCGGAGTGCGATTCGCCCAACTGCTGTACGCGGGTGATTCCCTCGCCGCAGACTGGGATCACCGCGGCTGGACCAAGGCAACGACGGTGCGCGAGCAATTGTTCTGGCTCGCGGCGGATGCGTGCCTGCAATTGAGCCCGGTCTAGGTCTTCGGGGCGTCGGGTCGCTGGCTCACCCCTTGCCCACCCCCCGGCCCCCGCAAACGCGCGCGCGTTTGCCGAACGCGCGCGTAATCGCCACCGCGCGGGTCACGAATCCGCGCGCACCTGACGAATGCGCGCGCGTTTGCGCCGCCGAACGAGAAACGGGGAACGGGGAACGGGGAACGGGGTCGCGCCGCAGTATTCAGCTTCCGCCCACACCCTCCGGCCCCCACCCCCGCAAACGCGCGCGCGTTTGCCGAACGCGCGCGTAATCGCCACCGCACGGGTCACGAATCCGCGCGCACCTGACGAATGCGCGCGCGTTTGCGCCGCCGATCGAGCTCAGGCAGGGGCGAGGAATGCTGCCAGCGCGTCGGCGTAGGACTTCACGTCGGCAGCTCCCATCAATTCTCGCGATGAGTGCATGGCCAGCTGAGCTGCGCCGACGTCCACCGTCGACAGGCCGGTGCGCGACGCGGTGATGGGTCCGATGGTCGATCCGCACGGCAGATCGGCGCGATGTACGTAGCGCTGCAACGGAACTCCGGCCTGATCGCAGGCGAGCGCGAAGGCACCCGCACCCGCGGAATCCGTTGCGTAGCGCAGGTTCTGGTTGACCTTGAGCACCGGTCCCCCACCGAGTTCGATGCGGTGTGCGGGCTCGTGCCGATCCGGGTAGTTGGGATGCGTCGCGTGCGCCATATCGCCTGATGCACAGATGGATCCGGCCATCGTGCGCAGGAACTCCTCACGCCCACCGCCTCGTCCCAGCACGATGCGCTCGAGCACTGTGTTCAGCAGATCCGAGAATGCGCCACGGTCGGACATGCTGCCGACTTCCTCGTGGTCGAACAGTGCCAGCACCGGAGTGACGGCGGTCGGATTGTCCACTGCGGCAAGCAAAGCCTGGGTTCCGGCGTAGCAGGTTCCTTGGTTGTCCAGACGGGGCGCACTGACCAGTTCGGATTCGACGCCCACGACGGCACTGGGCGCGAGGTCGTGCGTCATCAACTCCCAACCCAGTACCGAATGCGGGTCGACGCCTTCTCGCACGGCAACGTAGGCGATGAACGACTGCGGTGAATTGCCCACGCCCCAAATGGCATTGACGTGTCGCTGCGGATCGAGGGTGACGCCCTTGCGATCCTCGGACAGGTGGATTGCCAGCTGCGGAACTCGCAGAATGGGCTCGTCTACCTTCACCAGTACCTCGCGGGCCGTGTTGCCGTCGCGCACACTCAACCGACCGGAGATACCCAGATCGCGATCGAGCCAGGAGTTGAGCCAGGCACCGCCGTACGGTTCGAGGCCCACCATCTGCCAGCCCGCTGATTGCAGATCGGGATGCTGCTTCACGCGGAGGTTGGGGCTGTCGGTGTGCCCGCCGACAATGCGGAAGGGACCGTCCTGCTCGGTACTCCACGCGACGAGTGATCCGCCTCGAACGAGGTAGTAGCGGCCTGGCTCCGTCGGCCAGGCATCGGCCTCCTCGAGGCGTACGAAACCGGCGTCCTCGAGCTGCACCGACACCGTCCGACACACGTGAAACGGGGACGGCGAGACGTCGACGAAGTTACAGAGACCGGTTGCAGAAGCGTTGGACGGCATGGGAACCATTGTGGCAGCCGCCGCGTCGAACACCTCGAGAGCACACACCGACCGGGGGGACGACTTCATGAAATTTCATTCTTTGCCTGACTACGGCGCAGTTCATGCGACCACATTCGCCATCGTGCGGATGAAGACGATCGAAGCATTTCGCAAGCGTGGGGTGGTGGTTCACCGCGAGGACGCGACAACTTTGGCGGTGGGCTCGGGCGTTCGCATGTCACTGAACAATTTGTTCGCCCGGTGCTCCGGGGTGAGTCGATCGGCGTGGGACGGCATCATCGCCGGCCATGTCGACCTCATGATCGAGACGATGCGTGAGGCGGATCCCACGTTCTTCACCGGATTGTCGGACGACGAATTCCACTCGAGGCTGCGCGAGCGCGTCATCGCTCCGTCCGCCCTGGCGGCTATGGGTGAGTGCGAGTACGAGTATTCCGTCCCACTACTCGACGTGCCGGGCGCACCGCGACGGGTACTGAACCTGTCTTCTCCGAATCGCGCTGTGACACTGGCAGATCGGCATCTCGTCGGCCGAGACCTGAACGCCGCCTGGGCAGCCGGCCGAAGGAACACCGCAGCGCTGAAGTTCGAGGACGGCCGAATTCTCAGCAGAAACAGCATCGACATCGAGGTCCTCAGCGGTGATTCGATCTACCTCGCGTCGAAGGTTGCCGATATGACCAAGCTGACCTCCGCGCACCTCGGCGAATGTCTGTACGGCGTATTGTTCGTCGTTCCCAATGCCTACGAGTTCGTTTTCCACCGGCCGCGCAACGCCGACGTGGCGCTCGCGGCAGCAGCCGAGCTCGCCGAACTGGCCGACGTGTTCTCGCGCGACACACCGAGCCCACTGTCGCGCTCGGTGTTCTTCTGGCGAGACGACGAGTACTGCCAGGTGTTCGACGGGATCTCGATCGAACCCACCGGCATCTTTGCGTCGACTGTGAACGAGCTGCGAGAGTGTGCGGCCTGACGTAGATCACCTGCTGATACGTATTCGGGATCAAGAGCTCCGGCGGAGTTGGACATCGACGTCCGTCGTGTCCGTCCGCGTTGTCGCGGCGGCGACTGCGCAGGGTTCCTCGGGCCGCCGCGTACGCATCAAGGCTCGCGCGCCACCGATGAGGTCCGACAGTACGGCGGGGAGGGTCGCGGTCGAGCGGGCCGAGGCGGCCGTGACGTTGCGGGCTGCCATCGCGCGCAGCGCATCGGGGTCGTCGAGCAATGCCCGAATCGATGCGATGTCGGAGGGATCGAACACCGTCACGCCGAGTTCGCGGATCTCGCTCAGCACCGGATAGGGCCCCGCCGCAATCGGCTTCCCGGCCGCGGCGGCCTCGAGTACCGGCAGCCCCCAACCTTCCCACGACGACGGCAGCACCACGAGATCGGCGGCGGCGTAGAGATCAGCGGAACTGTCGCTGAACCCACGATGGATCGGCACCCGGGGTGGTCCGTCGCACAGGTGGTTACGGATCGGTCCCGCCGGATCGGTCAACCAGTAGTGCGCCCGACGGCCGGGGCGGTCGAGTGATTCGTGGTGTTGTCCATGTCAGGCCTTTCTGAATCGGATGATGCCCCCGGTGTCGGGTTGCAACTCGAGTCAGCCATCTACGGCCGCACACCACCACCCCCGTCAACACGAAACCGCTGATCAGAGGCGAGTTCGACTATCCGGACCGGACGCCGGAGGTTCCGGACCGGAATCTGCTTCGATGCCCGATGCAGCTCATGCCGTCGACGGCGAGGACGACTTCGTGATACTCGAGGACGTCGGCGAGACGACCGTCTGGGGCAACCCGCGCGAGCGCCTCGGGATCGGGAATCGCTCGGTGTGATCGACATGGAGCGCAGCGCGAAGGTGTCGAAGTATCGCTTCGAAACTCGGGGTGCGCCGGTGGCAGGGATCGAAGGTGGTCGGGCAAGGGGATCGGTAGCGGCAGGTAGGCGTGCGCAGCTCTATGGCGACGACTGACGGGGTAGAGCGATGGGAGCAAACACGCGGAAGTGGACCACCCGACAATTGGGCGGGCGGTGCCGAAACGGACAATCAACGACGAACGCCCGCACTTCCGCGAGGGGAGTGCGAGCGTTCGAGTGTCGAGAGGCCGCGCTATTCGGGCGGCGGGACGGTGGGTCGTCCCGCTGCGGCGTCGCGAATCCACTGAGGTACCTCACGCCCGTTGCGTTCACGGATTGCGATCGATGCGCGAGCGGCGGCCGCGGCGACTTCCGGACGCCCGGCTTTGATCTTGCGTTCCTCGGTGGTGGTCATCGCGGTTCCTCCAGCTCATCGACTCGATTGTCAGTGTCCTCGTATTCAGAGGGTTGCGCCAGTGCGCGTCGGAGGGCGCGATCGGCAACGGCAACGAGAACGTCCTGTTCTGTTCTGGATATGAGTGGCGAATCTGTGACCGCCCCGTAGATATCCCACCCCAGGGCAGCTTCGGCGTCGTCCGTGCTGACTGTGTGGTCGAGGCACCAGGTGATCCGCTGCCAGGCTTGCGCGCGTTTGTCCGCCACGGTGCGTTGGCGGACGGTCAGGGCGACGCCGACGACGGCGAGGGCACCGACGATCAGGGTGACCCACTGCTTGAGCGGGCATCAGGGGCGTTCCTTCCAGGTGGGGCGGGGTAGGTGGCCCCGGTGCCGGGATATGGCACCGGGGCGGTCGGTTACCGGCGTGAGCTTCCGCGGATGATGTCGCCTTCGATGTAGGTGAACCCGTCTCCGCGGCCGTCACGGAGTGCGAAGTGGTAGTCCGCTTGGACCCAGACGGTATCGAAGTGTCCGGCGTCGGTGAGGGTGCCGAGTAGGTCGCGGTCGGCTCCGTTGGGGAAGAACGCGACTCCGGACGAGGGCGGGTAGTAGCGGTTCAGGGTGTCGATCAGGGATTCGACGCTCCGGCAGTCGGCGGCCGCGTCGAGGGCCTTGTCGTAGATGGTCCAGTAGTCGTCGTTGTCGTTGGTGGTCATGGCTTGTACTCCTCGGTCGGGTCGGTCGGATTGGGGGTGGTGAGCGGGCCGGGTCAGTAGTCCTCGTCCCGGTGCTCGCCTGCGTAGGTGGGGTCGAAGTCGGCGGGTGCGTGGGCCGGGTAGCGGCGTCGGAGATCGTCCTCGAGGTCGAGGCGGTCTTGCCAGTGCTTGTCGCATCTCGGGTGCGCGACCCCGGTTCCGGACAGTGCGTCCCGGTATTCGACGTCACCGGTGCAGTTGGGGCCGTCCGCGATGCAGGTAACGGTCTCGGTGTTCGTGGTCTCGGTCATAACTGTTGCTGCCCTTCGGAACTGGTGACGGGTCGGTCTTGCGTCCTCCCCACGTTTTTTCGCCGTTTCTGGCGTGAGGAGAGAAGGCAGTGCACGGGGACGACGGGGCAACCCCTCGTCTCGGACAGTTTTCGCGGGAGCGCAGCGACTGCGGGACGAAAAGTGTTCGGAGCCTTGGCCGTAGCGGAGCGGAGCGAGGGGTTGAGGCGGCGGGCACGGGTGATGCAGTATCGCCGGGAGCCAGATGTGCGACAAGAAATTCGATGTCTTTTCACGGTGCGGAGCGCAGCGGAGTTCGGTTCGGGGACGCCCGCAGGGTGGCCGGCACCGCCGACAGGCGGAGCACCGATCGCTCGTCGACCTTCGGATCTGGCCACCTCCCGGTTGTGGAGCTCGGCGGGTGATTGTGCGGGAGCGACGCAGACCGACCACGTTCAGTGTCGCGGTAGCGCTGGAAGTCGTTGGCACATCGCGAAAGCACTGCATGGTGCGACATCGATGGACAAATGTTTCGTAAACGTTTCTTCTACGAAGACTAGACAGACCGATCGTTACTGTCTTAGCATCAGTAACGATTCACTTTCCATCCGAAGCACGAGCCCGCTCCGTCGAGCAGCTGTCCGGATCGGTGATCGACCTGGGACCGTGTCACGAAACGCGTTCAACCCGGAGGTATTTCGATGTTCACTCGAGTTCGAAGCATGGTGGCTGCGGTCGCTGTGACGATCGCTGCAATGTTCGGCATCGGCACCGGCGTCGCTAACGCGGTGATGCTGCCGTACGCCTACTACCCGTCATCGCTGGCGTGCGCCGAGGCGGGCCTGGCTTTGATCGATGAGGGGGCGACCAACCAGTACTCATGCAGGGGCGAGCGGAATGGACTGTGGCACCTGTACATCAACGAATAGGGCCCCTGGGGCCGACGACAGATCTCGAACAGAGGGGAACAAGGATTGTGCGTAAGAAGATTATGGCTGTGGTCACCGGAATCGTGATGGCGGGAGCGCTGTCGGCGACGGTGGGTGCAGGTTCGGCTTCGGCATCCGTGGTGAAGATGGGAACCTTCTCGGAGCTACGGACCTGCGTCTACGCTGGTGAGGCAAGCGGGTCGATCTACTACACCTGCAAGCAGGAGGGGCCGAACACCTTCGTTTTGTATGCGGACGACGGGATTACGGACCGGGTAGCGAACTGATCGACCGAGGTGCGAGGAGATCGTCATGTTGGACCGGCAGCTCTTCGGTGATGGTGTCGAGATTGCGGGACACGGCGCTGTTGCCATCGATGATGGTAAGCCCTATTTCATGGGTGCGGGCTTCGAGCCGCCAGAAGGGCTGTCGGATACCGCAATTGCGTTGACGGGTTCGACTGCGGAGGACCTAGTGACGCAGGTGGACCCCGCGAGCCCTTGGGTGGCGATTCGTGGTCGCTGGCAGGGTCGAGCAATAGAACTGAGCGACGTGGAGCTCCTCGATCGGTCGCCGGCACCGGGCGAGTCTGTTGACCGCCCGGTGGTACCGTGCGATCCCCCTTCCGGTGGGTGGGTCGGGTATCCGGATCCGCGGAGGGCGTGGACGGACGAAGAGAAGGAGCTGCGCAGTTCGGGCGTTCTCGTTTCGAGAAGGTCCGTCGAAATAGAAGATGGCAGTTATGTTTTCGTGTTTCTGGTAACGGATCGTAGCGCCGCAACGGCAGTGCTCCATCGACTCTATGACGCGAACTCCATATGCGTCGCGCCGACTCGATGGACTGCGGATAAACAGCGGGAAACGATGCGTGCGCTCATCGACGACAGTTCCCCGTGGGCGGACATCTTGTTCGGATTCGGTGAGTCACCCGACGCCGACGGACAGAATCATATTGTCGCCGAACCGCTGGCAGTGACCGACGAGCTCGAGCGGTGGCTGCAAGACCAGCCGGACGGCCTTGTCGAACTACAGCCCGCGTTGTGGGAACTCGACAAGGGTTGACCGTATGCCGTGTTCAGCACGGCAGCGCTGAGTTCGCTTCGGGGACGCCCGCAGGGTGGCCCGGCCCTGCTCCCTCACGCTTTCCCGATCCTGGGCGATGAAGAAGGCCCGCACCCCGTGTCTATCGGGGTGCGGGCCTTATCGGTCTGCGGCTGTGGCCGGTGTCAGGGCTGCTCGGCCGGAGGGGTGGTCGGGCGTCCTTCGGCGGCGTCGCGGATCCACTGGGGTACCTCGCGGCCGCTGCGTTCACGGAGTGCGATCGAGGCGCGGGCTGCTGCGGCAGCGACACTGCGCCGTTCGGTCGCGGTCCAGGTCTTGCGGGTTTCAGCGGTGGTCATCGTGGGTCCTCCAGCTCGTTCTGGTTGTCAGTGTCCTCGGTTTCGTCGGGTTCCGCCAGTGCACGCCGGGTGGATCGGTCGGCCACGGCGACGAGGACGTCTTGCTCGGTGGTGGTGATGAGCGGTGAGTCGGTGACGGTGGCGTAGATATCCCATCCGAGTTCGGCTTCGGCGGGGTCGGCGCTGGTGGTGCGCTCGAGGCACCAGGTGATCCTTGACCATGCCTGCGCTCGTTTGTCGGCGACGGTGCGCTGACGAATGGTGAGAGCGACTCCGACGACGGCGAGGACGCCCACCACCAGAGTCACCCATGCCTGGGCCGGCATTCGATGCTCAGTGCGACCCGGACACGCAGAACACGTTGCCGTCGGGGTCGCTCAGCGTCACCCAGCGAAAGTCGCCCATGGTGTGCTGCGCAACTTCACTCGCACCCGCCTCGACCAGGCGCGCGACCTCGACATCGAGGTCAGCGGTGGTCATGTCGAGGTGGACGCGATTCTTGCCGGGCGTCGGGTCGTCGATCTTCTGAAACGCCATTCGGTACGGTGCCGCAGCGAGTTCGACGACGAAGAACCAGCCGTCGTTCTCCTCCACGATCGTGCCGTCGACCTGCGCCGCCCACCAGTGTGCGAGCGGTTCCGGATCGGTGGTGTCGAACGTGATCATGCCCAAGGTCAGTGTCATGGCGGCACAGTAACCGCCGCCACCGACAAGTTCGGGTCAGGCGTTGACGATCGTGTCCAGCGCCGAGTAGAAGATGCCAAGGCCGTCGTCGCTCGGTCCGGTCAGCGGCTCGGTGGCGTGTTCGGGGTGCGGCATCAAACCGACGACCCGACCGTTTGCCGAAGAGATGCCAGCGATCCCGCGCTGCGATCCGTTCGGGTTGCTGCCGCTGTAGCGGAAGACCACCCGGCCCTCACCCTCGAGCTCGTCGAGCACATCCTGCGGTGCCTGGAACCGACCCTCGGCATTTTTCACCGGAATCAGGATCTCGGCACCGGGCTCGTATCGCGACGACCACGCGGTATCGGAATTCTCCACCTTCAGCCACTGATCGCGGCACACGAAATGCAGGCCCTCGTTGCGGGTCAGAGCGCCGGGCAGCAGGCCCACTTCGCAGAGCACCTGAAAACCGTTGCAGATGCCGAGGATCGGCATTCCACCTTCGGCCGCCTTGACGACGGACTCCATCACGGGGGCGAAACGCGCGATAGCGCCGGCCCGGAGGTAGTCGCCGTACGAGAATCCGCCGGGAACGACGATCGCGTCGACGTTCTTCAGGTCCGCGTCGGCGTGCCACAGGCTGACGGCTTCGCCACCGGCGAGGGTGACCGCGCGGGAGGCGTCGACGTCGTCGAGGGTTCCGGGGAAGGTGATGACACCTACGCGGGCGCTCATGCGACGGGCTCGACCGACACCCGAGTGACCGTCCAGTCCTCGATGACGGTGTTGGCCAGCAGTGATTCTGCGATCTTCTCGAGCTCGGCGTCGTCGACGGAATCGTCGACCTCGAGTTCGAAACGCTTGCCCTGGCGGACGTCGGACACGCCGGAGATCCCCAGACGGCCGAGCGCTCCTGCGATCGCCTGACCCTGCGGATCGAGAATCTCGGCCTTGGGCATGACATCGACAACGACTCGGGCCACGAAAGCGCTCCTTGAAATACGTACAGCAAGACAGTTACCGGCAGGTGGGAGTCTACGCAGCCCTGGCGGGAGGCGCGAAACCGCGCTTACTGTGGGGTCCATGCGGCTGACACACTTCGGACATTCCTGCGTTCTCGTCGAACTCAACGGCACCACCGTGCTGTTCGATCCCGGCACGTTCTCGCACGGGTTCGAGGGCATCACCGGACTCGACGCGATCCTCGTCACCCATCAGCACCCGGATCACGTTGACCTGCAACGACTTCCCGCGCTCGTCAAGGCGAATCCGCGAGCGGCACTGCACGCCGATCCGATGACCGCGGGCCAACTCGGTGGCCAGTGGACGCCGGCTCCCGCAGGCAAAGCCTTCGCCGTCGGCGGCATCACGGTCACCGGCGTCGGCGGCACCCATGCCGTCATCCACCCCGAACTGCCGGAGATCGACAACACCGGCTACCTGCTCGGCACGCCGGAGAATCCAGGTCAGCTGTTCCACCCGGGCGACTCGCTGTTCGTCCCCGAGCAGCAGGTCGAGGTACTCGCGCTTCCCGCAGCCGCGCCGTGGTCGAAAATCTCCGAGACCGTCGAATTTCTGCGCGCAGTGGCCCCGAGGATGGCATTTCCCATCCACCAGGCCATCGTCGCGGAGCAGGCCAGGGGCATCTACTACGGCCGCTTCAAGGAGATGTCCGACGCCGAAATCCGCGAGCTTCCCGAGGAATCGTCCGTCTCGATCTAACCGGTGACCTCAGGCGGGAGAGTGCCGATCATGTCACCTGCGTCCCGTCCCAGCGGTAGTCGATCGTGGCCGGTCCGCCGGTCGGGTTCGCATTGGCGTCAGCGGCGAGTGGCCAGCGGTAACTCACTGTGATCGTGTCGGCGGACTGGGCCGCCACCGACGTGAACCCGTACGGCTCCGACGTCGCAGTGCCGAGGTACTCAGCGTCGTGGAAGAACAGCAGATGTGTCGGTGAGCTGACCGTCGCGCCGTACGGCAGAGCTTCGACCCAGGTGAACGACGCACAGGGATCGCCCATGTCGGTAGCGACCCACGGTGAATCTGCGAACACGAGCGGGAGCGAGTCCACGGCCTGCGGTACCTGCCCCCACGTCAGATCCAGGCACAGTGGCTCGGCTTCCGACGTACCCATGGGAATCAGGTCGCTGGCCTCCTCTGGTGGCGTCCGCTGCGGCTGCGTTCCTTCGGTGACGGGGGCCGGGTCGGGTGTCACCGGCACCGGACTCGCCTGGGTGGTTGCCGGAACGGCCGAGGACGGTGCTGCCGACGGGGTTCCTTGCTCCGCTCCGCCGCACGCGACGAGGGCTGTTGCACTGACTACGAGGAGTAGAAGTCGTTTCGCCGTTACATCCAGGCGATCAGCATTTTTCGCACCACTACGCGCACATTTCGCGACATTCCCGCGGAAATTTCGGCACAGTGGAGCACCAGTTGCACACTGGAGCGCGCGTCATTCAGGCCAGCCGATGTCGAGCCGAACCAATTCACGCAATGTCGACTCGTCGACCGAGTCCAGTCCGTCGAGGAATGCGGCAGCGAAGGACCCCGGCCGCGATGTCGACCGCGCAGCGATCTCCGACGCCACCGCGACATGCGCGTGCGCCGCGACTGCACCGATCAGCGCATTCGGCGAGACCGAGCAGTAGGCGGCAGCGAGCGCACCGAGCGCGCAACCGGTTGCGGTAACCCGCTGCAGCAGTGCACTTCCGCCGCCGACCTTCACCATGACATCCGGGCCGAGAATGTGATCAGTCTCCCCCGATGCCGCCACCACGTCCGATCGATCGAGCAGCGACCGGGCCGCATCGACCGAATCTGCCACGTGTGCAGACGAATCCACCCCTCGCGATCCACCCTCAGCGCCCGCCAGTCCCATGACCTCGGACGCGTTCGCGCGAATGACGCTGGGCCGGTTGGTAAGTAGCTCTACGGCCACCTGGGTTCGCCACGGCAGACCGCCCGCTCCCACCGGATCGAGCACCCATGGCTTCCCCGCTGCCCTCGCTGCGGCCGACGCCAGGTGAGCACTTTCCACCTGGGCGGCCGTCGGCGTTCCGAGGTTGATCAGCACCGCGTCGGCGATCTCGGCGAAGCCCGCCGCTTCCTCGGGGTTGTCCACCATCGCCGGAGCCGCGCCTGCGGCCAACAGTGCGTTCGCGACGAACTGAACCGACACGGTGTTGGTCAGACACTGGACCAGCGGATTGCGATCGCGCAGACGTCGATGTGCGTCGGCGATGTCATCCAGGGTCACGCTCATGGCACTCATCGAACCGAGTCTACGACCGCCCGCCCCCACCCCGTTCGCGTCAATGGACCACTGCACACGTCTGGGCGCTGCAAAGTGCCATTCACACACCTACGAGGTCCGCGTGGATGGCACTTTGCATACGTCTGGACCGTGCAAGGGTCCATTGACGCGAGAGCGAGCGAAGCGGTCCGCTATGCCACGCGGGCTTTGGATCGTGGGGTCCATTCGTACACCCCGGCCTCGGCTCCGTGGTGCAGGGAGAGGTCGATGGCATCGAGGATTGCCTGTCGCGGTCCGGGCCGTCCGAGTTGCTTGGCACTGATGGCCAGACGCACCACTCCATCACGGCGGGCGGTGCGGCCTGCGCCGAGTACCAGTGCCTTGAACCACCAGGGCTCGGCTTTGAATCCTTCGCCGATTCCCCATACCCGGGCGCGAACGGTGCCGTCACGGTCGAGGTCGTGAATACCGTTCAACGCAGCCAACATTCGGAATCCCGCGTCTGGAAGTGCCTCGACCGCACCGGGTGAGGCAATCCAGCGCGGAGCGGCGAACACCCGGGTGCGCAGGCCGGTCTGTTCCATGACGCGGTCCGCGGCCATCAGTCGAAGTCGGGCTTCGTGACGCGGCAGTGCGGAGAACTCGGAGCGGCGACGCTTCGTTGCGGCCTGGTCGTAGCCGTGCAGAACGATCGCGTCGCCTCCGTCGCGTCGCGTCCGCAGCCATTCCTGGGTGGGCACGTCCGCTGCGAGACGGTATTTGTCCTTCAACCGAGGCGCGACGAGCAGGGACAGCGGGACGCCTCGTCCGTCCAGGATCCGCGCGAATTCGGCGGCGTGCTCGTAGGTGTCGTTCTTGATACCGCTCACCGACACGATCAGGCGTCCAGACATGACTCGAGCCTCGCACACCAGCGTGAACGAGGCTCGAAGTCGATGCAGACAGAAGCTAAACGGACATCGTTTCCTTCGGCAGGATCTTGTCGATCGCTGCGAGCACCTCGGGGGCGTCCGGCTCGGTGCGCGGACGGAAACGGTTGGTGACGACGCCGTCGGGCGAGATCAGGAACTTCTCGAAGTTCCACTGGACGTCTCCGGACTTGCCTTCGGCGTCTTCGGTCTTGGTCAGCTCGGCGTACAACGGGTGCTGGTTGTCACCGTTGACGTCGACCTTCTCGGTCATCGCGAAGGTGACGCCGTACGTGGTGGAGCAGAAGGTTTCGATCTCCTCTGCGGTACCGGGTTCCTGGCCACCGAATTGGTTGCAGGGCACTCCGACGACCGAAAGGCCGCGAGAGGAGTAGTCGTTGGCGAGCTTCTCGAGCTTTTCGTACTGCGGGGTCAGTCCACACTTGGATGCGACATTGACCACGAGCACGGCCCGTCCGGCGTACTCGTCGAGCGAGGTGGGCGCACCACCCAGCGTGTTGATGCCGATGTTCTGAACTTCAGTCATCACCCGAACTTACCTGTGAGTACCGACAGAATGGAACCGACGTACAAAAGCAAGTACGACCCCGCTGGTGGCGGGGTCGTACTTGCGTTCTTCCGAACCGGGCGACGGGGGGATGCGCGGCGCCCGGCAGGTATTACGCCTTGGCGGCGGACTTTTCGATGATGACCTGCTTGTCGGCAGGTCGATCGTCCTCGGGGAGGTGGTCGTCGACCATGGTCTCCTCGTCGAACGGCAGCTTGCCGTCGAGAACGGTGTTGACCCGATCGTTGTCGATGGTCTTGGTCCAGGTGCCGACCAGCAGCGTGGCGACGGCGTTGCCGGAGAAGTTGGTCACTGCGCGGGCCTCGGACATGAAGCGGTCGATTCCGACGATGATCGGGACGCCGTCGAGGAGCTGAGGCGCGTGGCTTTCCAGACCTCCGGCCAGCGTGGCCAGACCTGCTCCCGAGACTCCTGCCGCACCCTTCGAGGCGATGATCATGAAGAGTAGGAGCGAGAACTGCTCGGGGAGCGAGAGAGGCAGGTTCATGGCGTCGGCGATGAAGATCGAGGCCATCGTCAGGTAGATCGCGGTTCCGTCGAGGTTGAACGAGTAGCCGGTGGGGACGACGATGCCGACGGTGGTGCGCTCGACTCCGACGTGCTCCATCTTGGCGATCAGACGCGGCAGGGCCGACTCGGACGAGCTGGTGGCGACGATGAGCAGGTACTCACGGGCCAAGTACTTGACCAGCTTGAAGATCGAGAATCCGGAGACGAACTTCAGGATCAGGCCGAGGAAGAAGAAGACGAAGATGAAGCAGGTGATGTAGAACGCCAGCATCAGGGTGCCGAGCTGGATGACGGCGTCGAAGCCGGTCTTGCCGACGACACCGGCGATGGCACCGAACGCACCGATCGGGGCGAGCCAGAGGATCATGGTCAGGATGCGGAAGACGAGCTTCTGTACTGCGCCGATGCCCTTGAGGATGCCTTCGCCGCTCTTGCCCATGGCCTGCAACGCGAAGCCGACCAGGATGGCGACGAAGAGTGTCTGCAGAACCGAACCTGCGGTGAGCGAGGACAACAGCGACGTCGGAATGATGCCGGCGATGAAGTCCATCGTGCCGCCCGCGGCTTCGGCGTCGGCCGCATACTCCGAACCTGCGCCCGCAACGGGGATGTTCAGGCCGTCACCGGGCTGGATCAGGTTGCCGACGACCATGCCGATGCCGAGCGCGATGGTCGACATGGTGAGGAAGTACGCCAGTGCCAGTCCGCCGACTCGGCCGACGCTGGCTGCGGCGCGGACCGATCCGATGCCGAGGACAATGGTGCAGAAGATGACCGGGCTGATCATCATCTTGATCAGGCTGACGAACAGAGTGCCGAGAACTGCCAGCTCGACGCCGAAGTCCTTCCACAGCAGGCCGACGGCCACACCTGCGATCACGGCAATGATCACGGCGATGTAGAGCCAGTGAGTCTTGTCGCGCTTCTTCTTGGGCTCGGTGGGCGGATTGTCGAACCGCTCGGCATCGATGGTTGTCATGAATGTTCCTTCTGGTTTCTGGTGAAGCGCGAGTCGAATTGGCTGACTTCGTGACTACTGGGAGTGGAGTGAGGTGGATCACGCCTGCTGAGAGATGATGTTGCTCGACGCCGTGACTGGAGTCACCTATACGTTCATTTCGTTCACACCGACTGTTCTTGCGCGAAAGGAATCCGTTGTCCGCCAAACGTCCGCTGAGTGTCGCCGGCCAGGTATTGGTGTTGCAGCTCGTCGTCATCGGCGTCGTCGTGTTCGCCGGCGGCATCCTGACGGTGCTCAACGAACGGTCCAACAGCGACGACGCGACCCGACGCGAAGTCACGGCAGTGGCCGTGAGCATCGCCAACGAACCGTCGACGCCTCTTGCGATCGAATCCGACGATCCGACGTCGCGTCTGCAGCCGGAAACGGAGAAGATCCGTCAGGTCACGGGTGTCGATTTCATCGTCGTCATGGCACCGGATCGGACCCGTTTCACGCACACGACCGTCGACCTGATCGGTAAACCGTTCAGCGGCAACATCGATCGCGCCTTGTTGGGCGAGACGTTCACCGAGACGTACGTGGGTTCACTCGGGCCGTCGATCCGGTCGGTCACCCCGGTCACAGATACGGAAGGTGAGATCGTCGGCCTCGTCTCCGCCGGCGTCACTCGCCAGAAGATCAGTGATCAGTTCATCCAGGGCCTCCCTCTCATCATCGGGGTCGTGCTCGCCGCCTTCGTCGTCGCCGCAGCGGGATCGACGCTGCTCAGCCGCCGGCTCAGGCGTCAGACACTGGGAATGGCACCGGCGGAACTGCGCACGATGTACGAGCATCACGACGCGGTGCTGCATTCGATCGGTGAAGGCTTGTTGGTGTTCGGCCGCGGCGACGAAGCGGAGCTGGTCAACGACGAGGCCCGACGGCTCCTCGATCTACCCGAGGGCCCGGTCTCGTTCGCGTCGTTGCCGGAGTCGATGCAGCAGATGGACACCGGCATCGTGCGCGGCGAATTGCATCTGACGAAGGATCGCGTACTCGTCGTCAATCAGGATCCGGTGATGTGGGAGGGCCGACGCCTGGGCAATGTGCTGACGATTCGCGATCAGACCGAATTGCGTTCGTTGATGGGTGAATTGGACTCGGTGCGCAGCTTCGCGGAGTCGCTGCGTTCGCAGGCTCACGAGTCGGCGAACAGGCTGCACACCGTCATCACCATGGTCGAGCTCGGCCGACCCGAGGAGGCAGTCGAATTCGCGACGGCCGATCTGGAACTCTCGCAGGCCCTCATCGATCGTCTGATGAACGCGGTGAGCGAACCTGCGCTCGCTGCGCTGCTGCTGGGCAAGGTCAGTCAGGCCGCCGAGCAGGGCGTGGAACTGACGATCACCGACGACACGGCGATGGAGCACGAGGGTGTGCTCACGGCACGTGAATTGGTCACGCTGGTAGGCAATCTGATAGACAATGCCATCGATGCCTCGAAAGAATCCGACCAGCCCTGGGTCGAAGTGACGGTCCGCGACGCCGATGGTGAACTCGTCGTCCGGGTCGCCGACAGCGGTCCGGGAATGCCGCCCGAAACGCTCAAAGCTGCTCTGCGGCGCGGCTACTCGACCAAGTCCGGCTCCCGCGGGCTCGGCCTCGCCCTGGTGACCCAGGTGATCACGCGCCATCGAGGCACCTTGACCTCGGAAGTGACGTACGGATCGGTCCTGGTTGCGACCATTCCGGGAGCTGCCTCGTGATCCGGGTGCTGATCGTCGACGACGAACCGCTGATCGCCGAGGCCCACAAGACGTACGTCGAGCGCACCCCAGGCTTCGAGGTGGCCGGGGTGGCGCATACCGGCGCTTCGGCCATGCGCTTCGCCAGTACCGAGGCCGTCGATCTGGTGTTGCTCGACATCGGCCTGCCCGACGCCAGCGGCATCGACGTGGCCGCCGCGCTCGGCGGTCTGCGGCCGAGCCTCGACGTCATCGCCATCACCTCCGAGCGGGACCTGTCGGTGGTGCGTTCGGCAGTGGCACACGGCATCGTGCTGTATCTGCTCAAGCCCTTCACGTTCGCTGCGTTCCGCGACAAGCTCGAGCGCTATCGCGAATTCCATGCCGCGTTGCCTGCCGGCGAGAACGCTTCCAGTCAGCGCGACATCGACCGTGCCATGGCGCATCTACGCACGGCCGACGAACGCGTCTCGACACCCAAGGGCATTGCCCCGCAGACGATGGACGGCATCACCGCGAGCATCAAGGAGGCGGCCGACGGACTCAATGCATCCGAGGCCGCCAAGGTCGTCGGAGTGTCCCGAGTGACGGCGTGGCGCTACCTCGAACGACTGGCCGACGACGGACTGGTCACCCGGCACACCGAATACGGTAAGGCCGGGCGACCGCAGGTCCGCTACGTGTGGCGCTGACGCGCCAGTGGTGCGGTCAAGTGCCCCAGAGGGCACCTGATCACGCCACTGCGGCGCCAGCCGCTCTCACGATCCAGGCGTACTCGAAGGCCGCCTCTTTCCATTTCTCGTAGCGTCCGCTGACTCCGCCGTGTCCGGCGCTCATTTCGGTCTTGAGCAACAGGTCCGAGTCACCGGTCTTCGTTGCTCGCAGTGCAGCAACCCATTTCGCGGGCTCGACGTACAGAACGCGGGTGTCGTTGATGGACGTGATCGCCAGGATCGACGGGTAGTCCTTGGCCTCGACGTTCTCGTAAGGGCTGTACGACTTCATGTAGTCGTACACCTCCTTGCTGGCCAACGGGTTTCCCCATTCGTCCCATTCGATGACCGTCAGCGGCAGTGACGGGTCGAGGATGGAGGTGAGCGGATCGACGAACGGAACGTTGGCGAGGATGCCGTTGAACAGCTCCGGTGCCATGTTGGCCACCGCTCCCATCAGCAGTCCGCCAGCACTGCCGCCGTCGGCGACCAGGTGTTTCGGTGAGGTCCGTCCGGTGTCGATGAGATGCTGTGCGGCAGCGATGAAGTCGGTGAAGGTGTTCTTCTTCTTCAGCGTCTTGCCGTTGTCGTACCAGTGCCGACCCATTTCACCACCGCCGCGCACGTGTGCGACGACGAAGACGATGCCGCGGTCGAGCAACGACAACCGAGCGACCGAGAACGACGGATCCATCGAGGCCTCGTACGATCCGTAGCCGTAGAGGAGCGTCGGCGCGGGGCCGTCGGGCACGTCTTTGCGCCGGATCACCGACAGCGGGACCTGAGTTCCGTCCGGCGCAGTGGCCCACTCACGATGCTGCACATAGTCCGCGGCGTCGAACTTCCCCAGAACCGGCTGCGACTTGCGGAGCAGCAGTTCGCCACTGGCGATGTCGAGGTCGTAGACCTGCCCGGGAGTGATGAACGAGGTGTAGACCATCCGCAGCAGCGGCTGATCCCATTCGGGGTTCGAGCCGGCCCCGACGGAGTAGAGCTCCTCGTCGAACTCGAGCTCGCGGTACTCGCCGTACCCCTCGCCGGTCAAGGGCCAGATCGCCATGCGGGTCAAGGCTTCTCGCCGATACGTGAAGATCAGGTGACCGGCGAACGCGTCGATGTCCTCGACCCGAACGTCGGCGCGATGCGGAACCAGAATGCGCTGATCGAGAGGGTCGGAGACCGGGGCCTCGGCGAGCAGGAAGTTCTCGGCCTTCTCCCCCTCGGTACCCCAGCCGTTGACCGAGCCGTTATGGGTGATGAGGAAGCGATCCTCGCCGGCCACGACAGCGTGTTCGATGCTGTACTCGATACCGTCCGTACGCGGCAGTACGACGCGGAACTCGCCCTCGGGATCGGTGGATTCGAGCACGAGGCACTCGGAGGTGATCTTCGAGCCGACCCAGATCATCAGGTACTTCTCGCTACGGGTGGAACCGAAACCGACCCAGTAACTTTCGTCTGGCTCGTGGAAGACCTTGACATCACCCGACTTGCCGAGGGTGTGCCGCCAAACGGTATCGGGACGCCAGGATTCGTCGACCGTCAGGTAGAACACGTGGGTGGCGTCGGCCGTCCAGGTAGCTCCGGGCGCGACGTTCTCGATGGTGTCGGCGAGCAGCTCGCCGGTCTCGAGGTTCTTGAAGCGCAGCGTGTAGCGCTCGTCGCCCTCGGTGTCGGTGGAATACGCCAGCAGCGTGCCGTCGAGGCTGATCGAGAACGCGCCGAGGGAGAAGAAGTCGTGGCCCTTCGCTTCTTCGTTGGCGTCGAGCAGGATCTGCTCACCGGGAACCTCCACATCGGACGAGAGCGTGGGCGGAGTCCAGTCGTCGGCAGAGTCGACGGGGCAACGGCATTGAAGCCCGTAGGACTGTCCCTCTACGGTGCGCGAGTAGTACCACCACTGCCCCATCCGCGTCGGCACGGACAGGTCGGTCTCCTGGGTTCGCGACTTGATCTCGTCGAAGATCTTGTCGCGTAACGACTCCAGACCTGCAGTCTGCTGCTCGGTGTAGGCGTTCTCGGCTTCGAGGTAGGCGATCACCTCGGGATCTTCCTTGGCGCGCAACCACTCGTAGTTGTCGATGAACGTGTCGCCGTGATGGGTGCGCTCGTGCGGCACCTTCTTGGCAACGGGTGGGGTGATCGTCATGGCGTGACCCAATCGTCGAAGTTCAGGCCCGAGATGCGCTCGTAGGCCTCGATGTAGCGGCTGCGGGTTGCGGCGACGATGTCGTCGGGCAACGGTGGCGGTGGAGTGTCGGAGCTGCGATCCCAGCCGGATTCGCCCGTCAACCAGTCGCGGACGAACTGCTTGTCGAAGCTGGGCTGGACGCGACCTTCCTGGTACGAATCGGCAGGCCAGTAGCGTGAGGAATCAGGGGTGAGAACCTCGTCGGCGAGGACGAGGTTGCCGTCGGCATCGGTACCGAACTCGAACTTTGTGTCCGCGAGAATGATTCCGCGTTCCAGAGCGAAGTTGGCTGCGCGCGAGTAGATCTCGATGGTGTCCTCGCGCAACTTGAACGCGAGTTCGGCACCGACCTGCTCGACGGCCTGGTCGAAGGTGATGTTCTCGTCGTGATAGCCCAGTTCGGCCTTGGACGCGGGGGTGAAGATCGCCTCGCCGAGCTTGCTGGATTCCACGAGCCCGGAGGGAAGCTGCACGCCGCACACAGCTCCGGTCGCGTTGTAGTCCGCCAACCCGGATCCGGTGAGGTAGCCGCGCGCGACGCATTCGATCGGCACCATGTTCAGCTTCTTCACCACCAGGGCGCGGCCGAGTAGTTCGGCGGGAATGCGTTCGTCGAGCGGATCGCCGGCCAGATGGTTGACGCCGCCGAGTTCCTCGAAGAAGAACACGCTCATGGCCGTCAACACGCGCCCCTTGTCCGGAATCGGGGTGTCGAGGATGTGGTCGTAGGCCGAGATTCGGTCGCTCGCGACGAGCAACAGATGCGCGTCGTCGATCGTGTACAGATCGCGGACCTTGCCGCCGGCCAGATGCTCGTAGCTACTCAGTGATGGTCGCACGGTGTTCAACACTATCTGGGCCGGTGGCCGCGAGGGTGCCGGCAGGCATCAGACTGGTAGCCGTGGCAACGAACAACACGACGTCGGATGTCGGATTCCGCTCCGAACGCGGACCGATACTGGTTGCGCTGATGCTCAGCACGTCTCTGGTCGCCCTCGATGCGACCATCATCGCCACGGCGGTGCTGTCCATCGTCGACGACCTGGGCGGGTTCACGCAGTTTCCGTGGCTGTTCTCCATCTATCTTCTGGCGCAGGCGGTATCGGTGCCGCTGTACGGCAAACTGGCAGACCTGTTCGGCCGCAAGAAGATCATGCTGTTCGGCATCGCGGTGTTTCTGCTCGGCTCCATCCTGTGCGGCCTGGCCTGGAGCATGCCCGCCCTGATCGCCTTCCGGGCGGTCCAGGGCCTCGGTGCTGGTGCCGTGCAGCCGATGGCCATCACCATCGCCGGCGATATCTACACCCTGGCCGAGCGCGCCAAGGTGCAGGGCTACCTGGCCAGCGTTTGGGCGATGTCCTCGGTACTGGGCCCGGCACTCGGCGGTGTCTTCTCCGAGTTCCTGACGTGGCGCTGGATCTTCTTCGTCAACATCCCGCTGTGCGCGCTGGCCGCGGTGATGCTGTGGCGCAAGTTCGACGAGGGAGCTGTCGAACGCACCAAACCCAAGATCGACTACCTCGGTGCCGGCCTGCTGACGGTGGGCGCAGCGATGGTGCTGCTCGGGCTGCTCGAGGGCGGACAGTCCTGGGCATGGAACTCCCCCGTCAGCATCGCTATCTTCGCCGCCGGAGTCTCCTTGCTGGCCGCTTTTGCAGTGGTTCAGACCAAAGTCGAGGAGCCGATCCTGCCGCTGTGGGTGTTCACGCGTCGGGTCCTGGTGGTCAGCAGTACCATTTCGCTGCTCGTCGGCGCTCTGATCCTCGGCTTGACCTCGTACGTTCCGACGTTCGTGCAGGGCGTGCTCGGCACCGGCGCGATCGTTGCCGGCTTCGCGCTGTCCACCCTCACGCTCGGCTGGCCCATCGCAGCATCCCTCTCCGGACGGGTGTACCTCCGGTTCGGTTTCCGCACCACGGCGCTCATCGGTGCCTCCATCGCGGTCGTCGGAGCGGCATTCGCCACCGGCCTCGGTGCCGGTTCACAGGTGTGGCAGGTGGGCGCGGTGTGCTTCGTGATCGGCCTCGGTATGGGCCTGATCGCCAGCCCCACTCTCATCGCCGCCCAGTCGAGCGTCGAGTGGTCCGAGCGCGGCGTCGCGACCTCGACCAACATGTTCGCCCGCTCCATCGGCAGCGCAGTCGGGGTCGCGGTGTTCGGTGCCATCGTCAACTCACGCATCTCCGACGACCCGAGCCCCGAACAACTGTCCGACGCCATCCATCCGGTCTTTCTGGGTGTCCTGGCGGCGGCAGCGGTGATGGCCGTCGCGGCACTGTTCATGCCCAAGCGTGGAGCGGAACCGACCCGATAGCGTCCCTTTCGGTAGCTTTTGCGGCATGGCCCTCATTCATCAGGCGACGCTCGTTCCATCGAAACTGGACGCCATCGCAGCGTGGCTTCCGACTCAGGAGTGGTCTGCCCGTCGGGACATCACCGGACTCGAGGCCGTGGCTACGTATCGATTCGACGATCCCGACGGCGAGGTCGGTATCGAGACACATCTCCTGCGTTCGACGTCGGGCACCGTGTTTCAGGTACCCCTGACGTACCGCAGCGCACCGCTGGCCGGGGCAGACGCTTATCTCGTTGCCACGTTGGAACATTCGGTGCTCGGCACACGCTGGTTGTACGACGGCGTCGGCGATCCGGTGTATGTGGCGGTCACCACCGCGGCCATCGTCGAGGCCGCTGGTCAGGCAGAGCTGGTGGTGCAGGCGGCCGACGGTTCTCGATCGGTGCGCGAGTCCACCACGCAGGTGCGGGGTTCCGGTGGAAGCGCCTTGACGTCACCCCACCTGCAGGTCCGGCGCGTGATCGATGCGACTCCGACCGAGCTGCCCCATCTGCTGGGTACCTGGCCGGGCCAGGACGAGCCGATCGTGCTGGTGGAGTTGCGAAACTAGTCCGACGAACCCGCGAACCAGTGCACCGGCGATGTCACGGAGACCTCCACGGAAGTACCAGGAGCGAATCGGTCGGCGGTTCGGGCGATAGCGCGAAGCAGGAGCCCGGTGACGCTGTGCCGCAGGGTCACCGAGGATTCGGGGCCGGTGAAGAACTCGTGTTCGACGACGAATGCGCCGTCCTTGCGCTCCGAGACCGCCAGCTGCTCGGGCCGGAGCAACGCCTGCCCGTTTCCTGTCGCTCGGGTGGTGGACTCGAGACGCCCGAGGACGGTGTCGACGTGGCCGCCCTGGGCCGCAGCGTCGACGAAGTAGGCGTCGCCGACGAAGCGCGCGACCGCGGGTGTGGCGGGTCGCTCGTACACCTCACGCGGGGTGTCGATCTGGGCGCAGCGACCACCCAGCAGCACGGCAACTCGATCGGCAGTTCCGAGGGCCTCGGCCCGGTCGTGGGTGACGAGGATCGACGCGGTCTTGCTGGACTGCAACAGCTCTCGTACGTCCTGACGAATCGAGGTACGCAGCCCCGCGTCGAGGGCGGCGAACGGCTCGTCCATCAACACCACCGACGGAGCCGGCGCGAGCGCACGCGCCAACGCGATGCGCTGCTGCTGACCACCCGAGAGCTCGCTGGGCTTGACCCCACCGGCATCGGGTAGTCCGACGAGCTCGAGCATCTCGTCCACGCGTTGTGCGCGCTCTCCGCGACCGGACAGGTATGGCCGCAGAAACCCTGCACGCAAACCGAATTCGATGTTCCTCCGTACCGTCAGGTGCGGGAAGAGCCCACCTTCCTGCGGCATCAGGCCGATCTCCCGCTTCTCCGGTGGCACCTGAATCTGGCCCGCCACCGAGATGTCCCGCCCGTCCGAGGTGATTCGGCCCGCGTCGATGCGGTGCAGCCCCGCAATGGATCGCAACAGGGTCGTCTTGCCGCAGCCGGAGGGGCCGAGAACGGCGAGCATCTCGCCGTCGCCGAGGTCGAGATCGATGCCGTGCAGCACGGCCGTACTGCCGTACGAGGCAACGAGTCCGGAAATCACCATGCTCATGGCAGTGCTACTCGCTTCCGCGTCGTGCGCCCCAGCGCCCGTGTCAGGACGACCGTAGGGACCACCGAGATCAGGATCAGGGCCAGGGCGTAGGGAGCCGCCTCGCCGTATCGGAACGCCTCGGTGGTGGACCACAGCGTAGTGGCGAGCGTATCGACTCCCCGAGGGCGCAGCATCAACGTCGCAGGTAGCTCCTTGGCGACGGTCAGGAACACCAGAGCAGCACCGGCGGCGATGCCGGGGGCCGCGATCGGAATCGTCACTCGAAGGTCGGTACGCATCCGACCCGCGCCCAGGGTCCGTGAGACATCCTCGAGGACAACGGGAGTGGCGTCGACGACCGCTCTCGTGCTGCCGACGGCCAGCGGCAGAAACAGCACCACGTATGCCAATACCAGCAGCACCGCTGTCTGGTAGAACGACGGCAGAAACCTGATTCCGAGGAAGACCGTGGCGAGCCCGACGGTGATACCCGGTAGTCCGTGCGCGATGTAGGTGGACAACTCGGCACCGCGGGCGGCCCTCGACGTGGATCGGGCCGCGAACAGTGCGACCGGCAGCGCCAGCACGGCCACCACCACCGCGGCGGTCGCGGAGTACTGAACGGTCTTGGCCGTGACGGCCAGCACGTCCACCCAATCGAAGGTGAACCGCAACGACCGGCTCAGCCATCGCGCCAAGGCCAGTATCGGTACCACCACCGAGAGAGTCAGTGCCGCAACGACAACGGCCAGAGCCGGGATGCGCCACCGGCCGAGGACGATCGGCTCGGCCTGCCGGTCGGTTCCCGATCCCACCCTCGCCGTAGCGCCGCGTCGGGCACGCCGTTCGAGGAGGGTGAGCACCAACGCGCCCACCACGAGGACCAGTCCGAGGACTGCGGCAGCGGTGCGATCGAGTCCCCCGCGGTACGCACTGTAGATGCCGAGGGTGAAGGCGTCGTAGCGCATCAGAGCCACCGCCCCGAAGTCACTGATGGTGTACAGCGCGACCAGCAGCGCGCCTGCTGCCGCGGCGGGAACCACGCGACGGCACTCGACGGTCAGCGCCGTGCGCACAGCGCCTCGACCGAGGGTTCGAGAGACCTCGGTCAACGATGGGTCCGCGGTGGCGAACGCCGCGGACACCGGCAGCATCACCAGCGGGAAGCAGGACAACGTGAGCACCAGGGCTGCACCGGAAAACCCTGCCAACGAGGGGAACTCGGCGATCCACAGGTACCCGGACACGTACGACGGGATGGCGAGTGGAGCGGCGAGGACCATCGCGAAGAAGCGTCGTCCCGGTAGATCGGTACGGACGGTCAGCCACGCCAGCAGAGTCCCGACCACGACCGACGCGACGAGCACGGTGAGAGTGAGTGTTGCCGTACGGATCGCGAGGTCGAGCGTGCGTTGCCGCAGGAGCAGTCGCAGAACCTTCTCGGTTCCGCCGTCGAACGCTCGAACGAACAGGTACACCAGGGGTGTCAGCGTCAGCACTCCCACGCACAACGCGGTCGTCCCGAGAACGGGACGACCGCCGAAGTGGCGCCGCCGAAGCGGCTGGAGTGCAGACGTGGGCACCGACTAGATGATTCCGACGTCGGTGAGGAGAGTCTGGGTGGCCTCGAGGGACGAGAGCTGACCCAGATCGAGATCGGTCGAGCCCAGCTCGGACAGCGGCGGCAGGTCGTAATCGGAGGTGACTCCGTCGATGACGGGGTATTCGGCGGTCTCGTTCGCGAAGTAGGTCTGCGATTCGGTCGAGAGCAACTCGCGCACGAAGTCGAATGCCGCTTCCTGGTTGTCCGAATCAGCCAGCACACCGGCACCGGCGACGTTGATCAGCGCGCCGGGGTCACCGGGCTCGAAGTAGTGCAGCTCGACCGGGGCGTCGTCGCCGTTCTCTTCCTTGAAGGGGTACCAGTAGTAGTGGTTGGTCAGACCGGCGGAGACCTGTCCGTCGTTGACGGCGGTCAGCAGCGGGCCGTTGCCCTCGAAGGCGACGGGCTCGTTGGCGACGAAGGCTTCGAGCCACGTGCGGGCTCCGTCTTCGCCGCGCTGCACACGCAGGGCGGTGACGAATGCCTGGAAGGACGCATTGGTCGGTGCGTAGCCGATCTGTCCGCGCCAGCGGGGATCGAGCAGACCGTCGATACCGGTCGGCAGATCGCCGGCCTGCACCGAATCGGAGTTGTAGGCCAGCACGCGGGCCCGGGCGGAGGTGGCGACCCAGGTGCCGTCGGCACCGCGGTACTGCTCGGGAACGAGGGAGAGGATGTCCTCGGGCAGCGGTGCGAGAGCGCCCGCCTCGTCGAGGGCACCGAGTGCTCCTGCGTCCTGACCGTAGAAGACGTCAGCCGGGGTCGCGTCGCCCTCTTCGAGGATCTTTGCGGCCTGGGCGTTGGTGTTGCCCGAGTAGTCGACCTCGATGCCGCCACCGATGCGCTCGATCAGCGGGTCGACGAGCTCTTCACCGCGGCCGGAGTACACCACGAGTGCGGACTCGGCGGTGGCGGACTCGGAGGTGGACGTGCCGTCGTCGGACGAGCCTTCCGAGCTGCATGCGACGAGACCGAGGGCGAGGGTTGCGCTGAACGAGAGCAGCGCCAAACGGCGAACGGTGAACACGGTTCTCCTGACGAAAACGGGTCATTGAAGACAATTCGATGAAAGTACACCACAAAGGTGAGGCTCAGCTACTTTCCCTCCGGGATTGAACGTCCGGCCGCCCGGGCATTCGCGCCCCATGACTTCTCGCGTACTCGTCACCGGTGCCAGCATTGCCGGTCCCACCGTGGCTTTCTGGCTGGACCGGGCAGGCTTCGAGGTCACCGTCCTCGAACGCTCACCGCAACTGCGACTCGGCGGCCAGAACATCGACGTTCGCGGCTCCGGCCGCGAGGTGCTGCGGCGCATGGGCCTGGATGCAACCCTCCTCGCGAACGGCACCACCGAGAAGGGCACCCGCTTCGTCGACGACGCCGACGCCACCATCGCGGCCTTCCCGGCCGGCGACGGATCCCACGACGGCCCGACGGCGGAGTTGGAGATTCTGCGCGGCGAGTTCGCGCGGATTCTGGTCGAATCCGCCGGACCGCGAACCGAGTATCGCTACGGCGATCGCGTCGTCGACGTGGCCCAAGATGCCGACGGAGTCGATGTGACATTCGCGGCGGGACCGTCCGAGCGATTCGATCTGGTTCTCTTTGCCGACGGAATCCGCTCCAGCAGCAGGGAACTGGTGTTTTCCGGAGAGGCCACGACCACACCCGTCGGCCTGTACACCGCCTACGGCGTACTGCCGAAGGGACCGAGCGACGACGGCTGGTGGCGCTGGTACAACGCGCCCGGATCCCGAGTGGCGAATCTACGACCGGACAACCTCGGCACGACGCGGTTCAGCCTCTCCTGGGTGTCCGACGCCGGCGGGTACGAGGGAGCGTCGGACGAACAGGTCTTTGCTGCGCTACGAGCGCAGTTCGCCGGTGTCGGTTGGGAAGTGCCCCGGATCCTGGACTCGCTGGGACCGGACTCGGAACTGTACGTCGACTATCTGGCGCAGGTGAAGGCCCCGCGCTGGTCGAAAGGCAGAATCGGCATGCTCGGCGATGCCGCCTGGTGCGCAACTCCGTTGTCCGGCATGGGCACAACGTTGTCGGTCACCGGCGCGTACGTGCTCGCCGGCGAACTCGCACGGGCGAGTGATCATCGCGCCGGGTTCGAGGCCTTCGAGGCGCGCATGCGTCCGTTCGTCGATCAGGCGCAGAAACTCCCACCCGGCGTTCCTCGCGTCGCGCATCCGAAGACCTCGGTGGGAGTGGCCGCATTCCGCACCGTACTGCGCCTGGCCGGATCCAAGCCGGTGCAGTCCGTGAGCAGCAAGTTCCTCGGTCCCGACGCGGCGACACTCGAGCTGCCGGACTACGAGTTCGACAACGCAGGCTAGAGCCCCACCCGCTCGAGCAGCGCGTCGAAGGCCTCGCTGGCCTCCTGCTCGGAACGGCCGGATTCGATGACGCCGTTGTACACCGCCAGCGCCTCCTCCTGATATTGCTTGTATTTCTCGAGCCACTTCTCCGAATCGGCGCGCCAGTATCCGATGATGTCGAAATACGCGATCTCGTAACCCAATTCCTTGCGGAAATGCTTGCGCACCCGACGCGAGGACGACGCCTCGCCGGCGAACCACACGTACCCACGTCCCTCGGGCACGGGGTAGGCCAGCGCCGCGTCGTCGAGAACGCTTGCGCTGTCGCCGTTTCCGGATCCGATGCGCCAGTCGAACGTGACGTCGGCCAGGGTCTCGAAGGATTGGATGTCGCCGCGTTCGAGAACCTCGACAATCGCGTGCGCCCGCATTCCTGCGGGCAACTGCTCGACGAGTCGGCCGAGCGCGGGCAACCCGGTCATGTCCGCGACCAGCAGCAGCCATTCGACATCGGCGGGCGGTGAATACCAGGATCGCGGGCGGGTGAACAGCACGGTCTGCCCCGGGACGGCCTGCTGGGCCCAGGTGGATGCGACACCGCCCTCGTGTGCGAAGAAGTCGATGGTCAGCTCACCGCGCTCCGGATCGAGACGACGAATGGTGTAGTTGCGACCCTCTGGGGCGTCGTCGAGACCGTGGAACCACCAGAACCCGTCCACCTCGGTCATCGGCGGCGGGACAGCTTCGCCTGCCCGGGGAAAATAGACTCCGACGCATTCGTCGGGCACACCGAGCGTGCGGTAGCCGGCGACATGTTCGCCGCCGAACGTCACGCGCACCATGTGCACCGTGAGTCGTTCCACCGCAACGACGTCGGCGTAGTAGAAGCCACGCGGTTGTTCACTCATCTTCGTCCTCGATACATATCTCGACGTAACTCCTGCGAGAAACCCTCAGGCTGACTCGGAGCCGTTCTTCCTCGACTCTAAACTAAGCCTTGCCTAGCCTGCGACCGACCACCTTGGGGATCACCAACGGAGTGTGTGATTCCGGATCATCGATGATGCGACACGGCAGCCCGAAGACCGCCTCGACCAGCTCGGCGGTGACGACGTCGGCGGGCGCGCCCTCGGTGACCACCGCGCCGTCCTTCATCGCGATGATGTGGTCGGCGTACCGGCAGGCGTGATTGAGGTCGTGCAGTACCGCCACGAGGGTGCGGCCGTTCTCGCGGTTGAGAGTGGCCAACAGGTCGAGCAGCTCGATCTGGTGGGCGATGTCGAGAAAGGTGGTCGGCTCGTCCAACAGCAACAGCGGCGTCTGCTGCGCCAGAACCATTGCCACCCAGACGCGTTGCTGCTGCCCGCCGGACAGTTCGTCCACCGGACGAGCCGACAGTGATGTCACCGCCGTTGCGTTCATGGCCTCGATCACCGCGGCTTCGTCCGTCGTCGACCACTGCCTGATCAGCTTCTGATGCGGATAGCGGCCCCGCGCAACGAGATCGGCCACCGAGATACCGTCGGGTGCGATGGAAGTCTGCGGAAGCAGGCCGAGGCGTCGGGCAACTTCTTTCGCGGGATACGACGAGATCGCCTTCCCGTCCAGCAGAACGGTTCCGTGCGAGGGCTTCAGCAGCCGCGAAAGTGCCCGCAGCAGAGTCGACTTACCGCAGGCATTCGGTCCGACGATGACGGTGAACTTGCCGTCGGGAATCTCGACGGTCAGGTTCTCACTGATGACGCTCTTGTCGTATCCGACCGTGATGTCGTCGGTGTGCAACCGAGGCTTCGTCACTGCTTCCTGCCTTCCCGCGCCAACAACCACACGAAGTATGCGCCGCCGACCGATACGGTCACCACACCCACCGGCAGCTGAGTGGGAGCGAAGGCGCGCTGCGCAACAACGTCGCTCACGACCAGCAGCAGCGCTCCCATGCACGCGGCGGGCACCATCGCCACTGACGAGGTGCCGGTGAGGCGGCGCGCCAGCTGCGGCGCGGCGAGGGCGATGAACGAGATGGGCCCCGCCGCCGCGGTGACCATCGCGATCAGCGCAACACCCAGGAACACCAGCATCAGACGGGTCGGCTCGGCGCGCACACCGAGCGCCCTCGCTGCATCGTCCCCCATCTCCAACATCGGCAGCCGACGCGAGAGCACCGCCAAGCCCGACGCGATGACGACCGACACGGCCAGCACGGGCCCCACCTGCGACCATCCAAGCCCGTTGAGGGTGCCCGCACCCCACACGGCGGCCGCGATCGCGTCGTCCAGGTCGGCCCTGATCACGAGCCAGGTGTTGACCGAGGCGAGGACGGCACTGACGGCGATCCCGACGATGATCAACCGAAAGCCCTGCACCCCGCGCCGGTACGCGAGCAGGTAGACCACGGCCGCCGTCGCGAGTCCGCCGACGAGCGCGCCCGCTCCGGTCCGGTAGTAGCCGCCACCGAGGGCGAGGATGACCACGAGAGCGCCGGTGTAGGCACCGGTGCCGAATCCGATGATGTCCGGGCTGCCCAACGGATTTCGCGTCAAGGATTGAAAGACCGCTCCCGATACGCCGAGGGCGGCTCCGAACAGGAAGGCCAGTGCCACTCGGGGAAAGCGCCACTCCATCACCACGATCTCGGTGAGGCGCGGCGCGTCGCCGAACACCGCGGCGAGCACCTCGTTCGGCGGAATGTAGTAGTCGCCGGTACCGACCGCGACGACGGAGACCATCACCGTCACGAGAAGCAAGGCCGCGCAGACGCCCACTGTTCGGATGTCGATGCGGCCGTCCACTCGGTCCCGCACTCGCACGACCCACAGCCTTCGGCCGAAATCGATGTCGCCGCCGCGTTGTTCACGGGTCACAGTCCGCTCGCCTTCTTCCGGCGAACCAGCACGATCAGCACCGGTGCGCCGACGAACGCGGTGACGATACCGACCTGCAGCTCCCCCGGCCTGATCACGATGCGTCCGACCACATCGGAGAGCAGCAGCAAGCCCGGTGCCGCGAACACCGTGTAGATCAGAATCCAACGCTGGTCCGGTCCGACGAACCACCGCACCATGTGCGGAATCATCAGTCCGACGAATCCGATGGGCCCGGCCGCCGCCGTCGCAGCGCCGGCGAGCAGAGTCACTGCGACGACACCGACGATTCGCGTACGAATCACATTCGCCCCCAACGACTGGGCCAGATCGTCGCCGAGCGCAATCGCATTGAGGGGACGTGCGATCAGGGCAGCCAGGAAGACTCCGAGCGCGATGAACGGGGCGACCTCGGACGCGATGTCCAGACCTCGACCGGCCAACGACCCGGCTCCCCAGAACCGCATCCTGTCGAAGGCATCCGGATCGAGCAACAGCATGCCCGAGGTGACGCCGCCCAGTACCGCACCGAGCGCAATTCCGGACAGTGTCAAGCGAATCGGAGTAGCTCCTGCTCGCCCCAGCGACCCCAGTGCGTACACCACGATCGTGGCGACCACCGCCCCCGCGAACGCGAACCAGATGTAGGACCCGATGCCGGTGACACCCAGCACGCCGACGGCGAACGCGACGAAGAACGCCGCCCCGGCATTGACGCCGAGAATTCCCGGGTCGGCCAGCGGATTTCGCGTCATCGCCTGAATCAGCGCACCGGCCACCCCGAGGGCAATCCCGACGAGCAACCCCAGAACCGTACGCGGGAGCCGCAGTTCGCGGACGATCACGGATTCGGTGGATCCGTCGGCGTGCAGCAGCCCGTGCCACACCTGACCGATCGGGATGTACTCGGTGCCCACCGAAATGCTCACCAGGCACAGCACTGCCAGAACACCGACGACGACGAACAACCCCCCGGCGCGACGCGCATCGGTGCGAGCGAGACCACCGGCGAGAGCCGGAACATCTCGCTGTTCCGGCTCGTCGCCCACGCTCGTCCTCACCCGATTCACACCACCGATCGCACCCTCGCGCTCACAGCGGACTTCACGATCTCACCGCTGCGGACAGCGATGTTGGACAGCAACGACGAGGTCAGACCGTGCGTGTGCTCGGTGCCGCCCTGCAGGTAGATCGAACCCGCACTCTGTTCACGCGTCACGAGTCGGTAGTCACGTGTCACGCGAGGACCGCGAGAGTCGTATTCGACGGCGTCGAACAGCGGACCGAGGATCTCGGGTAGATCGAGGGACGTGAAGCCGGTGGCATAGACGACAGCGTCGCACAGTATGTCCTCGGCCAGCCCCGTCGGGCCGTGCTCGACGGAGGCACGCACGCCCGACGGCTCCTCGGTGGCCCCGATCAACCGGGATGCTCCGTGCACGAACAACCGGCGCTGCCCGCTGACTCGCTCGGCGTACTCGCGCGCGTACAACTCCTCGATCAGAGGCAGGTCGACGGCGGAGTAGTTGGTGCCGCGGTGATACTGCAACAGCTGCTCGCGCAGCGTGTGCGAGGACGAATAGAAGTCGTCGACGGCCGTCGGATCGAAGATGCGATTGGCATAGGGGCTGTCGTCGGCCGGGCTGTACCCGTACTTGCGCAGCACCGCGTGCACCGACGCGTCGCTGTACGTCGAGTGCAGGTAGTCCACCACCTCGGCGGCGCTCTGCCCGGCACCGACCACGACGAACGTGCGATGCGTCCGCGACGGCAACCGATCGAGATGGCCGAGAAGATCGTGATTGTGGAACTGCCGCGTCGACGCCGTGACCCCGTCGGGCAGGGTGGCGGTCAGTCCTCCGGCGAGCACGATGTTGCGCCCTCGCACGGTCCCGGTTCGCCGGCCCTCGGTTCGAACGCCGTAGCCGTCGCCGGTGTCGACGACGTCCACCGCCCGGGTGCCGTAGTGCACCGTCGCGTCGACTTTTCCGGCGGCCCACGCCAGATAGTCGTGGAACTCGAGCCTGCTCGGGAAGAACGTCTGCAGGTTGATGAAGTGATTGAGCCGACCCTGCTCCGACAGGTATGCCAGAAAGGTGTACTCACTGCTGGCATTGCGCTGAGTCGCCAGGTCCTTGAGGAACGAGATCTGCATCGACGTCCCGGGCAACAACATGCCGGGATGCCAGGCGAACTCGTCCTTGGACTCGACGAAGCAGGCCGTCAATCGCTCTGTGGGAGAGCAGTTTCGGTTGTGCTCCTCGATCGCGATGGCCAGTCCCAGATTGGACGGCCCGAATCCGACTCCGACGATGTCGTAGTTGTCGTCCGAGGTCATCGAACGCTCGCCCCCGGCAACCGATCGGTGGAGCCGAGGTTGTGCAGTTCGGCATGGACGAGACCTGCACGGTGGATCGTTCCACCCAGCTTGGTGCGATGCATCAGGCGTCTTCCTTCTTCTTGCGGACGAGATACGGGACGCCGGCGAGGGGCCGTCGATGGCCGTCTCGGCACTGCCCTTCGCCGTGGCTCGATGCCACGGGCAACGCTACGCGCCTACGGTAGGCTAACCTAACATTTCCTCGGGTACAACGGCTCCGTCGTCCACCGGGTGGGCCCGGCAAGGTCCGTGGCTCTCGACTTCCTCGGTTCCACCGTCCATCGTCGAACACGAAAGTGAGCGCATGTCCCCACGAAGAAACCGCACCGTACGGCGATACAGAACCGCACCCCGCGCCCTCACCGGAGGCATCGTGGTTCTCGTGCTCGCCACTGCGGCAGCGTGCGGCAGCGGCACCACCGACGACGCCGGCACCCAGGTCGTCGACCTGAACGCGAACCCAGCCGCCTGCGGCGAGAACGACCGCGTCGACACAGTCGACCGAGAATCAGGACCGTTCACGTACACCGACGGCCGGGGACGGACCATCTCCCTCGATTCGCAACCGAACAGAATCATCGCCGACGAGGAATCGGCCGCAGCGCTGATGTCGTACGGAATCAAGCCCGTTGCCATCTGGTCGACGACTCCCATGGACAGCAGCCCGATTCTGAGCTGCTCCGATCTCACAGGCATCGAATCGGTCGGCGAAAGCTGGGGCACATTCGATTTCGAGAAGGCGGCAAGCCTCGACCCGGATCTCGTCATCGGCGAGTTCAATCCGAGATTCGGGCAATTCGGAAAGCTGACCACCACGGCCGATTCGTCCAAGGCCGACACCATCGATCAGCTCGCTCCCACCCTGGGAGTCACCTTGGATACGACATCGACGGCCAAGACGATCGAGAACTATGCCGGTCTTGCGTCATCACTCGGAGTCGACCTCGACACCCCGCAACTGGCAGACATCAAAGCCGACTACGACGCCGCCGTCGCGAATTTCGAGAAGGTTGCCTCCGAACGCCAGGACCTCATCGGCGTGGGAGTCTGGCCCCTCGACGTCGCCTACGTACTCGATCCGTCGGCCGACCCAGACTTCAGCGACTACCAGCGCTGGGGACTGAAGATGTACACCCCCGACGGTACCGATGACGGGTACTGGAAGAAGGTGTCGTGGGAGAACGTGTCGACCGTCGACGCCGATGTCGCATTCGTCTATCACGACGTCGCCAACGCCGCCGACGTCGAGCTTGCAGACATTCCCAGCCGCTACCCCGGCTTCGACGCCATTGCCGCCGTCGACAACCAACAGATGGTGCTGTGGGACTACGGTGCCAACAAGAGCTACAGCCGCTACACCAAGACCATCGACATCTACGCCGACGCTCTGTCCAAGGCGAAGAAGGTCACGACCGAGTGAGAGCCGCTGCGATCTCCCCGGCCTGCCGGTCCAGTTCGGATCGCTGCGGCGACGACGGCCGAGCCTGCAACCCGAAGCCGTCGCCGATCATCCGGGGGATGACGTGCAGATGCACGTGGAAGATTTCCTGACCGGCCACCGTGCCGTCGGCGAGAAAGAAGTTGACGCCGGCGACACGCGGATTGCTCGCTCGCACAGCGGCGGCCACCTTCTGCCCCACCACGAACAGATGCGCCCCGATCTCGGGTGGCAACTCCGCCAGAGTCCGGAACTGCTCTCTGGGCACCACCAACACATGACCGCTGGTGAGCGGCCTGATGTCCATGAACGCAATCGCTGTCTCGTCCTCGTGGACGCGAGAAGCCTCGGCCGTCCCGGCAATGATCTCGGCGAAAATAGTGTAGGGGTTCACAGTCTCCGAGCGTAGGCGCTCGGTGCACTGACGCTGCGGGGCCCGGAGCCGGAGACTACTGTTTGCCGATGAGCATCGGCGGGGTTCTCTTCGACATCGACGGCGTCCTTGTCACGTCGTGGCAGGCGGTGCCAGGGGCAGCAGACACTCTGAAGTACCTGGACAGCAAGGACATTGCTCGCGCGTTCCTGACCAATACGACGTCGAAGACGCGTGAGCAGATCGCTACGGCACTGCGCGACGTGGGGCTGGACGTGCACTCGGACGAGATCGTCACGGCCGCGTCACTCACCGCGGACCATCTGCGTGAGAACTATCCGGATGCGCGAGTGGTACTGATCAACAACGGTGAGATCGCAGGCGACATGCCGGGAATCGAATTCGTCGACGAGACGTCCGAGGATCCCGATGTCGTGGTCGTCGGCGGTGCAGGCCCGGAGTTCACGCACGAGCGCCTCAGTCGCGTCTACGACTGGCTGTGCCGGGGCATACCCGTCGTCGCGATGCATCGATCGCTGATGTGGAGCACCGGGGCCGGACTACGCATCGACACCGGCATGTACCTCGGCGGCATGGAGCAGGCGTCGGGACACACCGCGAAGGCCATCGGAAAGCCGGCTCCGCTGGGATTCCGGACGGCGTCCGAGCGGATGGGCGTCGACCCGGACGACGTCGTGATGGTCGGTGACGATCTCGACAACGACGTCCTGGCCGCCCAGGTCGTCGGAATGACGGGAGTGCTCGTGCGCACCGGGAAGTTCCGCCAGGACGTGCTCGATCGACGCATCACCGACGAGTTCGCGATGGAACCCGACCACGTGATCGACTCGGTGGCCGACCTCCCCGACGTCCTCTCCTGACTACAGAATCGGCGACGGCGTGTACGACGCCCCGGCCGGGAATTTCGCGATCAGTCGCTCCACTGCCGAAACGACGGCAGCGACCTGAGCGTCGGCCGCCCCGGTGAATGCCGTCTTGTCGGCCAGTGCAGCATCGAGGGCAGCCCGATCGAGGGGCAGGCGATCGTCGGCGGCCAGACGGTCGACCAGGTCCGGTTCCAGTCCCTGCTCACGCATGGCCAATGCGACGGCGACGGCGTGTTCCTTGATCGCCTCGTGTGCGGTTTCGCGTCCGACGCCCGCGCGCACGGCAGCCATCAGCACCTTGGTCGTCGCGAGGAACGGCAGGTAGCGGTCGAGTTCCTTCGCGATGACGGCCGGGTACGCGCCGAATTCGTCGAGAACCGTCAGGAAGGTCTCGATGAGTCCGTCGATGGCGAAGAAGGCGTCGGGCAGCGCCACGCGGCGCACGACGGAGCAGAAGACGTCGCCCTCGTTCCACTGCGCTCCGGCGAGCTCGGCGGCCATCGAGCCGTAGCCGCGCAGCACCACCTGCAGGCCGTTGACACGTTCGCACGAGCGGGTGTTCATCTTGTGCGGCATCGCCGACGAGCCGACCTGGCCGGCTTGGAAGCCCTCGGTGACGAGTTCATGGCCGGCCATCAGGCGAACGGTGTGCGCGAACGAGGACGGTCCGGCACCGACCTGGACCAGCGCGGAGACGACCTCGTGGTCGAGCGATCGGGGGTACACCTGGCCGACGCTGGTCATGGTGTGCCGGAAGCCGAGGTGATCGGCGACGATGCGCTCGAGCGCGACGAGTTTGGCGGAGTCGCCGCCGAACAGGTCGAGCATGTCCTGAGAAGTGCCCATCGGGCCCTTGATTCCGCGCAACGGGTAGCGCGCGATCAGTTCCTGCACCCTCGACAGAGCCAACAGCAGCTCGTCTGCGGCAGACGCGAAACGCTTGCCCAGCGTGGTGGCCTGAGCTGCGACGTTGTGACTGCGGCCGGCCATCACCAGCGAGGAGTACTCGGCGGCGCGCTCGGCCAACCGCTTCGCGACGGCGACGCCGTGCGCGTGGACGTGTTCGAGTGAGCGCAGAATCTGCAGCTGCTCGACGTTCTCGGTGAGGTCGCGGCTGGTGAGCCCCTTGTGGATGTGCTCGTGGCCGGCGAGGGCGTTGAACTCCTCGATGCGCGCCTTGACGTCGTGGCGGGTGACGCGCTCACGCTCGGCGATCGACGCGAGGTCGACCTGGTCGACGACGGCTTCGTAATCGGCGATGGCAGCGTTGGGGACGTCGACTCCGAGGGAGGACTGCGCGCGCAACACGGCGATCCACAGTTGACGTTCGAGGGCGATCTTGTGCTCCGGAGACCACAGCTCCACCAGTTCGGGACTCGCGTAACGGGTGGCCAGGACATTCGGGATGCTCACGAGCATCCAGCTTACGTGGCGCAGTTGTCGGTCTCGGATGAGGTCGGACTCGAATTCGGCCGTCGGACCGAGCATCGAGACTATCGCCGCGGCGCGGAATAACCGCAGCGCATTTCGATGTTGGAGCCGCCGTGAGCCGAACAGTGAAGGTCGACATCTGGTCCGACATCGCGTGCCCGTGGTGCTTCGTCGGTAAGCGCCGTTTCGAGGCAGGCGCTGCGGAGTTCACCGCCGGAGGCGGGACGCTCGAGGTGGAGTTCCACTCGTTCGAGCTGGCACCCGACACACCGGTCGACTTCGACGGCAGCGAGGTCGATTTTCTCGTCTCCCACAAAGGCATGCCGGCCGACCAGGTCACGCAGCTGTTGGGGCAGATGACCGAGCTGGCCGCAGGCGAGGGGCTCGCGTACGACTTCGACGCCTTGCAGCACACCAACACCGTCAAAGCGCACGAACTCCTGCACTTCGCCAAGTCGAAGGGCAAGCAGGGCGAGATGAAGGAACGTCTTCTGGCGGCCTACTTCGAGGAGGGCCGCCACGTCGGCCGCACCGAGGACCTCGCCGACCTGGCCGCGGAGGTCGGCCTCGACCGTGAAGAGGCGGCCCGGGCGCTGAAGTCCGAGGAGTTCCTGCCGGCAGTGCGCGCGGACAAGGAGCAGGCCATCGCCTACGGGATCAGCGGTGTGCCGTTCTTCGTGATCGACGGACGGCTCGGTGTGTCGGGCGCGCAGGCCCCGTCGGTGTTCGCCGACGTCCTGCAGAAGGCCGCTACCGGCTCATGAACGGTCCTTTGGAGATCGTCGGCGACGACAACGGCCCCGTCTGCGAGGACGGTGTGTGCGAGGTGCCACAGATTCACGACGCAGACTCCGGCGAGACCGACTGACAGTCAATCGGCAGGCACCTGTTCCGCCGGTGCCACGATGTCGATGACGGCCAGGAGCATGCTTCGGGCCATGTGACGGGGGTCGGGGTCCACTTCGCTGAGCGCCCCGACGACGGCACCGTCGACCACTGCCACGAGCCGCCTGAGCTGCTCTTCCTGCACGGTTCGGCCCGATCTGCGCAGCACGTCGGTGAGCAGGTCGTCGATCTGGGCGCGCAGCCGCAGTTGCACCTCGCGCAGTTCGGGATGCCGTGCCGAGGCGATGAAGCGTTCGTATCTCGCGATCAGCTGCTCGTGGCCGTCCTGTGGCCCGATGAGCAGGTCGACGATGAGATCGACCGTCGACTCCATTTCGTTCGAGCACTTGCCCTCGTCGTCGATGCGACCGCGCATGACGTCGATCTCGCGCGTCCCGACGACGTCGACCGCCGCGGCTACCAGGTCTCCGAGGGACTCGAAATAGTAGGTGGTCGACGCCAGCGGCAACCCGGCTCGTGCCGCCACCGATCGGTGCCGCACCGCGTCGAATCCGCCCTCGACGAGCAGGTCCGCAGCGGCCGACGCCAATGCCTGGCGGCGGCGCACCCCCTTCGGAGTCGCACCCGACACCTTGTGCTGCGACTCGGTCGGACCTGCGGACATTCAAGTCATCGTGCCAGCTCGAGGCCGTTCGTCGGACTGCTTTCGCGCTATGGAATTGTCGTCACTCGTGGCACATCGAACGATCGACCTTCGCTCCGACACCATCACCCGACCCGATTCGGTCATGCGAAAAGCCATGGCCGACGCCGAAGTGGGCGACGACGTCCTCGATCACGATCCGACGATGGCGGCGCTGGAAGAAGCGGTGGCAGGGCTGCTCGGGTTCGAGTCGGCACTGTGGGTGCCGTCGGGTTCGATGGGCAACATCATCGCGCTGATGCTGCATCTGCAACGCGGCGATCGCTTCCTGGCCCCGAGCACGCGCACGTGCTGGGTTCCGAGCTCGGTACCGCGGCATGGCTGGCGGGCGGAATGCCCGACGCCCTCCCCCACGACGGTGGCCCCGGCCGTCCCCTCGCGTCGACGGTGCGCGCGAAGGCCGGCGGCGCAGGGCCGTATTTCGCGCTACGGACGGCGCTGCTGTCGCTCGAGAACACCCACAACTTCGCCGGCGGTGCTGTGATCGGAGCGGACGAGTGGTCGGATCTCGTTGCCGCCGGGCGTGATTGCGGCTTGAAGGTCCACCTGGACGGCGCGCGGCTGTGGAATGCCGCTGTCGCCCTCGATGTTCCGATCGCGTCGCTCACTGCCGGTGCCGACACGGTGCAGGTGTGCCTGAGCAAGGGCCTCGGTGCACCCGTCGGCTCGATGTTGGTCTCGGATTCCGCGCGTATCCACGAGGCTCGACGAGTCCGAAAGATGTTGGGCGGCGGCGTTCGTCAGGGTGGCGTCCTCGCTGCCGCCGGGCTCGTGGCGTTGGATCGCATCGGTGATCTGGCCGAGGATCACGCCAACGCGTCAACCCTCGCTTCCGGGCTGCGCGAGCGAGGCTGGGAGGTACTGGAGCCGGAGACCAACATCGTGCTCGCAACGGTTCCCGACCCGGCGTCGACGGTCGCGGAGCTGGCCGAGCTGGGCATCGCCGCGGTGACCGTCGCGGGCAAGGTGCGCTTCGTGACCCACCGCGACGTCGATGCCGCCGATATCTCCGAGGCGCTGGAGCGGCTGCGCCGCACGTGAGCGGCACTTCGTAGCCTGCTACGAGGAAACGCTCACGACCCAAAGGCGCTCCAATGCCTCCTCGACGTCGGCGGTCGTGCCTGCGAACGAGAAGCGCACGGTGTGGTTCCCGCGTTCGGTGTCGAAATCGACGCCCGGTGCCAACGCGACTCCGGTCTCGGAAAGCACTCGCGCACACCAGTTCCGCGAGTCGTCCGTCAGGTGCGCGATGTCGGCGTACACATAGAAGGCTCCATCGGCCGGTGCGAGGTCGGTGATACCCATGGCCGGCAGACCGTCGAGCAGAATTCGACGGTTGACAGCGTAGCGCTCGACATGTGAATCCAGCTCGACGCGGGACTCCTCGGTGAACGCCGCGATGGCGGCAACCTGGGAGATCGCCGGTGGGCAGACCGTCATGTTCGACGCCAATCGTTCGACGGCTCTGCGCAATCGGGTCGGCAGCAGCATCCAACCCAGCCGCCATCCGGTCATCGAGAAGTACTTCGACACCGATCCGATGGCGACGGATTCCTTCGAGGTCTCCCAGGCGCTCGACGTACGCGCGTCCCCGTAGGCGATTCCGTGGTAGATCTCGTCCGAGATCAGGAGAGTTCCGTGCTCGTCGCACCAACGCGCAATTGCGGCCAACTCGTCGGAGTCGATGATCGTGCCGGTGGGGTTGGCCGGGCTAGCGATGATGAGCCCCGCGGGCGGATCGGGCAGGTCCTCGAGCATCGCGACGGTCGGCTGAAATCGCGTGCTCTCCAAGCAGTCGAGCTCGACGACGCGACAGCCCAACGCTGCCAACGTGTTTCGATACGCCGGATATCCCGGCCTGGCCATGACGACGGTGTCCCCCGCGTCGAACGCAGCGAGGAACAGCAACGTGAACGCGCCCGACGAGCCGGTGGTGATCACCACGTCGTCGGCGTCGACGGTGATGCCGTACCGCGCGCTGTGATACTCGGCGATCGCGCGACGCAGCGGCAGAATCCCCAGCGTCTCGGTGTACCCGAGCAGGTGCGCATCCAGGGCCTCGCGAGTGGCCCGCAATACCGGCTCGGGCGCTCGTGTGGAGGGCTGACCGGCAGCAAGAGAGAGCACGTCGCCGTGAGTGCGCGCCCGCTCGGCCGCCGCGGCGAACACATCCATCACGTGGAACGGCTCGACCATCGATCGCTGCGATTCACTGTGCATTGGCTCGACCCTACTGATCCTGGGACGCTCGGTACCTCAGGCCTTCGCAAACGCGCGCGCATCTGCCATGCGCGCGCAAAACCGCGTCGTTTCGGAGGCGATTCTGCGCGCATCCGACGAATGCGCGCGCGTTTGCCCCGACGACCGGCCTCGACAAACCCGGCCGACGCAGCACATCTACAGCGAGATCCGACCCTCCACCGCAGCCAGGCCGATATCAGTGCGGAAGTGGCTGCCCGGCAACCGAATTCCCGCGATACGGGAGTAGGCGTCGTCACGGGCGGCGGTGAGGTCGAATCCGGTGCCGACCACGCTCAGCACGCGTCCGCCCGCGGAGACGACCGCGCCGTCCTTCACCGCGGTGCCTGCATGCAGGACGCCTGCGCCTTCGGAGCCGAGAATCTCGTCACCGGTACGCGGTCGACCGGGGTAGTTCTCGGCGGCGATGACGACGGTGACGGCCGCGCCGTCCTTCCAGCGCAACTGTGGAAGTGAAGCAAGCGTGCCGGTTGCCGTCGCGTTCAGCACCTCACCGAGAGGTGAATCGAGCAGCGCGAGCACTGCCTGAGTCTCGGGATCGCCGAAGCGGCAGTTGAATTCGACGACCGCCGGGCCGTCGGCACCCATCGCCAGACCGGCGTACAGCAGACCGGAGAACGGCACACCACGCTGCACCATTTCGGCGGCAACGGGTTTCACCACGCCGCGGACGATCTCCTCGACTGCGGTCTCGGGCAACCACGGCAGCGGGGTGTACGCACCCATGCCGCCGGTGTTGGGTCCGGTGTCTCCGTCGCCGACGCGTTTGTGGTCCTGCGCGGGCAGCAGCGGCACCACGGTCTCGCCGTCGACGAGGCAGAAGAGGGACACCTCGGGGCCGTCGAGGAACGATTCGAGCAGCACCGGGTGGCCGTTCTCGAGGAGTTCGGCGGCGTGATCGCGGGCGACGAGCCGATCGGTGGTGACGACGACACCCTTGCCTGCGGCCAGGCCGTCGTCCTTGACCACCCAGTTGGGGCCGAAACGGTCCAGGGCTGCGTCGAGCAGGGCGGGCGAATCTACGATTTCACTGTGCGCGGTTCGCACACCGGCCGCTGCCATCACGTCCTTGGCGAAAGCCTTGGACCCTTCGATGCGGGCGGCGTCGGCGGACGGGCCGAATGCGGCGATACCGGCTTCGCGGAGGGCGTCGGCCACGCCGAGGACCAGCGGCACCTCCGGTCCGATGACGACGAGATCGGCTTCGACCTTCTTCGCGAGTGCAGTCACCGCTTCGCCGGACGCCACATCGACGGCGTGCTGCTCGGCGAGCTTTGCGGTACCTGCGTTGCCGGGAGCCACGAAGAGCTTCTCGACCGACGGATCGGCCTTCAACGCAAGTAGAAGGGCGTGCTCACGAGCACCGGAACCTATGACGAGTACGCGCACAGTGCATCAGACTATCTGCTCGACGCGAAAGCGCCCCGCACCTGTCATGGTGCGGGGCTCTTTCGTGGTGGTTCGGTGTTACTGCGTGAGGTCGTAGAACGTCACGTTGTCGACGGTGGTCGCGGTGAAGTTCTCGGTGACCCACGCCGAGATCGCGGCCGAGGTACCCGACTCCATTCCCGGCATACCTCCGCCGCCGATGAAGTAGTGGATCTCTCCGTCGGCGACGTACTGCTGGAATTCGGCGAGGGTCGGCGACGGGTCGGTGCCGTTGAATCCGCCGATGGGCATGACGGGTTCCTCGGTGGCCAGTTGGTAGCCCGCCGCGGTGTTGGCCCCTATGGCCGCTGCCACCCAGGTGTAGGAGTCGGCGTCCTGCTCGAGCATCTCGGTGATCGCGGTGGTCGGCGTGCTGCCTTCCAGAAGACCACCCATTCCACCGCCCATACCGCCACCCATCTCGGCACCAGCCGCACCGTCACCACCCGGCATCTGGCCGGGAGCGCCCGCCGGTAGCTGCACCCCGGCCGGCAATTGCATCCCACCGGGCATTCCGCCCGGCATACCGCCCTGGCCTCGTCGACCCTCGCCCATGCCGCCGAATCCGCGCATGCCGGTGTTGGGTCCGGCCGAGACGATGGATCCGTTGTGCGGGGTGCCGATCGTGTCGACGGCGTACGCAGTCGGGCCTGCTAGTCCGGCGAACATCACCGCCAGGATCGACGCCGCAGCCAATCTGCCGCGGGTCAGCGCCGGGATCAGCAGTGCGATGACCGCGAGAACTCCGACGAAGAGAATTGCACACTTCAGCCAGGGCACAAAACTCTCGCTGCGACCGAGCAGCACCCACGCCATGGCTACGGTAGACGCCACCGCGACGGCCATTGCGATGCGCACCCAGTACCTCTCGCGTTGCCGCCACAGCACCACACTGCCGATGCCGACGAGAGCTGCGACGGCGGGCGAGAGCGCAACGGTGTAGTACGAGTGGAAGATTCCGGCCATGAAGCTGAACGTCAGACCCGTGACGAGCAACCACGATCCCCAGACGATCAGCGACGCTCGTTGTACGTCCGTCCGAGGGGCTCTGCCGCGCAACACGAGTCCGACGACGAGCAGGATCAATGCAGCCGGAATCAGCCAGGCGATCTGGCCGCCCTGGGAGGCGTCGAACATACGGAGAATGCCGGTCTCTCCCCAGATACCACCGGGCATCCCACCCGCGACGTCCCCGCCCATACCGCCGCGTCCCGGAGTGACACTTCCGGTCTCGTCACCGCTGAGGCGGCCGAATCCGTTGTAGCCGAGCGTGAGTTCCAGAATCGAATTGTTCTGCGAGCCGCCGACCCACGGACGGGAGGACGCCGGCCAGAATTCGACGATCAGCAGCCACCATCCGGCCGCGACGATCATCGCGCCCAGAGCTCCGAACAGCTGCCACAGCCGGGTGAGGAACTTCGGCGGCCCGGCGATCAGGTAGGTCAGTGCCAGCGGCGGCACCACGAGCATCACCTGGAGCTGTTTGGTGAGGAAGCCGAATCCGACGAACATGCCGGTGATCAACAGCCACTTGGTCTTTCCGGTCTCGACGCCTCGCAGCAGCGCCCATACCGATGCGATCATCAGCAGCACGAGCAGCGCGTCGGGATTGTTGAACCGGAACATCAGTGCGGCAACGGGAGTCACGGCCAGTACCAGGCCTGCGAGCAGACCGGCCGCGCCACCGAAGCGCCGCTTGACGGTGGCTCGCAACAGTGCCACCGAGGCGACTCCGAGGAGAGCCTGGGGCACGAGCATCGCCCAGGTGTTCAGTCCGAAGATGCGCACCGACAACGACATCAGCCACAGCGACATCGGAGGCTTGTCGACGGTGATCGAGTTGGCGGCGTCGGAGGATCCGAAGAAGAACGCTTTCCACGACACCGAACCCGCCTGTATCGCAGCGGAATAGAAGGAGTTCGCCCACCCCGAGGCGCCGAGTCCCCAGATGTAGGCGACACCGGTGCCGACCAACAGCGCGATCAGCCCGATCCATTCCCACCGTGGGGAGGTCGCAGGCGTGGACGGCGCAGCCGCCGAGGGGCGTTCGATCGTCGTCGTCACAGAGCTTTCTCCGAACCGGCGGACTGGGAATCGCCCGACTGAGAGCTACGGAAGACCCACCGCAGGGCGACGAATCGGCACACGGTGGCAACGAGATTGGCGACTATGAGGACGGCGAGTTCGACGTGCCGGGACACATCGGGTGCCCACGCGTGCAGCACGGCGAGCGATCCGCTGGTGACGAGGAGGGCGAAACCGAAGATCGCCAGTCCCTGCAGTTGATGCTTGCCTGCGCCGTCCGATCCGCGGACGCCGAAGGTGAAGGCGCGGTTGGCCGCGGTGTTGAGCACCGCGGTGATCAGCAGTCCGAAGAAGTTCGCGGCCTGCGCACCGATCAACGAGTGCAGCACCAGGTAGAGCAACGCGTACGCGACGGTGCTGGCGATGCCGATGATGCCGAATCGCACCATCTGGCTGATCATTCCGTGCGGTACTCCCGGCACGAGCGGCTCCCGTCCCAGGCTTCGACGCAGTTCGGCGACCGGAAGCACTCCGGTTGCCAGGGCGCGGCCGACGCGCCAGCATCCCTGCAGGTCCTTGACGGCGGTGTCGATGATGTTGACGCTGCTGTTCGGGTCGTCGACCCAGTCGACGGGTACCTCGTGGATACGCAGGCCGACCTTCTCCGCGATGACGAGCAGTTCGGTGTCGAAGAACCATCCGGTGTCTTCGACGAGCGGCAGCAGTTGCCGGGCCACATCGGTGCGCATGGCCTTGAAACCGCACTGCGCGTCCGAGAAGCGTGCGCGCAGCGAAGTGCGCAGAATGAGATTGTAACTGCGCGAGATGAATTCACGCTTCGCACCGCGGACCACCCGGGACGATCGGTTGAGCCGAGATCCGATGGCGAGGTCCGAGTGACCGGACATCAGCGGCGCGATCAGCGGCATCAGAGCGTTGAGGTCGGTGGAGAGATCGACGTCCATGTAGGCCACGACATCGGCGTCCGATGCCAGCCAGACGGCTTTGAGTGCCCGTCCGCGACCCTTCTCGTCCAGGTGATGAACCTGAACTCCCTCGATCTCGTCGGCCAGCCGATGTGCCACCGCGAGGGTGCCGTCGGTACTGGCGTTGTCGGCGATGGTGATTCGCGACCGGAACGGGATCCGGTCGTCCAGATGCTCGTGCAGACGACGAATGCACTGTTCGAGATCCGCCTCTTCGTTGTATACCGGGATGACCACCTCGAGAGTGGCCGTGGCGTTCGAGCCGGGCCGCTGGCCTGCTCGTGCGAGGGAATTCGTTGTCATGTGGACCAGAATCGGCCTCTGAGCTGGACCCACCCTGCGACGAACCTGGCAATCACCTGGGAGGACAGGAGCGGAGCCTGCGGAGCGACCGATGCGCAGGAGCCGCATAGGGCATCCTGTTCCCATGGCTTCCATTTTCAGCAAGATCATCGCCGGCGAAATCCCGGGACGTTTCGTCTGGCAGGACGACGACGTGGTTGCGTTTCTGACGATCGCACCGGTCACCCAGGGCCACACGCTGGTGGTTCCGCGTGAGGAGATCGACCAGTGGCAGGACGTCGACGGTGCCGCGTTCGCCAAGATCACCGCCGTTGCTCAGATCATCGGCCAGGCGGTCAGGACCGCGTTCGACGCTCCCCGCGCCGGGTTGCTGATTGCCGGGCTCGAGGTGCCGCACCTGCACCTGCATGTGTTTCCGGCCTACGACATGGGCAACTTCGACATCTCGGGTGCCGATCCGAATCCCTCCGCGGAGTCACAGGACGAGGCGGCGACCAAGCTCCGGGCGGCGTTGCGTGACCTCGGACACGAGGCATACGTCCCGAACTGACACCTCTGCAGCCGAGAGCCTCAGCGCAGGGGCGTCAACAGTCGTCGACGCGTTCGCAGGTGCATCGACACATCGTCGGATCGGGTGTCGGGGTCGTAGCCCGGGCCGATGTCGGTGTCGATGTCGTGCGGCCCGGGTGCAACTCCGCATTCGGGGCACATCCCCAGTGGTCCGAGGTCGGTTCCGCAGGGCGCGTGCATGAATCGTCGACGCTTCCCTGCGGGTTTCGCGGTCTGTTCCTCGCCCCAGTAGCTCAGGGCGAAGACGGCGGGCCACAGTCGTTCGAGGGCGGCCGTCGGAACGTAATCATCGTGGCCGCCCTCGAAGGCCCGAGCTCGTCGTTCGAGCAGCCCGGCGTCGACCAACGCGCCGAGTCGTTGCGCGAGAACGGCCTTGGAGATGTCGAGGTGGACCTGGAAGTCGCCGAAGCGTCGGACGCCGAAGAAGCAGTCGCGCACGATGAGCATGGTCCAGCGCTCGCCGACGAGTTCGAGGGCACGGGCCAGGGAGCAGTCCTGACGGGCGTAGTCGATTCCGAGTGCCATGACGCGATAGTACAGTCTGTTGACCGAACCAAGTTGGGCGTTTACAGTTCGATCACCAGACCAAAAGGACGACGATGACCGACACTGCACCCTCGCCCGCCGGCACCACGAACAGCACCCGAGCGCTCACCATCGCAGCGCTCGGCACCCTGCTGACCCTGATGGCGTTCACTGCACCGCTCGCGACGATCAACAGCACCGCGGCCGATCTGATGTCCGACGCAGCAGGACGCACCTGGATTCTCAGCTCGATGAGCATCGGCCTCGCCGCCGCGCTGCTCACCACCGGCACCGTCGCCGACGACTTCGGCCGTCGCCGCACGTTCGCACTCGGAGCCGCCGTCCTGGCCGTCGGCGCGATCGTCTGCGCAGTCTCGCCCAACACGCTGATTTTCGTTCTGGCGCGCATCCTTCAGGGCCTCGGCGGCGCGGCCGTCGTCGCGTCGAGCCTGGGCATCATCGCGCACACCCACCCGGCCGGTCCCGTACGCGCGAAGGCGAGCGGAGTCTGGGGCGCGAGCGTCGGTGCCGGCATCGCTCTCGGCCCGCTGCTGGCCGCCGCACTGGATCGCTGGGCGAGCTGGCGCGAGGCCTACGTGGTTCTCGCGATTGCCACGGTCGCGTTGGCCGTCGCCGCGCACCGGCTCGTCGAAGAATCCAGGTCCGACGCCCCGCGTGGCCTCGATCCGATCGGCGCGCTGCTGTTGGCGACGGGCATAGCCGCACTGCTGGCCGCGTTGGTCGAGGGCAGACAGGGCTGGACCGAGGTGAGCCCGATCGTTCTCTTCGTGCTCGCGGTATTGTTGCTGGCCGCGTTCGCCATCATCGAATTACGCAGCGCCACAGCGATGCTCGATCTCACACTCTTCCGGCACCCACCGTTTCTGGCCGCCACGGTCGCCGCGCTGGCCAACGGCGGCGGCATCATCGCGCTGATGTCGTACATGCCCGGATTTCTCGGAACCGTACTGGGAATCGATGCGCTCGGTGCCGCCCTGCTGCTGTTCGGGTGGTCGGCCACGTCCGTGGTCACTGCCCTACTCGCCCGCAGGCTGCCCGCGTCGCTCAGTGGCCGAACGCAACTTGCCGTCGGCCTGGTCGGCGTCGCGATCGGCATGCTGATGCTGACGGGGTTGTCCGAGAACGCATCCTGGCCGCGACTGTTGCCAGGACTGCTCGTGGCAGGCCTTGCGAGCGGAGTGCTCAACGCCGCTCTCGGACGCGAGGCCGTGGCCAGCGTGCCCGCCGGACGCGGCGGCATGGGCAGCGGGGCGAACAACACCGCGCGCTATGTCGGATCCGCCATCGGTGTCACCGTCGTTGCGGTGGTGGCCGTTCCTGCCGGGAGTGGAGCCCGCGGAATGACCCAATCGATTAGCAGCCACAGCGCGACTGCGCTGACCGAAGGATGGAACACCGCAGCTCTGGTCACCGCAGCGATTTCCGTAATCGGAGCGGTGGTCGTGGCGGCCTCACGCTCCCGGCGGTAGCGAGTACTCCTGTTCCGGTCTCCCGGTCGACCCGTAGCGCAGCTGCATGCGCAATCGCCCCTTGGAGACCAGGGTTGCCAGGTAGCGCTGCGCCGTCGCACGTGAAATACCGATGGCGGCAGCAACTTCACCCGCGGACATCGGCTCGGCCGTCGTGCGGACCGCGTCGAGCACCAGATCACGGGTGACGGACTGCGAGGACGGCAACGGTGCCGCAGCGCGCGGGCGGAGCGCGTCGAGTCCGCTGTCGATGTCGGCCTGGCTCAGCTCCTCCGAACGGTCCAGAGCGCTGCGGTACGTCAGGTATCCGGTGAGGCGATCGACCAGCGCCGAACGCGGAAACGGTTTGATCAGGTACGTCCAGGCACCGGCGGTCATCGCCGAGCGCACCGTCTGTTGATCCGCCGCAGCAGAGAGCACCACGGCGTCGCACTCGAGTTCGCGCACCAGGTCGATTCCGGATCCGTCGGGCAGATAGACATCGACCAGCGCCAGATCGAACGAGTGGGTCGACGCCAACTCCCGCGCCTGGGCGATACTCGTCGCCACCGCGGCCACCTCGTAGTTGTCCAGCGAATTGACCAGTGCCGCATGTAGATCCGCGACTCGGAAGTCGTCGTCCACGACCAGTACTCTCATTGGGTCACCTCGTCGGTCAGTAGTGCATCCGGTATCGACGCGATGAACACTGCGCCTCCTCGTTGATTCTCTTCGGTGATCTGCCCGCCGGCATCGGCCAGCGTCACGTCGCCGCCGCGGGTGCGCGCGATCTGCCGGCTCAGCGCCAACCCCACTCCTCGGCCGCCCGGGGATTCCGCCGTCGACTTGGTCGAGACTCCCTCCACGAACACCTGATCGACTTCCAGGTCCACCCCGTCGCCGGAATCGACGACCACGATGTGCAGGGTCGAACCGTCCTGCACCAGTTCCACTTCCACCTCGGCCGGCCGCCTGACTCCCAGCCTGGCGGCATCGATCGCGTTGTCGACCAGATTGCCCAGCACAGTCGTCACGTCGACCGGAACGGCTACCTCTCCCCCGACCCAGGTGTTCTCGCCCAACACCATTCGGACGCTGCTCTCGCGGGCGTGCGCGGCTTTCGCGGTCAGGAACGACCGTAGGTAGGCGTCGGACACGGCATCGATACCCTCGACGGTTTCCGATCTCGGCCCGACACCGAGTATTTCGTCGATGTACTGCGACGCTCGATCGGGGTGGCCCTCGTGCAGCAGTCCACTGACCAGATGCATTCGGTTTGCGAACTCGTGGCGTTGGGCGCGCAGCACGGCAGACATCGACTGCACCGCGTCGAGCTGACGCGTCAGTGTCTCCACGTCGGTCCGGTCTCGCACGGTCAGCACCGTACCCAGATTGCGATTGTCGCGCAGCACTTTTCGGGCGGAGGCGATGACGACCACCTCGTCCACGGCGGCCAGCACCGGCTCGGCCGTCGGAGATCGGATGACCTCGAGCAATCTGGGGGTCAGACCGATGTTCTCGATGCGCATTCCCGGTTTGCCGTCGATCGAGAGCAACGTACGCGCCTCGTCGTTGACGACCGTGACGACTCCGTCGGGATCGATGGCGACGACACCCTCACCGATCCCGTGCAGCACTGCCTCCTGTTCACGGACCAATTCGGCGAGCTCCTCCGGCTCGAGCCCCAGCGTCAGTCGTTTCCACCTGCGCGCCAACAGGGTCGAGCCGGCCAGCCCGAGCAACAGCACGGCACCGGTCACCAACCCGCCGTTGACCAGATCCTTCACCAACTCGGTGCGCACGGCCGTGGTCGAGATACCGACACTCACTTCACCGATCACCATGTCGGTCGAACCGAGCGCCAGCACAGGCACTTTCGCACGTACGGAGTCGCCGAGCGTGCCACGCTCCTGTTCGACCACCTCGTTGCCCGCCAACGCACCCGAAGGATCGGTACTCACCCGCTGGCCCAGCACCGTCGGATCGGGGTGCGCCAACCGCAGACCCCGATCATCGGTGATGACGACGAACAGGGCGTCGGTGCGATTGCGGGCACCCTCGGCCGCGCGCTGCAACGCCCCACCCGCCAACACACCCGCGGGCGCGGCATCGGTGCCGGCGGTGTCGACTGCCGAGAACTGCTCGACGAGCGAGCGCACCTCCGGGTCCGACGCCACCGTCCGGGCGACCGCGAGCGCACGTTCGCCGTACTCCTCACTCGCCTGCCTGCCACTGCTGATCGCGAACACCCCGAACGCCACTGCCAGGGCCACCGCCACCAGCGCTGCCTGCAACAACAGCACCTGGGTCCTCAATCGCACCCACTCAGGCTATGCGCCGGGCGGGCTCGAGCACAATGCGCAAAAGGCTCTTTACGTTGCTAGCGCGGGTAGTGCGCACAACGGCGACCATGTGATGCCGGTTACGTAACTTCAGTCACACACGCAGTCCAACCGGACCCACCTCACACATTCGAGAAGGAGTGCACGATGTTGGTGATACTCGGCTTCCTCATGGTAGCCGCCTTCATGTTCTTGATCCTGACCAAGAGAGCCACGCCCGTCGTCGCACTCACCCTCGTACCCGTCATCTTCGGTCTGCTGGCCGGCGCGGGGCTCGGCATCGGCGACATGATCACCGACGGCATCAAGTCCCTGGCCCCCACCGCGGCCCTGCTGTTCTTCGCCATCATCTTCTTCGGAATCATGATCGACGTCGGACTGTTCGACCCACTGGTGCGCGGAATTCTCCGCCTGGTGCGCAACGACCCGATGAAACTCGTTGTCGGAACTGCCATTCTGGCCATGGTCGTCTCGCTCGACGGTGACGGCTCCACCACATTCATCATCGTGACGTCCGCACTGCTGCCGCTCTATCTCAAACTCGGTGTCAGCCCGGTGATTCTGACGGTCGTCGCCGGTCTCGCCAACGGCACGATGAACATCATCCCGTGGGGCGGCCCGACGGTTCGCGCTGCTTCCGCCCTCGGCATCTCCCCGTCCGACGTCTTCGTTCCGATGGTTCCCTCGATGATCGTCGGCCTGATCATCGTGCTGCTCTTCGCCGTTCACCTGGGCATCATGGAACGCCGACGCATCGGCAAGCTGATCTACGAACCCGAACTGGTGGCCTCCGGTGGCGGCGGCAGTATCCGCAAGGGCGGCAAGGCAACCGGCGGAGCAGGCACTGGCGGATCGGACGACAGCGAATCCGGCCAGTTCTTCGACGGCCTCGACCCCAACCGCGACACCCTGCGCCCGAAGCTACTGTGGTTCAACGCTGCTCTGACGGTCATCCTGCTCGTCGTTCTCGTCATGGACATCCTGCCCATCCCGGTGCTGTTCATGATCGCTGCCTCGATTGCCCTGACGGTCAACTTCCCCAAGGTCAAGGAGCAGGGCGACGCGATCGCACGGCACTCGTCCTCCATCGTCTCCGTGGTCGCCATGGTGCTCGCCGCGGCAATCCTCACCGGCGTCTTCCAGGGCACCGGCATGGTCGAGGCCATGGCCGAGTGGCTGCTCAACGTCATCCCGCCCGGCATGGGCCCGTACCTGGCCGTCATCACCGGCATCCTGAGCATCCCGCTGACGTTCTTCATGACCAACGACGCGTTCTACTTCGGCATCCTCCCAGTGCTCACCGAGACCGCCGAGAAATACGGCATCGACCCGGTCGAGATGGCCCGTGCATCGATCACCGGTCAGCCCGTCCACCTGCAGAGCCCGCTGGTTCCGGCCATCCTGCTGCTGGTCACTCTCGCCGGAGTGTCGCTGGCCGATCACCACAAGAAGGTGCTCTGGCGAGCGGTGGTCGTCTCCCTCGCGATGCTGGCCGTCGGCATCGTCCTCGGCCAGATCCCGTTCGGCTGATCCCCCACCTCATCTCGCGTAGGAGAAACCGTCATGACTGTTGGCGTACTGCACAACAATTCACCCGAGGGCCGCGCAGCACTGGCGGCCGCCGTTCGAGAAGCACGCATCCGAGAGACGGACCTCGTCGTCCTGCACGCGCTGTCGGGATCGGCCGAACCGTCCGCCGAGGCGGCCGAGACGCAGGCAGTGTCCACTTCGGTGGAGACCGCTCTGGCCGACATCGACCACGCCGACGCCGTCACCTGGACCGTGGCAGTGGGTAGGCCCGATCCCGATGCCGTCAACACCCTGCTGACTTTGGTCGAGGAACAGAAGTCCGAGATCCTCGTCGTCGGTTCGCGCCACCGTTCGGCCGTCGGCAAGTTCCTGATGGGACAGACGATTCAGCGGCTGCTGCTCGAGATCCCGGTTCCGGTTCTGCTGGTCAAGTCCGGAGTGTGAGTGTCTCCGACCGCGCCGGAAAAGTAGTGGGGCACAGCCTCCGATGGATCGGCCTCGCAGCCGTATCCGTCGGGGGCTGGGCCCTTTTCGCGGCGCTGGGGCTCACGGCACCGTCGTTGTTCGCGGCGCTCGTCGTCGCCGTGGTCTTCGCACTGACCGGTCTCGGACCCGCGGCCGTCCCCCGTCCATTGTCGATGGCGGCGCAGGGGACCCTGGCGGTGACGATCGGGCTGATGCTCGACACCGAGACACTCGGTGCGTTGGGCGAGAACTGGATTCCCGCCGTTCTCGTCGGCGCGGGAACGCTGGTTGTCAGCGCAGGCTGCGGCGCGCTGCTCGCCCTGCATCGCGATGTCGACCCGGTTACTGGCGCACTGTCCCTGATCGCGGGTGGCGCAACGGGTCTGGTGTCCATCGCCCGGGAGCTCGGCGGCGACGAGCGCATCGTCGCCGTGGTGCAGTACCTGCGCGTTGCACTCGTGGTGGTCACGATGCCCTTGATCGTCACGTTCGCCTTCCACGCCGACTCCGGCAGTGGTGCGGCGAGAGAGGAGATCTCGACGCCCTGGTATCTCGGCACGGCGTTTCTGCTCGGAGCCGTCGTCACGGGGATCGTGCTCGCGCGTCTGATCAGACTGCCTGCACCGGCAACGCTCGGACCGCTGATCGTGGCGGGCGCATGCGAGCTGCTCGGGTGGCCCGTGGACATCTCGGTGCCCACGGTCCTGCTGCCGGTGGCGTTCATCGTCATCGGATGGCAAGCGGGACTTGCCTTCACGACCGCGAGCCTGCGGGCCATCGGACGGATCTTTCCGTGGGCGGCGCTGTTGGTCCTCTCGATCGGCCTGGTGTGCGCACTGTTCGGTTGGGCGCTCTCCGCCGTCACCGGGGTCAGCATGCTGACCGGCTACCTCGCCACCACACCCGGCGGGTTGGCCGCTGTGCTCGCGGTGTCTGCGACGACCGGATCGGACGTCACCTTCGTGGCCTGCGTTCAGGTGATTCGGCTGGTGTCGATGCTCGTCGCCGCGCCACTCGCCGCAGCCGCGTACACCAGGCTGGCCGAACGCAAGAAGGCCAGGGCGGCGACCGAATCAACCGTCGGCGCGGGGTAATTCGACCCGGAAGGTCGCGCCCTGCCCCGGGGTGCTGTGCACTCGCACCGTGCCTCGGTGAGCGGCGACCAACGCCGCGACGATCGACAGCCCCAGCCCGCTGCCGCCGCTCTCCCTGGTTCGCGAGGAATCGGCTCGATAGAAGCGCTCGAAGACGTGTGCGGCCTCCTCCTCTCGCAGACCCGGCCCGGTGTCCTGCACTTCGAGCAGCACCGAAGACCGGGTGGTCCCGACACACACGGTGATCGACGCGGATTCGGGCGTGTGCCGAACCGCGTTTCCGACGAGGTTCGCGAGTACCTGCCTCAGCCGGGCATCGTCACCGTCGACCTCGGGAATTCCCGGTCCTGCCAACACCTTCAGCGAGATGTCGCGCTGGGGCGAGACCGCCTTCGCGTCGTGCACGGCGTCGGCGGCGATGGTGAGCAGATCGACTCGGCGTACTTCGAGGGGTCGTTGGGCGTCGAGGCGCGCGAGCATCAGCAGGTCTTCGACGAGCAGTCCCATGCGCGCCGACTCGCCCTCGATTCGGTTCATCAGCACGGCGATGTCGCTCATCGCACCCTGCCGGTACAGCTCGGCGAACCCGCGGATCGTCGTCAGCGGCGTCCGTAGTTCGTGACTGGCGTCGGCGACGAAGCGGCGCATCCGATCCTCGGATGCACGCGCCGCCTCCTCCGAGGCCGCGGTGGCCGCGAAGGCGCGTTGGATCTGCGAGAGCATCCCGTTCAGGGCCGCCGACAACCGGCCCACCTCGGTCTTCTCGCTCCACTCGGGGACTCGGCGATGCAGATCCCCGGCGGCGATGGCCGCAGCAGTGGTCTCCACCTCACGCAGCGGTCGCAGACTGCGCCGCACCACGAAATACGCAATCACGGCCAGGGCCAGCAACACCGCTGCTCCGATGTAGAACTGAAGTACCGCGAGCCTGCTGACGGTCTGCTGGTTGGCGCTGAGCGACATTCCCACGGTGGTGGAGCCTTCGTTGTTGGTCACCGTGATCACCCGCCATTGTTTCGACGGGTCCCCCTCGGAACCGACGGTCGTCGGGATGGCCGACGGCGTGCCCGACAGATCCGGAACATCCTCCGCCACATCGTTGATGGGGCCGCGGACGGTACCGTCGTTGGCCACCGAGCGAACGAAGAAGTTGGACGGCGGACGGCTCGGATTCGGCTCGTCCACGGGTGGGAGCGGTCGGGCGTCGGGTTGTGCCCACCCGCGGGACGCCTCGATCAGTTGACTGTCCAGACGACGCATCAGCGAGGTCTCGAGCGAGGAGGTCACTGCAACCCCCGACGCCAGCAGACCGAGCCCGACCAGGAGTAGCAGCGCTGCGACCAAGGTGAAACGCAGCGGCAGATTCCGAATCCGAGCTCGAATGCCCGTCACCGTGGCTGACGCATGACGTAGCCGACTCCCCGCAGTGTGTGGATCAATCGGGTATCACCCGTATCGACCTTGCGGCGCAGGTACGAGACGTAGGACTCCACCACTCCCACTTCGCCGCCGAAATCGTAGTGCCACACGTGGTCGAGAATCCGCGGCTTGCTCAGCACGGTTCCCGCGTTGACCATGAAGTACCGCAGCAACGTGAATTCGGTGGGTGAGAGCGCGACGGGCTCGCCTGCCTTCCACACCTCGTGGGTGTCGTCGTCGAGTTCGATGTCTGCGAACGCAACTCGGGACGGCTGAGTGTCCTCGCTCTTGCCCGATCGACGCAGGATGACCCTGAGCCGGGCCACCACCTCTTCGAGCGAGAACGGTTTGGTGACGTAGTCGTCCGCACCGAGCGTCAGGCCGGTCACTTTGTCCTCCACCGAATCTCGCGCGGTGAGGAACAGGGCGGGCGCATCGATTCCGTCCGCTCGGAGCCGGCGCAACAGACCGAAGCCGTCCATTCCGGGCATCATCACGTCGAGAATGAGCGCCTCGGGCCTGAAGTTGCGGGCCTTGTCCAGAGCCTCGGGACCGGACGACGCCGTCGCGACCTCGAACCCCTGGAATCGGAGGCTGACCGACAGCAGCTCGACGATGGTCGGTTCGTCGTCGACGATCAGGACTCGTGCCTCGGGTGTCTCGCTCACGGTGTCCATCATCGCGCGGGAAGCTGCTCGTCCGCTGCACTCTCGCTGTGAGGTTGCTGTGAGCCACCGACAGCTGTGAGTCACCGAGAGCACGGTGGAACCCCGGAGGAGGCATGATGGCAGCGATGCTCGACGCGAAGACGGACGGCCGATTCAGGACTCGGCCTCCCGTGTCATCCATGCACGTATTCGCAACTCTGCTCGTGTTGGGCATCGTCTTCGGTGCCGACGTCACCCGGTGGGTCGACTCGTCCCCCGCGCTGCAGACCGGAGCGACGGTGTTCACCGGGATCTTCGTGCAGGCAACGCCGTTCCTGGTGCTGGGTGTGCTCGTGAGCGGAGGCATCGCCGCGTTCGTCTCACCCGCTGTTCTGCAGAAGGTGGTGCCGAAGAACGCCACCGCTGCTGTCGGAGTGAGCGGTCTCGCGGGAATGGCCATGCCTGGTTGTGAGTGCGGAGCCGTTCCCGTCTCGCGTCGGCTGATGGATCAGGGTGTGCCGACGTCTGCAGCTCTGGCGTTTCTGCTATCTGCACCGGCGATCAACCCCGTCGTCCTGGTCTCCACCGCAGTGGCCTTTCCCGGCGAGCCGGCGATGGTTCTCGCGCGGTTCTTCGGCTCGCTCGCCACCGCACTGGTGATGGGCTGGTTGTGGACCAGGTTCGGCAAGGCCGAGTGGATCACCGCTCGACTCGCGGATCGCGAACACCGCCACGGAACCTCGAAGTGGGAGACCTTCCGTGAGTCGGCGCGTACGGACCTGCTCCAGGCCGGAGCTTTCCTCGTGTTCGGAGCAGCGGCCGCCGCGTTGCTGCACCTGGTGGTGCCCGACTGGGTGTTCGCCCATCTCGCCGGGCAGCTGCTGCTGTCGATCCTGGTGATGGCCGTGCTCGCGGTGATTCTCGCGCTGTGCTCGGAGGCCGACGCATTCGTCGCGGCGAGCATGTCGATGCTGCCGCTGCTACCACGGCTGGTCTTTCTGGTGGTGGGACCTGCTGTCGATGTGAAGCTGATGGCGATGCAGGCGGGCAGCTTCGGGCGCGGCTTCGTGGCTCGCTTCGCTCCCCTGACCTTCGTCGTCGCGATCGCGTGCGCCTCGGTGAGCGGCTACCTGTTTCTGGGTGCGCGATGAAACGCGAGGTGCAGAATCTGCTGCTACTGCTCCTCGGCGGAGCGATGGTCAAGATCTCGTGGGACGGCAGCTTTGTGCGATACGTCAAACCGTCGCTGCATCCGTATCTGCTGACCGCCGGGGTGTTGATCGTCGCCCTGGCAATCGCGTCGATCGTCGCCGACATCCGCCGCGGTGGGCCCGGTGACGACGGTCATGATCACGATTCGCGTCCGTACTGGCTGCTCCTGGTTCCGCTCGCGGTCATCCTGTTCATCGCACCACCCGCGCTGGGAGTCTCGGCGGTCGGCGATCGATCCGTCACCTCGGCGGCCGATCGTCAGAGGACAGCGTTTCCACCCCTGCCGGACGAGCTCGCGCCCGAGGTTCCGCTGCTCGATGTTGTGCAACGCGCGGTCAGGGACACCGAAGGCAGCCTCGACGGACGGGAGATTCGCGTCACCGGATTCGCCGTCGCGACCGCGAACGGAGGCTCGCCGCGCGCCGACGGAACGAGAGAAGGCATCGACCTCGCTCGCATTCTCATCATCTGTTGCGCGGCCGACGCCAGGTCCGTTCGCATCCACCTCGACGCAGGTAGCGCAGCTCTCGACGACATTCCGGACGGCACCTGGCTGCAGATATCGGGAACCGTCGACGCTGCCACGGCGACGGAGGACACCGCGTTCACACCCACGATGACGGTGTCGACGGTCGAGCGAATCGAAGCACCGGCGAACACGTACGCGTACTGACACCGTGGCCACTGTCAGCCAAAATTGGTACGATCGTACAAGTCACTTCCGACAATCGGACGAGCGCACCGTACCCGAACAGCGACAAGACGGTGCAAGGAGTGATTTCTCATGGCTTGGCTCATTCTCGTCGTCTCCGGCGTCCTCGAAGCGATCTGGGCGACCGCACTCGGTAAGTCCGAGGGCTTCACCAAACTCGGACCGTCCGTCGTGTTCGGCGTCGCGGTGGTGCTCAGCATGATCGGTCTCGCGATCGCGATGCGGTCGTTGCCCACCGGAACCGCCTACGCCGTCTGGGTGGGAATCGGTGCCACCCTCACCGTCTCGTACGCCATGATCACCGGCGAAGAAGCCGCGTCGATTCTCAAAATTGCGCTTCTGGTCGGAATCGTCGGATGCGTCGTGGGGCTGAAGGTTCTTCACTGATTTTCCGAGCTACGAGCAGTTACAGTAAAACGATGAACTGGGTGTCAGCGATCACACTGCCCGCGCGCGCCGGAATCGCCATCGCCGAACAGGCGATCGGCGTCGCGGAGGTCGCACTGGCGACGACTCGAATGGCCCTGGCCACCGGCGCGTCCGGCACCGCAGGGGTGGCCTCGCTCGCCAACCCTCGCGGTGGCACGATGCAGCTTCTCGCTCAGCTCGGTCAGCTCACCTCCGACGACCGCGCCCTGGGCAACGCACTCAAGGAGGGTGGGCCACTCGATCGCCTGCTCGCCCAGGGTGGCGTCGTCGATCGACTCACGTCCGAGGACGGCACCCTCGAGCGCCTGCTGTCTCCTGGCGGCCCGGTCGAACGCATTCTTGCTCCCGGCGGCCCCCTGGACCGGTTGCTCGCCGAGGACGGACCGCTCGAACGACTCCTCGCGGAGGGCGGCCTACTGGACCGCATCACCGCCACCAACGGACCGCTCGAACGACTGACGGCAAAGGACGGCCCGCTCGAGGTGCTCACGCGTCAGGACGGCCTGATCGAGCGGGCCATCGCCGAGGAGGGCATCCTCGAAACGCTTCTCGCCGAGGACGGTGCCGTCGAGCGTTTGACGGCCAAGGACGGTCCGCTCGATCAGTTGGTCAAGCTCTCGGAAACGCTGACATCGGTGGCCCCGAACATCGAGCGGATGAGCATCTCGATCGACATCCTGCAGGATTCCGTGGAGATCCTCTCGGCTGCAGTTCACCCGCTGGGCGAGTTGGTCGGACGACTCCCGAGTCGCTGGCTCAAGAGCGGCAAGCAGTCGGTTAACGAGTTGCACTGACGTCTCCGGCAGACCCCTGAGAATTCTTCTTCTCAGGTCTGCCGAGCAGGCTTGGTTGTTAGCGCTCACACTGGTCGGCGGGGTTGTGGAAAATAGTCTTTGACATTGCTGATGTTATCGCTCACACTTTTGTCTTGATGTGATGTGAGGCACATATGAAGCCTCGACCCACGACTTTCGAGATCTGATTTCACCGAGCAGGGAGAAACGATGAAGTTTCGACATCTACCCATGGCCGCGGCCGCGGTGGCACTGGCCATCACGGTCACCGCATGCGGATCGAGCACCAAGACCGCAGACGTCGAGCCGGCCGACGGAGGGAGCACGGCAGGCGCACTGATCGGCGTGACGATGCCGACGAAGTCCTCGGCTCGATGGATCGCCGACGGAGACAACCTCGAGAGCGCGCTCGAGGGCCAGGGTTACAAGGTCGATCTGCAGTACGCCGAGAACGACATCCCCACTCAGGTCAACCAGATCGAGAACCAGATCACCCAGGGCGCAAAGCTTCTCATCGTGGCGTCGGTGGACGGCACGGCCATCACCACGCAGTTGCAGGAAGCCAAGGACAACGGCATCGGCGTCATCGCGTACGACCGCCTCATCCGCAACTCCCCCAACGTCGACTACTACGCGACGTTCGACAACTACAAGGTCGGCGTCGACCAGGCCACATCCTTGCTCGTCGGCCTCGGGCTGAAGAACGAGGACGGCTCGGACAAGGCCGACGCCCCCGCGGGCCCGCTGAACATCGAGGTCTTCGCCGGATCGCCGGACGACAACAACGCCACGTTCTTCTTCGACGGCGCGATGGAGACTCTGCAGCCGTACCTGGACGCCGGAACCCTGAAGATCGGCAGCGGCGAATCCGACTTCGAGACGGCCGCGACACTTCGCTGGGATCCGGCAACCGCACAGAAGCGCATGGAGGATCTGCTCACCAAGACGTACTCCTCGGGCCAGCAGGTGCAGGGCGTGCTCTCTCCGTACGACGGCCTGTCGATCGGAATCCTCTCCGCGCTCAAGAGCAACGGCTACGGTACGGCCGGTCAGCCGTACCCCATCGTCACCGGCCAGGACGCCGAGGTGCCGTCGGTGAAGTCGATCATCGCCGACGAGCAGTACTCCACGATCTACAAGGACACCCGCCAGCTGGCCGAGGTCACGATTCAGATGGCTCAGTCCATGCTCGACGGCCAGACGCCGGAGACGAACAACACGACGGACTACGACAACGGCGACAAGGTCGTTCCCGCGTACCTGCTGCAGCCCGAGATCGTCAACAAGGGCAACTACGAGCAGCTGCTGGTCGAAGGCGGCTACTACACCGACGATCAATTGAAGTGAGTTCTGCGATGACGAGCCGGATTCTCCAGATGCACGGCATCACCAAGACGTTTCCGGGAGTGAAGGCGCTCCAGGACGTCACGCTCGCCGTGGAGCGCGGCGAGATCCACGCGATCTGCGGTGAGAACGGCGCGGGAAAATCGACCCTCATGAAGGTGCTGTCGGGTGTGTATCCACACGGAACCTTCGACGGCGAGATCGTGTTCGACGGTCGGCCGTGCGCGTTCTCCGACATCAGGAGCAGCGAAGCCGAGGGCATCGTCATCATTCACCAGGAACTCGCGCTGAGTCCGCATCTGTCCATCGCCGAGAACATCTTTCTCGGCAACGAGCGGTCCAGGCGCGGGTTCATCGACTGGAACCGCACCAACTCCGAGGCCGCAGCCCTACTGAACCGGGTAGGGCTGCGGGAGAACCCCGTCTCCGTGGTGGGCGATCTCGGCGTCGGCAAGCAGCAACTCGTCGAGATCGCGAAGGCACTGTCGAAAGACGTGACGCTGCTCATCCTCGACGAACCGACTGCGGCACTGAACGATTCGGATTCTTCTCACCTCCTCGACCTGCTACGCGGTCTGCGAGACGAGGGAATCACATGCGTGATCATCTCGCACAAGCTCAACGAGATCGCCGCCATCGCAGACCGGACGACGATCATTCGCGACGGCAGAACCATCGAGACGTTGGACATGCGCAACCCGGAGGTCACCGAGGATCGCATCATCTCGCTGATGGTCGGCCGCGATCTCGAGCACCGGTTCCCTCCCCACGAATCCACTGTGGGAGAGGAAGTTCTGCGCATCGAGGACTGGACCGTGCACAGCCCCACCCAGCACGGCCGAACCGTCGTCGACGGGGCGAATCTGACGCTGCGCCGTGGTGAGATCGTCGGCCTGGCCGGGTTGATGGGTGCCGGACGCACCGAGTTGGCCATGAGTGTCTTCGGACGCAGTTACGGCATCGACATCTCGGGGCGACTGTACAAGTACGGCAAGGAAATTCACGTCAAATCCGTCAGCGACGCCATTCATCACGGAATCGCGTATGCCACCGAGGACCGAAAGCGGTACGGCCTCAACCTGATCGACGACATCAAGCGCAACATCTCCACTGCGGCGCTCGACAAACTGGTGACCGGTGGTTTCGTCGACGACAACCAGGAGTACAAGGTCGCCGAGGGCTTTCGGAAGAGCATGAACATCAAGGCACCGAACGTCTCCGCCGTGGTCGGCAAGCTCTCCGGCGGCAATCAGCAGAAAGTCGTGCTGAGCAAGTGGATCTTCAGTGATCCCGATGTGCTCATCCTCGACGAACCGACGCGAGGAATCGACGTCGGCGCGAAGTTCGAAATCTATTCGATCATCAACGGTCTCGCCGACGCGGGCAAGGCAGTTCTGGTGATCTCCTCCGAGCTACCGGAACTGCTCGGGCTGTGCGACCGGATCTACGCGCTGTCCGCAGGCCGGATCACCGATGAGGTGACTCGCGAGGACGCGACACAGGAATCCCTCATGCATCTCATGACCCGTGGAACAGGAGTACTTCGATGAATCAGCTCATCACCGTCCGGGGGCTGCTCACGCGAAACCTCCGCCAGAGCGGGATTTTCATCGCGTTCGCGTTGATCATCCTGCTGTTCACCGTTCTCACCGGCGGCCAACTCCTGGTGCCGCAGAACATCAGCAACATGGTGGTGCAGAACTCGTACATCCTCATCCTGGCCATCGGCATGGTCGTGATCATCATCGCGGGCCACATCGACCTGTCCGTCGGATCGGTCGTCGCGGCGACCGGAGCGATCTCCGGTGTGCTGATGGTCCAGCAGAACGTGCCGTGGCCGCTCGCAGTGCTCATCACGCTGATCATCGGCGGTCTGATCGGAGCCTGGCAGGGCTATTGGGTTGCGTACTTCGGCATTCCGGCGTTCATCGTGACCCTGGCAGGCATGCTCATCTTCCGCGCAGTCACCCTCATCGTGCTCGGCAACCAGGGCATCGGACCGTTCCCCGGACCCGTACGAACGCTCGCGAACGGCTTCCTCCCCGGCTTCCTGGGAAATGTGGGTCTCGGGCCGCTCGGCGGTGCGGACATCTTCACCCTGCTCGTCGCGATCCTCGCAGTGGCCGCAATCGTGTTCGGCCAGTGGCGTTCTCGAACGGGACGGCAGAAGTTCGGTCAGGCCGTCGACGCGATGCCGCTGTTCCTGCTCAAGATGGTTTTGGCCGGCGGTCTGGTTCTCGCCATCGCCGTCCAGCTGGCGCGCTTCAAGAACCTGCCGTACGTGCTCATTCTCCTGGCCGTACTGGTGATGGGTTATTCCACGGTGGCAGGTCGGACGGTGTTCGGTCGGCACGTGTATGCCATCGGTGGAAACATTCACGCTGCGTCGCTGTCCGGCATCAAGGTCAAGCCGGTCACCTTCTGGATCTTCGTGAACATGGGCGTGCTGTCCGCACTCGCCGGAATCATCTTCGCCGGCCGCCTCAATCAGGCCGGACCCACCGCGGGCAACGGCTTCGAGCTCGACGCCATTGCCGCAGCCTTCATCGGCGGCGCGGCAGTGCAGGGCGGCGTCGGCCGCATCGTCGGGGCCCTCACCGGCGGACTCATCATTGCCGTGATCAACAGCGGAATGTCGCTCATCGGTTCGCCCAGCGAACGCGTTCAGCTGGTCAAAGGCCTGGTACTCCTCGCCGCGGTGGCGTTCGACATCTGGACCAAGCGCCAAGCAGCGAGCGGAAAGGGCAGCAAGGGCGACAAAGCCACGCCGCCGAGCAGCTATCTGGGGGTGCCCGTGCCTGCCGAGATGTTCTCCGGTACCGAGCCCGGTAAGCCCGCGCCCACCACGACCGGTTCGGCGGTGACCACACCCACGTGAACCACACACCCACGTAAACGTCGCAGTCGCGGGCACCGCAGGCCCGGGCATGCTGTGATTGTCTTCGACCACGAAGGGAGGCTCGGAAAAGATGACACCGACTCGCGGACCCGCCATGACCGATGTCGCCCGGCTCGCGGGCGTGTCCCATCAGACCGTCTCCCGCGTCATCAACGGTCATCCCAACGTGACCGAAGCGACGAGAACCAAGGTGGATCAAGCGATCTCGGAACTCGGCTACCGGCCGAACACTGCTGCTCGCGCTCTGGTCACCGGCCGCAGCAAGACCATCGGAATCGTGGGAACCGGAAACGCTCTCTACGGTCCGGTGTCGACGCTCTACAGCGTCGAATACGCCGCCCGCCACGCCGGCTACTCCGTGGTGGTCGGCGTCCCCACCTCGTTCGACGAGTCGGCCATCATCACCTGTGTGCGCCGGTTGCAGAAGCAGGGTGTCGACGGCGTCGTCGTCATCGCGCCACTGCGAACCGACGGCGGCGACATCGCCGATCTGGCCGGGGAGCTACCGCTCGTCGCCGTCGAGGGTTCGCCTGCCGGTGATCTGGCCGTCGTCTCGGTGGACCAGATCGCCGGAGCCAGGGCCGCAACCGCGCACCTGCTCTCGCTCGGACACCGCGCCGTGTGGCACGTTGCCGGCCCGCTGGGGTGGTACGAGGCTGCCGACCGCGTCACCGGATGGCGGATGGCCCACGAGGATGCCGGCATAGAACCACCGGCAACTCTCAGCGGCGACTGGACCGCGAAATCGGGATTCCGGGCCGGCAGCGAACTGGCCGGGAACGCCGACGTCACCGCAGTGTTCGCGGGCAACGACTCCATGGCACTCGGGGTGCTACGCGCACTGGAGGTCCACGGCAAGCGAGTACCGGAGGACGTCAGCGTGGTCGGCTTCGACGATGTTCCCGACGCGGAATTCTTCTCGCCGCCGCTGACCACCATCCGCCAGGAATTCACCGACGTCGGCGTACGAAGCGTCGAAATTCTGCTCGACCAGATCGACACCGGAAACCGAAGCACCAGACGTTCGAGCATCGAGCCGAGCCTGGTGATCCGAGCGAGCACCGGTGCCGCACGTGCATAGAACCTCGTAGCCTGCTACGAGTGTTCGTGCACGTGCGGCGGAGCCGCTCATATGCGCAGTTGGATCTCGACCAGGAGGCGTGCGTCGGCGTCGGTGAGATCGAGGTCCAGGATCTGCTCGACGCGGCGGATACGGTAGCGCAGGGTGTTCGGGTGGATGTGCAGTCGCTCGGCACCGGCCCGAACGTCGCCGAAGCACTCCAGATACGTCTCGAGACTCTCGCGCATTCTCGAGTCGTTCGTGGCGTCGTATCGGTCGAGGGCGGCGATCCGCGGGTCTCGCAGCTGTTCGTGATTGGCGATCAGTTCGAGGATTTCGCCCAGCAACACAGAGGTTCTCGACTCCTCCAGCGTCGTGACGCGCACCTCGCCGGTGGTGCCGTCGAGCACTCGGTCGACCTCGAATCTGGCCACCGCCACCCCGTCGAGATCGGCGATCGGTGCCGCGACCGCGGCGCGCAGTGCCAGCGAGGTACGCGTCTCGATCCGCCCGACGGCATCGGCGGTCCACGCCGCAATCCCCGTGCCCGACGCCACCCCTGGAAACAGTGCGTAGATTCTCTCACCGATGGTGGTGACCAACGAGTCTCGTCGAAAAGCGCTGGCATGCAGTCGAACAGACGGTGCCAGGGCGGTGATCTCGAACTCCCCGCAGGCAGCGAATCCGACGACAGCCGCGGATCCCGAGGTGGGTATCGACAGCGCCGACGCGAGCGACGGGACGTCGACACCGCCGCCCCTGGCCCCGAGCAGGCGCTGAATCTGCAGGGCCTCGTTGGTCGGGGCGTTCGCGATGCGGGTGATCAGTCGGGCCGCGACGGCCGAGGCACCACGCAGCACCGCGTCGGCGTCGGCGGCGAGCGGGGCGGCACCCTCCTGCACCCAGATCGTCCCGAGAGTCGTCGGGCTGCCGGATATCCGACGGATTCCGACGGCGAGGCGTCGACGAATTCCCAGTTCGGTATCGGCCGGCACGTCGATCACGTCGTCGGTGCGGCGGAGTCGATCGAACACGCCTCGCTCGTGCAGTCTGCGCAGGTAGTCGGCCGGCCCTTCGCGTCCGAGGATCGACAGGGTCCGCAGTTCGTCGGCCGCGTCGTCGGATGCCGAATACGCCAACACATGTGAGCGCTCGTCCTCGATACTCACCATGCCCTTCGACAGTGACGCCACCGTCTGCGCGAGTTCGTAGAGGTCGGTGTCGGCTCCGAACAATCCGTCGTCCGGGCCCTGGGCGCGAACCTGATCCAGAACTCCCCGCATCATCGACAGCAGCAGCTCCCACCGTGTCTGCTGGTGCACCGCAACCAATGCGATACCTGTCTCCCGCGCACCGTGGGACAGCGCAGTCGAGCCGGCAACTTTGGTCAGCACCGCGAGCGGTCGGTCTGCGACCGGGCGCAACGCGAGATCGTCGAACCACCGCACCACATCGGCCTCGGTCACGCCCACCAGCAGCGTCAGATCGGAGGACGTTCCCGGAGGCAGCCGCAGGTCGTCGGCATCGAGCAACGCGACGGACTCGACTGCCATCTCCGTTCCGGCCGGCGCCAGGACCAGTTCGACGACGGCGCTGTGCAGCGAGGTCAGCATCGAACGCAGCGACACCGTGTTGGCCATACGGACAAGTAGATCACGAATTCTTTGGCCGACGGGCTGATTGAACGAGCTGCGGATGGGACTTCAATGAGCAGCACACACCGAATACGAGGAGCAGCCATGGACGCCGTCACATCCGTCCCCACCCCCACCAACGAGCCGGTCAACACCTACGCCCCGGGTAGCCCGGAACGGGCCCGCTTGCGCAGCCGTCTGGGCGAGCTCCGGAGTTCCCCGGTGGAGATCCGTCAGGTCATCGGCGGCGTTCACCGACAGGCCGACGGCCCGGTCGAGAACGTCGTCGAACCGCACAAGCACTCGTCGATCATCGGCAGCTTCACCGGTGCCACCCACCAGGACGTGCGCGACGCCATCGACGCCGCAACGGCAGCAGCCCCCGCGTGGCGCGATCTCCCCTTCGACGAGCGCGCCGCGGTGTTCCTGCGGGCCGCCGATCTACTGTCCGGTCCGTGGCGCGAAAGAATCGCTGCTGCAACGATGCTCGGCCAGTCCAAGTCGGCATACCAGGCGGAGATCGATGCACCCTGCGAGCTGATCGACTTCTGGCGGTTCAACGTCGCGTTCGCTCGGCAGATTCTCGCCGAGCAGCCGGTCTCGGCACCGGGAGTGTGGAATCGCGTCGAATACCGTCCGCTCGAGGGCTTCGTCTACGCCATCACCCCCTTCAACTTCACCGCCATCGCAGGCAACCTCCCCACCGCACCTGCGCTGATGGGCAACACCGTGCTGTGGAAGCCCTCGCCCACCCAGGCAGTGGCCGCGTATCTGACACTCCAGTTGCTCGAAGCTGCAGGTCTGCCACCGGGGGTGATCAACCTGGTTCTCGGCGACGGGCCGATGGTATCCGAAGTGGCCCTTGCCGATCCGCGTCTGGCCGGGATCCATTTCACCGGGTCCACGGCGACATTCCAGACGCTGTGGCGCGAGGTGGGCAACAACATCTCGAACTACAACTCGTATCCACGGCTCGTGGGCGAGACCGGCGGCAAGGACTTCATCGTCGCGCACAGCTCCGCCGATCCGGATGTGCTGACCACCGCCATGATTCGCGGCGCGTTCGACTTCCAGGGACAGAAGTGCTCGGCAGCGTCCCGGGCCTTCGTACCGAAATCGCTGTGGGCTTCGATGGGCGACACGTTCATCGAGCAGGTCTCGGCGCTGAAGTACGGTGACGTGACCGACCTGGCCAACTACGGCGGAGCCGTCATCGACCGAAAGGCGTTCGACCGCAACGCAGCTGCTCTCGATCGAGCGAAGTCCGTCTCGAGCCTGACCATCGCCGCCGGTGGTACCTGCGACGACTCGGAGGGGTACTTCGTCGCCCCCACCGTCCTTCTCGGCGACGATCCCACCGACGAGGCCTTCACCACCGAGTACTTCGGCCCCATCCTTGCCGTGCACGTGTACGACGACGCCAAGCCCGACGCCTATGCCGAAACGCTGCGCACCGTCGACTCCGGATCGAAGTACGCATTGACCGGAGCGGTCATCGCCACCGATCGCACCGCCGTCGAACAAGCCCATGCGGCATTGCGATTCGCCGCCGGGAACTTCTACGTCAACGACAAACCGACCGGCGCAGTGGTGGGACAGCAACCGTTCGGCGGAGCCCGCGCCTCGGGCACCAACGACAAGGCGGGATCGCCGCAGAACCTGCTGCGATGGTCCTCGGCCCGCACCGTGAAGGAAACGTTCGTCCCGCCGACCACTCACGGCTACCCGCATCAGGAAGGTGAGGGCACGCGATGACCACTCTGCTGAGCAACCCGCTGCGGCCGGCACTGCTGGCGGCCGCACGTTCGCCGAAACTGCAGGCGACGGTGACACGTCTACGCGCCACCCGGTCCCTCGTCGACCGCTTCGTTGCTGGCGAATCCGAGCCCGCTGCCGTCAGCGCAGTCGACGCCCTGCTGGCGTCGGGCCGGTTCGTCTCGGTGGACTACCTCGGTGAGGACACCACCGACCGAAGCCAGGCGAGAGCAACCGTGGACGCATACCTCTCACTGATACAACGCTTTTCGACGCGAGATGCCGATGCAACCGCACTGGAGATATCGCTCAAGCTGTCCGCGCTCGGCCAGGGAATCGACCGAAGTCTGGCGCTGGAGAACGCACGAACGATCTGCACTGCCGCCGCCGCGGCCGGGGTGTGGGTGACGGTGGACGCCGAGGACCACACCACCACCGATTCGACCCTGTCGATCGTCCGCGAACTGCGCGCGGACTTCCCCGATCTGGGCACCGTGTTGCAGGCGTACCTGCGGCGCACCGAGGCCGACTGCCACGACCTGTCCGGGCCGAGATCTCGTATCCGACTGTGCAAAGGTGCGTACAACGAACCGTCGTCGGTGGCGTTCCAGAGTGCACGGGAGGTCTCCGACTCCTATCTCCGGTGCCTGCAGGTCCTGATGAACGGCCGCGGCTACCCCATGGTGGCCTCGCACGACCCGGAGATGATCGAGGCGGCGGACAGGTTGGCGTCGGCTGCAGGACGGTCGTCCGAGGAGTTCGAGTTCCAGATGCTGTACGGAATCCGCGATCCCGAACAGCGGCGACTCGTGGGCGCCGGGCGCAACGTACGCGTGTACGTCCCGTACGGATCGCAGTGGTACGGCTACTTCATGCGCAGACTGGCCGAGCGTCCGGCGAACCTGATGTTCTTCGCGCGATCGGTGCTCTCGCGCACGTAGCGGGTGCACCGCCCCACCCGGTCGCCGCAAACGCGCGCGCGTTTGCCAGGTGCGCGCAGTATCGCGTCGTATCCGAGGCGATTTCGCGCGCATCCGACGAATGCGCGCGCGTTTGCGGATCCCAGGAGTCGGCCACCGCGTTCCACCGTGGATTAGGTTCTGCGACATCGGGGCACCCTATCTGCATGGCAAATTACAGAGTTATCGATCCGCACGGAACCGTCGCCGCGACCAAGGACATTTCCAGTTCCGAGGACGCGCACGCCTGGTTCAAGGACAGCCGCGCCGACAACGAGGAGTTGGGGTGGCGACTCGAGGTCGAGCACGACGGCGAGTGGGCGTTCTTCAGCGACTCCGAGGGAACCAAAGACTAGTTCGGTTGCACCGCAGGGGTTTCGGACGGCTCCGCAGGTCGGCTCAGCCGAGTGCGGGGCCGTCCGCTCTTACCCGAGGTAGTGAACGAACAGTGGGCAGCCCCTGTACTGGAGCTGCCCACCTCTTGTCGCGGCGATGATCGCCGGAGTATTACTGGTCGTTCGAAGGACGAGCCGTCGGAATCGTGGACTCGAGGTCGGCGACCTGGATCAGACGTGAGACCGAGCGTCCTGCGACGATCGACCATGATGCACCGATGCCTGCCGTGTACTCACGGACTGCATCGAAGACGGTGAGACCTGCGATGCCGAAGAATTCGACATCGGACAGGTCGAGGGTGACATGCCGTTTGCTGGACACGCGGCTGCAGACGAAATCGGAGAACATCGGCGCGCTGCGCATGTCGATGTCGCCGTGGACGGCGACGACGAGCGAGCCGTCGGGGCCGTCGTGCGCGGTGAAGATTGCTCCGGTTGCTGCGACGGACACGGACTTCTCCGCGACCGTCACCGGGGTGGTTCGAACTTTGTTGCCTGAAGATTCAACACTCATGGCAGATCCCATCGATCGGTCGAACTGAGGGGGAAACCGATTGACGCAGCGGGAGCAGAATGTTGCCTGACCCGGACGCCGACTTCGCTGCGTTTCCCCGTGACCGGCTGTTAGCTCAACCGCGGCCAACCTTACGGCAACTGCACGCTCGGAGTCCAGCATCGGCTCGAGCAGGCCGCCCACCAGCGTTTCGAACACTGAACCCAGGTGCGCCCCTACGCTCGACCGCTGTTTCCCAGGTCGGCGTGGTGTTCTCGCATGGCTCCGATGAGCGCTTCGAACACCCGATGCGCGGCGGCGAGATCGGCATCGGGAAGGTCCGCCAACGCGGTGCTCGTGCGCCTGCCGAGGGGCCCGAAGAACCCGCGAGCGACCTCCATCCCGTGCTCGTCGTATCGCAGAATGACCTTGCGTCGATCGGATGCGTCGGATTCGCGGCGGATGTGACCGGAGGTGATCATGCGCTCGACGAGGTAGGTCATCGCCGCGGACGACAGCCCCAGCATCGTGCCCAGCTCCCCCGCCGTCAGCGGCGCACCCTCGACGTCGGCAACCATGACGTGAAGAAGCGCACGAAAGTCGTTGGGCCGCAGGCTGTGCAGAGCACCGAACACTTGGCCGATCTGTTCGGAGACCGACGACATCGCCCGTAGATCCGCAGCAATCGCGGATTCGAGGTGGTTTCGGTCGGCCATGTCGGTGGTAACTCCTTCGCTGCGGTCATCGTCAGACTACTGCCCGCAAGAGATTCAGTTGCTTAATATCTAAGTAAATGAGATTGTTTGACCGTGGACAGCACTCGAACCGAGAACAAGACCGTCTGGGACCGCGTCGCGGCTGCGGCCACCGGGCGCAGATCCGGCGCCCTGGCGGCAGCGATCTTCATCCTCGCGGTCGCCGTGATGGGGTTGGTGGGCAGCAACGATTCCGCCGACCAATCGCCCAACTCGTTGCCGACGTCGGCCGAGTCCTACCAGGTGGACGAGCTTCTCTCCCAGTTCCCCGACTCCGACACCGCACCCGTGATTCTGGTTCTGAGCCGCGCCGACGGTGGCGACCTGACACCGGCCGATATCGATGACGCAGCTGCCGCACAGAGCAGGCTGCTCGCCGTCGATCGCTCGGTGCCGGACGAGCCCGGCCCGCCCCCGATCGTCGCACCCGACGGCAAAGCTGCGATTGCGCTGGTCCAGGTCGATTCCGAGTTGTCGGGCTTCACGCTCAACGAACTCATCACCGAACTGCGGTCCGCTGCAACCGACGGCCTCTCGCCCGATCTGACTGCTCAGGTCACCGGCGGACCCGCGTTCGGTGCCGACATCGCGAACTCCTTCTCCGGTGCCAACATCACGCTTCTGGCCGTCACTGCACTGGTAGTCGCCGTCCTCCTCATCGTCACCTACCGATCACCGATCCTGTGGTTGGTGCCCTTGGCCGTCATCGGTTTCGCCGACCGATTCGCCACCACCGTCGGCACCGTGCTCGCCCAGGCCACCGGCCTCTCCTTCGACGGTTCGACCTCCGGAATCACCAGCGTCCTGGTGTTCGGTGCAGGCACGAACTACGCACTGCTGCTCATCTCTCGATACCGCGAGGAGCTGCGTCGCGAGTCCGATCATCGCCTCGCCCTGCACCGCGCCGTTCGCCAGGCCGGCCCCGCCATCCTCGCCAGCAACGCAACCGTCGTACTGGCTCTGCTGACCTTGCTCCTGGCGATGCTGCCGAGCACCCGCAGCCTGGGGGCGCTGGCCGCGGCCGGACTCGTCGTCGCAGCAGTGTTCGTCCTGTTCGTACTGCCGCCCCTGCTGGCACTGTGCGGCCCGAAGCTGTTCTGGCCGTTCGTTCCCAAGGAATCGGACCGGGACACCACCACGGAAGGCGTGTGGCACTCGATCGCCGCAGGCGTTGCCCGACGCCCCGTGGCGACCGCCTCGGTCACGATCGTCGCGCTACTGGCCTGCTGCGCCGCACTGTTCGGGACCCAGATCGGACTCTCGCAAACCGAGCAGTTCCGCGTCACCGCCGAGTCCGTCGAAGGCTTCGACACTCTCTCCCAACACTTCCCGGCCGGGTCCGCCGATCCGATGACGGTCCTCGCTCCCACCGCTGACATCGACAGCGTCATCGGCACCGCTCAGGGCATCGACGGAGTCGTCTCGGTCGATCGCGTCGCAGATTCCGATACCGGGCTCACCCGCTTGTCGGTCGTCACCGATGCGGCCCCCGCATCCGACGAGTCGTTCGCCGTCGTCGAGGACCTCCGCGCCGCACTCACCGGCGTGGACCGCGCAGCGCCCGAGGGTCGTTCCGCAGGCTCCACTCCTGTGGTAGGCGGCAGCGACGCCAAGGCACTCGACACCACCGACGCAGCGGCCCGCGATCGCCTCGTGGTCATTCCCGCGATCCTCGCGGTCGTGCTCGCCGTGCTTCTGGTGCTGCTGCGCGCCCTCGTCGCACCCGTGATCCTGGTTGCCACAACGGTATTGAGCGCAGTGGCCGCGATCGGGATCGGCAGCTGGGTGAGCCTGCACGTCTTCGGATTCCCCGCCCTCGACGACAACACTCCGCTGTTCGCGTTCCTGTTCCTGGTCGCTCTCGGCGTGGACTACACCATCTTCCTGGTCACTCGCACCCGCGAGGAGACGCCTGAGCACGGCACAAGGTCTGCCATCGTGCGGGCCGTGTCGGCCACCGGAGGTGTCATCACGAGCGCGGGAATCGTTCTGGCAGCCGTCTTCTGCGTGCTCGGCGTCCTACCGCTGATCACCCTGACCCAACTCGGCATCATCGTCGGACTCGGTATTCTGCTCGATACCTTCGTGGTACGTACCGTCGTGATTCCCGCCCTGTTCACCCTCATCGGCCCGGGGATCTGGTGGCCGAACAGGATCGACTCGAGCAAGAACACAACACAAGGAGCGAATTCATGAAGATCCGCAACGCATTCGGCCGAACCGCACTTGTCGGTGCCCTCGCCGCAGGCGCGCTGCTGACCGCGGCCCCGGCTCAGGCTCAGCCGGTCGGGCCCCTGGGATCGGTCGGACTCGAGCCACTGGCTCCGATCCCGTCACTCGATGTCGAGCGCTACCTGGGCACCTGGAACCAGGTTGCCGCGGTGCCGCAGCCGTTCAACCTGATCTGTGCCCGCGACACCCAGGCGAACTACCAGATGATCGACGAGTCCAACATTCGCGTCGAGAACACCTGCACCACCTGGACCGGTGGCGAGAACCGCATCGTCGGCAACGCTCGGGTCAACGACACCGTCACCAATGCCCAACTGCACGTGAGCTTCCCGGGAGTGCCCACCCAGGAGAGCCTCGACGGGCCGACCAACTACATCGTGGCCTACATCGCCGACGACTACTCGTGGGCGTTCGTGGGAAGCCCCAACCGCACGTCCGGGTTCGTGCTCAAGCGCACGCCCGACGTCAGCGTCGAGCAGTTCCGTGAGATCCGCAGCGTCGTCGAATCGCTGGGCTACGACTCGAACTTCGTCACCACGACGCCCACCCCGGGCGGCGCGACGACGATTCAGCAGCTCTCGACGGTATAATGCCTGCGGCAGTGGCGTGGTTATGTGCCGCAGAGGGCACATAACCGCACCACTGCGGCTACGCCGCGCTCAGGATCGAGATCGCGAAGATCAGGCTGTCTCCCGGCTCGATTCCGGCTGCCGGATTGCCGGTCGCGTATCCGTCTGCCGAGGTGACCGCCACGGCGACGGTCGAGCCGACAGTCTGTCCGGCGATGGCCTTCTGGAAGCCGGCGACGACGCCGTCGAGTGGGAATTCGACCGGTGCACCCCGATCGAAGCTGCTGTCGAACGTTTCCCCGGTGCGTCCGTTGACGCCCATGTAGCAGACGGACACCTCGGCGTCGGCTGCGATGACCGGCCCGTCCCCCGCTGTCAGTGTTTCGACCTGCGTCTCGGCGACGCTGAACGGTGTGTCGACGGTGACCGCGGGCGCGGCCGTGTCGGTGGATCCGACGACGGCGATGCTGCCGGAGTCCCCGTCGAGCGTCCATTCGGGGGTGGCTGCGGCGTCGGGTGTCGCCGTGGGGCAGGTGCTCGAGGCGGCCGGGGCAGCAGCGTCGGACGAAGCCGAGGACGTGGAGGTCGCCGGGGACGAGTCGTCCGAGTCCGAGCTGCAGGCACCCGTCAGCGGGACGAGCGAGACGGAGGCGGCCAGGAACATGGTGCGGGTGTAGGAGTGATTCACCGCGCCCACGCTACAAGTACCGCCTCCGATGCCCGTCACACTGCGGCGCGGAGTACGTCTGCGACCGGGGTGGATGCTCGACCGATCAGGGCCTGCAGGTCTCCGGAATCGGTGTCGAGCTCGCCGCGAGCGATTCCTGCGTCCGCGCTGGCCAACATGCTTGCGACGAAGTCGGGCAGTCCCGCGCCTTGGAGAATCGCGGTGTACTCGGACTCGGAGACGTCCTTGTAGACGATCGACTTGCCGGAGATCTCGCTGATGACCGCCGCGAGCTCGGCGTAGGTGAGGCGTTCGTCGCCGCCGAGCTCGTAGATCTTTCCGCCTTGATCGTCCAGTGTCAGTACGGCTGCGGCCGCGGCGGCGAAGTCGACGCGAGACGCGGCGGCGAGCTTGCCGTTGCCGGCCGCACCGAGGAGCACTCCGCCCTCGATGGTCTGTGCGAGCGAGCCGAGGTAGTTCTCCCAGTACCAGCCGTTGCGCAGGAATACCGCGGGAATGCTGGACGCGGTGAGGCGTTCCTCGGTGGCCTTGTGCTCGGGCGCGAGGCTCACTCCGGACGTATCGGCGGCGAGCAGGCTGGTGTAGGCGATGAGGCCCACTCCGGCGGCCTCCGCTGCCTCGATCACGTTGGTGTGCTGCGCAATTCGCTGACCTACTTCCGAACCCGAGACGAGCAGCAGCTTGTCGATTCCCGCGAGAGCCGCCGTCATCGCGACGGAATCGGAGTAGTCGGCGACCCGAACCTCGACGCCTCGTTCGGCCAGCGGCGAGGCCTTGTCTGCGTTTCGGACGATCGCAACCATCTCGGCGGGTGCGACGCCACGCTCGATGAGTGCGTCGACGACGAGTCCGCCGAGGTTGCCCGTTGCTCCGGTTACCGCTGTGGTCATGATCGAGCTCCTGAGGTTGAGGTTTCAAGTACTCGCTCACTATGCACTTACTTTTCGTGCAGTGCAACCCCCGAAGTCATCACTCACTCTTTCGCATGCACTAGCATGGCGATATGCCAGAGCCCACGGAATCACTCGAAGCGTCCGTCTTCGCGCGTGACTGTGCATCGAGGCAGACATTGCAGAACGCCACCAGCAGGTGGGGTGTGCTCGCGCTCGCCGCCCTCACCGAGGGCGACTACCGATTCAATGCGTTGCGCCGTCGCGTCGACGGCGTCAGCGAACGCATGCTCTCGCAGACCCTCCAGACCCTGGAGCGGGACGGCCTCGTGGTGCGCACCGTGCAGGGGACCATCCCACCGAAGGTGGAGTACAGCCTCACCCCGCTGGGCCGCGACGTCGGCACCCGATTGAGCGGTCTCATCGAACTCATCGAGGGCAACATGCCTGCCGTCCTCGAATCACGCGCCGAACACGACGCCCGCTGATCGGCCGGCTTCACGCGGGAGGCGTCACCAGGCACCACTCGTTGCCCTCGGGGTCGAGGAGCACCTGAAAGGTTCCCGCTGCGTCGGAGTGTCGGTCGCCGAGCACCCTCGCACCCAGTGCCACAGCCTGCCCGACGGCATGGTCGATATCCGATACGTCGACGTCGAGATGGAGTCGGTTCTTGCCGGCTTTGCCCTCCGGGACTCGCTGAAACGCCAACCGAGTGAACCCGGGGACGTCGACGAAATGCCACGAGTCGTCGCGCACCCTCGGCTGTCCGCCAAGCACCCCGGCCCAGAATTGCGCCAGCAACGCCGGCTCTCTGCAGTCGAAAACGACCTCGTCGATGCGCCCGATCATGGCCTCATCGTAGAGACCGGCGCGTCATCCGATTGCGTTATCGCAGCGTTACTTTACCGAGACGTTTTCGAGATCACGATGAACCCGCGCCGCGTTCGGACCCGTCGAGACTCGACGCCAGGACGTGCGGGCCGTCCGCAACATCGGCCCGGCGACCGACACGCTCGGCACACCGGTGCCGACGCACTGATCTGGGGAGGCATTCACCATGTTCCACACCAAGAGGATTGTCGGCGGAGCTGCAGCATTCGGATTCGCGTGTGCGTTCGCGGCACTGGTACCCGGGACTGCATCCGCAGCGCCGGTCGCCTGCACCACCGCACCGGGAGGGGCCGATATCGCTGCGCTCGTCGGAGGATCGCAGTGCGACAGCTCGGCAGACGTCGCGAGCGCGGCAGCCGGCCTCGGGCTCGAGGGGTGGGGTTCGGCCGAGGCAATGAACAACGCAGCAGCCCTGGCACTCGGACTGAACGGTGGAACTGCAGTCAGCAACGGCAGTTTCGGTGGCGCGCCTGCAGCGATCGCCTTCGGCCCCGGTGCCGTCGCACAGAACACCGCGGCCGGCCTCGGGCTCTCCATCGCGGTGGCAGCACCCGGCTCCACCATCACCCTCACCCCGACCGGCGCAGTGTGCGACGGTGCCGGAATTGCCGGCAGCTTCACCACCCTGCAGGGCTGCATCGGCTGACGTGTGCCCCCGGGGGGACTCCGCGAAGTGGGGTGAGCCGAGTGGGCGATATGGATGTCACCGAAGGCCGCGTGATCTACAGTCTGGGTGACCTACAGTCTCGGTCACCCACAGTCTCGGAACGCGAGTCGGCAACGGCCCGCTGAACAAGGAGTTCGACGGCAATGATGTCCTACCTGCTCTACGACGTTCTGCTCCCCCAACTCGGCCACGACGTCGCGTCGTACTGGGCACACCTGCTGGTTGTCGCCCCGGTCTGAAATCTACGACCCGACACGACAAAGGCATCCCCGCTCGGCCACGCAGGCCGGGCGGGGATGCCTCGTTCGAAACCGGAACCGAATCAGACGGGCTGGGGCAACAACCGGGTCAACACATCGGACAAGGTCACGACGCCGACGCTGCGCGCCGGATCGTCCGCCGCCGCCGAACCGTCGACCACCAGTGCCAGGTGATGCCGGGTCTCGCGCATCGACTGCAGGGCAACGTATACCGGCGTAGTCGCCTCCAGCGTGTATGCCGGACGCGTGATCTCGGCCAGGGTCTGCGGAGAGGTCAACGTGTCGCGCACGTGCACCACGCCCTTGACCACGTCCGCGTCGCTCACCAGGATCCGCAGATGGCCCGAGCGACGCGAGGCCTCGCGCACGTCGGCGATGGTCGCCGACGACGGCACCGACGTGGGCTTGCCGAACTGGCGCACCAGGTCGCCGACGGTCAGTTCCTGCAGTTCGAGCGCACTCGAGATCTGCGCCTGGTAGCTGGCGTCGAGAGCACCGACGTTCACCGAATGCTCCACCAGCTGACGCAGATCGTCCGCGTTCTGGCCCGTACCCACGGTGTCGGCCGGCTCGACGCCGACCCGCCGCAGGCACCAGTTGGCCATGTTGTTCAGCGCAGTCAGCACCGGACGGGTGAGGAACATGAACCCGCGCATCGGGATTGCGAGCATCGTCGCGGACTTCTCCGGATGGGCGATGGCCCAGGACTTCGGAGCCATCTCACCGACCACCAGGTGCAGGAAGGTGACGACGATCAGCGCGAGCACGAAGCCGAGAACGTCGGCGAACCAGTACGGCAGGCCACCGCTTTCGAACAGCGGCGTGAGCCAGTAGTGCACGGCCGGTTTGGTCGTAGCACCGAGACCGAGGGTGCAGACCGTGATGCCGAGTTGGGAGCCGGCGAGCAGGACGGTCAGCTCGGAGGAGCTGCGCAGCGCTGCACGCGCAGAGCGTGAATTGGGAGCCGCGTCTTCGAGCCGATGCCGCTTGGCTGCCAACAGCGCGAACTCGACGGCCACGAAGAACGCACTGGCAGCGATGAGGCCGATCGTGACGGCCAGGAAGACCCAGATGTTGCTCATCGGTGCACACTTTCCTTCGTCTCGGCCGACTCGTCGTCGTGCTCGGGGTCACGCTCGCCGAGCGTCAGGGTCAGCAGGGACGGGACGTGGCTGTCGATCTCCTCGATCTCGAGGATCACGAAGCGAACGGGACTCTCCTCGTCGTTCGCCAGATCGGCGTTGTCCGGTGGTAGGTCCACTTCGATCCGTTCCCCGACGTCGGGGAGAGATCCGTTGTGCGCGATGGCGAAACCGGCGATGGTCTCGTAATCGCCCTCGGGCAGATCGATACCGATGGCGCGTTCGACCTCGTCGACGTGCACCTCGCCGGCCATGGTCCAGCTGCCGTCGTCGGCACTGACCGGGCTCGGATCGGACAGGTCGTCGTCGTGCTCGTCGGTGATCTCGCCGACCAGTTCCTCGGCCAGGTCCTCGATCGTGATGACGCCGGTCAGACCGCCGTATTCGTCGATCACACAAGCCAATTGGTTCTTCGTCGAGCGCAACTCGCGCATCGCGTCGGGCAGGCTCTGGATCTCCGGGAGAATCAACGCATCACGCGTGAGCTCGGAGATCGGGGTGGAACCCGGCACCGTCGCGGACAGGACGTCCGCGAGATGGACCACGCCGACGATGCCGTCGTCGTCGTCGAGCACCGGATAGCGAGAGTGTTCCTGCCCCATCAGTGCAGCGACCTCGGCGAGGGTGTCGGTATCGCGGACCGTCGCCGAGCGCGAACGCGGAATCATCGCGTGTTCGACTGTGCGAGTAGGGAAGTCGAGGATGCGATCGAGCAGCGTCGACAACTCGTCGGGCAGATCGCCGGTCTCGCGCGAATCCGAGACGATGTGCTCGAGGTCGCGCAGGCTGGCCGAATGCTCCACGTCGTGCACCGGCTCGATCTTGAGCGCCTTGAGCAACAGGTTGGACGACTGATCGAAGATGGTGATCAACCAGCCGAAGAGCTTGAGGTAGATGGTCGTCGACAGCGACAGCCATCGGGCCACCGGCTCGGGACGAGCGATGGCGAAGTTCTTGGGGAACAGCTCGCCGAACAGCATCTGCACGAACGTCGCGAACGTGATCGCCAGCACTGCGCCCAGGCCGACACCGACTGCCGTCGGAACTCCGACGCCGCCCAGTATTGCGCCGAACGACTGACCGATCAGCGGTTCGGCCACGTAGCCGACCAGCAGGCCGGTGACCGTGATACCCAACTGGGCACCGGACAGCATGAACGACGTGCGCTTGGTGACGGTCAAGGTGCGCGCGGCGACTGCGTCGCCGGCCTCGGCGCGAGCCTTGAGACGGGACCGGTCGACGGTCATGTACGCGAATTCCTGGGCTACGAAGTAGCCGGTCGCGACGGTGATGAGAAAAACGACGAGCAGGCCGAGCAGAAGAGTGAGCAGAACGCTCATTCGCCGGACACCGCCTCGCACGTAGTAGCCGTAGTGCGGGGAGCCGTGTCCGGCCCGGGTTTATCGCTGTCCATGATTCCTCGGGGTCGTATGGTGTGAAGTTTGTCCGATACTACCGGGTCACGGTGCCTTCACGACGAGTACGGGAACCGGGCAGTCCAGGAGCACCCGCTGCACGGTGCTGCCCATCAGGAACTTGCCCACCGCGGATCGACGCTTCGAGCCGATGACGACCATGCCTGCACCGACGTCGGCAACGAGGTCCACCAACGCACCCGCCGGGTCGCCGCCGTCCGGTTCGACGCGCACGGTCGTCGCCTTCCCGGGAAGGGCTCGCTCCACTTCCGCCTGAGCCGCGCTCTGGTCCTCCGCCGATACGGAATCGCGGTCCACCACGGACAATACGATCAGCTCGGCCTGACGCAGCTCGGCCTCGGCGGCACCACGTCGCAACGCTTCCTGCCCCTCCGGTGTGTTGCTCATCGCTACTGCCACTGCGCTCGCTACCGACACGGTGTCTCCCGTTGCTCGAATCCATCGAAGATCGTCCTCGATGTTGTGAACTGGACTAATCCGACAGACTGTATCTAACCTGACGCTGTGACACACCACACGAAAGGTCTCTGATGGCGATATCGCCCACACTGTTACGAACGGCCGGAGCCTTGGTGGTGGTGGGAGCGGTGACCGTCGCGGGAATCGACGCCGCCAACAGCGCCAGCGGCTCCGATGCCCGCGCCAAGCTCACGTTGATCGCACCGGCCGCTGCGGGCGGCGGCTGGGATCTTGTCGCACGTGAATCGCAGCAGGCACTGCGCAGCGACGGCATCGTCAACAACGCCCAGGTCGTCAACGTCCCCGGTGCAGGCGGCACCATCGGCCTGAGCCAGCTCGACAACCTCAGTGGGCAGCCCACCACCGTCATGATCACCGGCACCGTCATGCTCGGCGGTATCGCGATCAACAACTCCGAGACGACTTTGGCCGACACGGTCCCGATCGCAAAACTCGCCGAGGACTTCGAGGTGTTCGTCGTCCCGAAGGATTCACCGATCCAGAATCTCGAGGACATGATCGAGGCGTGGCGAGCCAACCCCGGCGGACTGCCGATCGGTGGTGGCTCCCTCGGCGGAATCGACCACATCGTCGCGGGTCAGCTTGCACAGGAAGCCGACATCGACCCCGCCGCAATCAATTACATCGCCTACTCCGGCGGCGGTGAAGTATTGACTGCCCTGCTGTCCAACACCGTCGGCGTTGCGGTCAGTGGCTTCAACGACTTTCGCGATCAGATCGAGGCCGGCAACGTGCGAGCGCTCGCCGTGGCCTCACCCGAACCGCTCGAAGAATTCGACGTGGACACGTTCATCGAACAGGGCTACAACGTCGACCTGGTCAACTGGCGCGGAATCGTTGCCCCGCCGGGCATCTCGGACGAGGACCGACAGACTCTGATCGACATCGTTTCCGAGATGGTCGAAACCGAGCAGTGGGCGACGGCCGTCGAACGCAACCGTTGGAAGGAATCGGTTCTGACCGGGGACGAGTTCGGTGAGTTCCTCGAGGTCGAGCAGACACGCATCACTGGACTTCTCGAGGAGTTGGGGCTGGTATGACAACGACGACTACCGATACGGACACCGGCACATCCCGATCGTTCTGGACGGGCCGCAGTGGACTGATCGTTCCGGCGCTGCTCGTCGCACTCGGAGCCTTCTTAGTCTACGGCACCATCACGATGGACGTTCCATCGACCGCCACATCACCAGGCCCACAGGTCTTTCCGGCCATCGTTGCGGGCGGCTGTTTCGTCGTCGCCCTGCTGGTCACCATTCAGCTGCTGGTCAAACCCGACACCATCGACCGCGGTGTCGACGCCGACGGCAAGCCGCACACCGGCACCGTCAGCAACTGGCGCACGCTGTCGATCACCGTCGGATCGGTGGCCGTGTTCATCGCTCTGCTCGATCCGCTCGGCTGGGTTCTTGCCGGTGCCATCCTGTTCTGGGGTGTCTCGGTCGGATTGGGTGGCCGCCGGTACGTGTTCGACGCGGCCATCGCGCTACTGGTCTCGAGCGCGATTCAGATTGCATTCTCCGCGGGCCTCGGCCTGACCCTGCCCGGCGGCGTTCTCGCCCAGATCTTCTGACGGAGCTGACTTCACGATGGATTCATTGAGCAATCTGATCGACGGGTTCGGCACCGCGCTGACACCGATGAACCTGGTCTGGGTATTCGTCGGCGCGCTGCTCGGCACAGCCGTCGGCGTCCTCCCCGGTCTCGGCTCTGCCATGGCGGTGGCCCTGCTGCTGCCCGTCACCTTCACCCTCGACCCCACCGCCGCGCTGATCATGTTCGCCGGAGTGTATTTCGGTGGTCTGTTCGGCGATTCGATCTCCGGCATCCTGATGAACACCCCCGGCAACAGCACCGCGATCGCCGGGACGTTCGAGGGGCACCGGATGGCCAAGAACGGCCGGGCCCCACAGGCTTTGGCCACTTCGGCCATCGGAGCGTTCATCGGCGGCATCGTCGCCACGACCCTGGTGGTGTTCTTCGCTCCCACGCTCGCGTCGTTGGCGACCAACTTCGGCCCGGCCGAGTACCTCGCCCTCGCGGTGTTCGCGTTCATCGCAACCTCGGCGGTGGTCTCGGACTCCGCATTGAAGGGCCTGACCGCACTGCTGATCGGCCTCACCCTGGCCGTGATCGGTATCGACGGACCCTCGGGCGCTTCACGATTCACGTTCGAGGTACCTGCGCTGTTCGACGGCATTCACATCGTCGTGATCACCGTCGCGATGCTCGCGCTCGGTGAGGTCATCCACATCGCGTCCAAGATCGGTCGGCCCGAGGACCGCAGCCTCATCAAGTCGCAGGGACGCCCCTGGCTGAGCAAGGCCGAGTTCCGCGATGCGATGCCGGCCTGGTTACGCGGCACGGCATTCGGTGTGCCGTTCGGTGTGATCCCCGCGGGCGGTGCCGAAGTGCCGAGCTTCCTGGCGTACGGCACCGAGCGCAGGCTCGATCGCAAGCGCGAGAAGCCGATGTTCGGCAAGGGCGCCATTCGCGGTGTCGCTGGACCGGAGGCCGCGGGAAACTCCACGGCCGGAACGGCCATGGGAGCGCTACTGGCTCTGGGTCTGCCGACCTCGGCGACGGCGGCCATCATGTTGGCTGCCTTCCAGCAGTACGGCATGCAGCCCGGACCACTGCTGTTCGAGCGCAGCGGCGACATCGTCTGGGCCCTACTGGCCAGCCTGTTCGTGGCGATGATCGTGCTGCTGATCCTCAACCTGCCGTTCGCACCGTTGTGGGCGCAGCTGCTCAAGATCCCGAAGAACTACCTCTACGCCGGCATCTCGGTGTTCGCCGCCCTCGGCGTGTACGCATCGAGTGCCTCGATAGTGGATCTGATCTTCATGCTCGGGCTCGGCATCGTCGGATTCATGATGCGCCGCTACGACATTCCGTTGGCACCGGTGTTGATCGCGGTGATCCTCGGCCCACTGGCCGAGGAGTCGCTGCGACGCGCACTGGCCGTCAGCGAGGGTGACCCGTCGATCCTGGTCGGCAGCGCGATCACCATCGTGCTGTACGCACTGATGATCATCGCCGTGGTGTTCTCGATCGTCAGCAAGGTCCGCGCCCGCAAGACCGCGGACTTCTGAGTGCGCTCCGCGCAGTGGTGTGTTCAAGTGCCCCCTGGGGCACTCAACCGCACCACTGCCGCTAGGCACTGAACGCTGGGTAGTCCGTGTAGCCCTTGGCACCCTCGGAGTAGAAGGTGCTCTGATCCGGCTCGTTCAACGGCAGATCCTCACGCCAGCGGTAGGCGAGGTCGGGGTTCGCGATTGCCGGACGCCCGACGACGACGGCGTCGCCGATACCGTCCTCCATCAGTGACAGAGCCTCGTCGCGGGTGGTGATCTCACCGAAGCCACTGTTGACGAGCACTGCACCACCGAATGCCTGCCGCAGATCCTGAACGAGCTCGCCCGCCGGATCCTTGTGCAGCACGCTGAGGTACGCCAGCCCCAGCGGTGCGAGCCGCTCGACCAGGGCACGGTAGGTGGCACGCACGTCGTCGGAATCCGTCTCGAGCGCATCCTGGATGTTGTGCTCGGGTGAGATGCGAATTCCCACCTTGCCCGCTCCGAGCGCGTCGGCCACTGCTTCGACCACCTCGGCCACGAAGCGTGCCCGGTTCTCGGGCGAGCCGCCGTACGCGTCGTCGCGCTGATTGGAGGCGGGCGAGAGGAACTCGTGCAGCAGGTACCCGTTGGCACCGTGGACCTCGACGCCGTCCATTCCGGCCGAGATGGCATTCTTCGACGCCTGCACGAAATCTGCGATCACCGAGGGCAATTCGTCTTCACGCAGCGCACGAGGGGTGGGGTACGGCTTCTTGCCCTCGTAGGTGCGGGTCTCGCCGTCGATGGCGATGGCACTGGGTCCGACGACCTCGTGGCCACCTGTCGTCGCCTCGTGCGTCACTCGACCTGCGTGCATCACCTGAGCGACGATCGATCCGCCGTCGGCATGCACTGCGTCGGTGACGTTGCGCCAGCCGGCGATCTGCTCGTCCGTCACCAGCCCGGGCTGGCCCGGAAATCCCTGGCCCGCGTGGCTCGGGTAGGTGCCTTCGGTGACGATGAGACCGAGGGATGCGCGCTGCTTGTAGTGCTCGACCACCAACGGGCCCGGCACTCCGTCACGTCCCGAACGCACCCGCGTCAGCGGGGCCATCACCAGCCGGTTGTCGAGCTTCAGGTCACCGAGCGTCAACGGGGAAAACAACTTCATGGATCTCTCTCCTCACGAGTGCGTGCACAGTCTTTGCCACTGCTCACTCGAAACGACGGAGTTCCACGAAGCTATTCCGGTCCGAGACATTGCTCACCCCGAAAACAACAGTGGTGTGACCGAGTGCCACAGACGGCACTCAGCCACACCACTGCCCTATCTGGTCGTTCCGCAGGCTCCACTCCTGCCCGCAGCGCACTCAGAGGATGTAGAGCATCTCCTGGTAAGTCGGCAGCGGCCAGAGATCGTCGGCCACCATCGCTTCCAGGGTGTCCGCTGCCGATCGAACGGCGGCCATCGCGGGCAGCAGTTCGTCCTTGGCGTGTGTGGCCTCGGCCAGAGCGTCGCCGCCCGGATCCGCCTCGAGAGCGGACTTCAACGTCGCCAGAGCCGCGTGCAACTCCGACAGTGGAGCCGAGACTGCCTGTAGCGCAGTCATGTCCACGTCGTCGACGCCTGCGCCCTTGAGCGCGCTGACGTTGTGCGCCAACTCGGTCTGGTAGCGCACCGCAGCGGGCAGGATGGACGTCTGACCCATCTCGAGCGTCAGCCGCGCTTCGACGAACACGGTCAGCGCGTACTGCTCGAGCCCGATCTCGTAGCGCGAGTGCATTTCTCGGTGGTTGAAGACCTTGTACTTCTCGAACAGCTCCATCGCCGAGTCCGAGATCAGCTCCGGCAAGGCGTCGAGCGTCGTACGCAGGTTCGGTAGGCCGCGTGACTCGGCCTCGATCTGCCAGTTGTCGGAGTAGCCGTCGCCGTTGAACACCACCGCGCCGTGTTCGGTGATGATCTCCGTCAACAGATTCTGCACGGCCGTGTCGAAATCGGTGCCGTCGGCGACGGCCGCTTCGAGGTTGGTCGCCATGTAGTCGAGAGCCTCGGCCATGATCGTGTTGATCGTGACCATCGGGCCGTTGACGGTTTGCATCGAACCGGGGGCGCGGAACTCGAACCTGTTGCCGGTGAAGGCGAACGGGCTGGTTCGGTTGCGGTCGCCGGGATCGGTCGGCAGCACGGGAAGGGTGTCGGCACCGATCATCATGGTGCCCTTGCCCTTCGACGACGTGGCCGCACCCTTGGCGATCTGATCGAACACGTCGGCGAGCTGATCGCCGAGGAAAATCGAGATGATCGCGGGCGGAGCCTCGTTCGCGCCGAGGCGGTGATCGTTGGTCGCCGACGCCACCGAGGCGCGCAGCAGGCCGCCGTACTTGTGTACCGCGCGGATGACGGCGGCACAGAAGACGAGGAACTGCGCGTTGTCGTGTGGGTTGTCGCCGGGAACGAGCAGCGATCCCAGGTCGGAGTTACCGAGCGAGAAGTTGACGTGTTTGCCGGAACCGTTGACGCCCTCGAAGGGCTTCTCGTGGAACAGGCACTCCATGCCGTGCTTCTTGGCGATGGTCTTGAAGGTCGTCATCAGCAGTTGCTGGTGATCGGCCGCGATGTTTCCACGCTCGAACATCGGGGCGATCTCGAACTGTCCTGGTGCGACCTCGTTGTGCCTGGTCTTGGCCGGGATGCCGAGCTTGAACAGCTCGCGTTCGGTGTCCATCATGAAGCCGAGCACACGCTCGGGGATGGCACCGAAGTAGTGGTCGTCGAACTCCTGGCCCTTGGGCGGCTTCGAGCCGAACAGGGTGCGGCCCGCGTTGAGCAGGTCGGGTCGGGCGAGGAAGAAGTGTCGGTCGACGAGGAAGTATTCCTGCTCGGGACCACAGAACGAGACGATGTTCTCGATGTTCTCGTGGCCGAAGAGCTTCAGGATGCGCTCGGCATGGCCGCCCATCGCCTGCTGGCTGCGCAGCAGCGGCGTCTTGTGGTCGAGGGCTTCACCGGTCATCGAGACGAACACCGTCGGGATGCAGAGGGTGTTGCCGTTCGGGTTCTCGAGCACGTACGCCGGGCTGGTGACGTCCCAGCCGGTGTATCCGCGCGCCTCGAACGTGTTGCGCAGGCCGCCGTTGGGGAAGCTCGAGGCGTCGGGCTCGCCCTGGATCAGAGTCTTGCCCGCGAATTCCGCGAGTGCGCTGCCGTCACCGACCGGGTCGAAGAAGCTGTCGTGCTTCTCGGCCGTCAATCCGGTGAGGGGGTAGAAGACGTGCGCGTAGTGCGTCGCGCCTTTCTCGAGAGCCCAGTCCTTCATTGCCGACGCGACAGCGTCGGCGACCATGGGGTCGAGCTTCTTGCCTTTGTCGATCGTCGCCATCACCGACTTGAAGACCGATTTGGGCAGACGCTTCTGCATGACGACCTTGCTGAAGACGTTCTCACCGAATATCTCGCCCGGCTTCTCGTCTCCGACGAAGCTGACCGCAGGCGGTACATACGCCTCGACGTCTTTGATCGCCTGCAGGCGGACGGTATTTCCACTCATGGCTACCCCTTGACAAGGTGCTGCTCCGCAGCTGGATTTTGCGGAGTCCGACTCGGCGACTGTACGAATGCGACGTGGCGGTCGTGTTTCGTCGTTGTGTCCACTGCGAGGCAAAAACGGCGATCGGAGTTTCTTTCCGCGCAGACGGGGGTAACTCCGTAGCCAGCGTAAACAACCGAAAGCGAGCCCCATGACCGACCAGCTGACCGTCCGCCGCGAGATCGACGCTCCCCCTGCCTCGGTGTTCACCGCACTGGCCAACCCCGAGGTTCAGGCCGCTGTCGACGGCTCGGAAATGCTGCGCGGCGCGATCGACCCGACGCCGCTGGGAGCCGTGGGCGACACCTTCGCAATGGACATGTACCAGCCGGAGCTCGGCGAGTACGTCATGGAGAACACTGTGTTCGCATTCGAACAGGACCGGCGCATCGGTTGGATTCCTCGTCGTCAGGGCATGGAGCCTCGCGGTACGCGGTGGTCCTGGGAGCTCGACGCGGTCTCGGAGGATCGCACCGCGCTGACTCAGGTCTACGACTGGTCTCGCGTCACCGACCCCGAGTTTCGGAAGATGGCCGGATTTCCTCGGGTGACCGAGGACCAGATAGTCGACACCATGCGCCGCCTCGCCGACCATCTCGGCGTCCGCCTCGAAGACTGATCCGCACAGAAAGAGAGAGCTTCATGGTCGACGTCACCAGAACATTCACCGCCGAAGTCACGATCGAGAAGGCCGCGGCCTTTCTCCGAGACTTCTCCAACGCGACAGCGCGGGACCCCGGGACGCAGAGTTGCACACAGATTTCCGACGGTCCGGTTGCCGTCGGCACGCAGTGGCACAATGTCTCGAAGTTGTTCGGTATCACGACCGAACTGACCTACACGTTGGTCACCGACGAGCCCCATCACATCGTGCTCGAAGGTGAGAACAAGACGGCCACCAGCGTCGACGACATCACGTTGACCGCCGAAGGATCACACTCGACCCGAATCGACTACCACGCGAAGGTCGAATTCAACGGTGCCGCCAAGGTAGCCGGACCGTTTCTGAAAGCGGGATTCGAAGCGAAAGTTGCTCCGGAGACGGTGGAGAAGATGACCGAGGCGCTCGAGCGACTGGGCTGAGGCCCTACTTGCGTGCGACGACGGTGAAGTTGTCCGCCGAGCTCGCCAGGGCATCGGGTGCCACGATCGAACCGTCGTCGGCGAAGATCTCGGAGATGGTGAACCCGGCATCGGTCACCAGTCGTCGCACGTCCGCCACAGTGGTGAAGTGCATGAACGGAGCGAAGTCGTGCGCAGCGAGCGGAGCGACTGCCCACGTTCCGCGATCGACGACTCGAGTGCGCGCAGACCACCAATTGGCAAGGCTCCGAACGACACTCGCAGGATCGAGCAGGCGGCGACCCAGCGACACCACCAGAGTTCTCGGTGAGAAGCGGAATTTCTGGGTAGGTCGGCTGAGCTGAAACGGCTTCTCCCCGAACGACGGTCCGTTGCGGTTGAGCGTGGAGAACACCAGAATTCCGGACTCGCCCAGAACTCGGTGGAATTCTGCGAGTACCCGAATCCGTTCGTCATGTGTCACGGTGTCGATTCCGTTGTTGCTGAACACCACCAAGCCGAACTCGCCGTCGGTGAAGTCCGCCAGATCGCGCGCATCGGCAACGTGCGCAGGCAGGTCGGGGAAATTCCGCCGAAAGCCCTCGATCATGTTCGGTGCGTAATCGATCGCGACGTAGCGGTCGCTGAGCAATCGCAGCAGCGCCGTGGTTCGGCCACTTCCGACGCCCACGTCCAGTACCGGCGTTCCGCGAGCAACCCCGGCTGCCGCGACCAGCGCCGCTGCCTCCCCACGGTCGAGAAACCCATCGGTGGGACCGGCGTACTCCACGTATGCAGCGGCTACCCGCGCGCTGTCGAACACGTCTCGATTGTGGTCTATGGACATACGATCACCTCCGCTTCACCGACCGCAGACACAGGCGCCCCGCCCCTGGAGCAGACGGTACCGGCGAACCCTGAGGTGCGCCTGAGGCCGAGTAGGCACCGAGTGTGGCCTCCGCCACCGCCGAGCGTGCATCATCGACACATGACAAATTCTCACGACGCATGGCCTCGACTCGAGGTGGACAGTTGGGTGGACACTCGCGACACCGTGCACCTGTGGACCCAGATCGTCGGAAAGACACGAATGGCGTTGTCGCCCTCGATCAATCACTGGTGGGGCGTTGCGCTGTACGTCGACGCGTCGGGCCTGACGACGTCGCTGATGCCGCTCGGCGATCGGGGGCTCGAGATTCGCTTCGATTTCCTCGAGCACCGGCTGATACTCGCCACCACCGACGGTGAGCGACGGAGCATGAAGCTCGAACCGCGGACCGTCGCCGACTTCTACGCCGAGTACCTCGACCTGCTGACGCAACTGGGTGTGGACGCTCCGATGGTGGGCGTGCCCGTCGAGTTGACGCACGCCACGCCGTTCGCGGAGGACGTCTCGCATGCGTCGTACGACGCGGCCGCGATCGAGAAGTTCTGGCGATCGCTCGTGAGCGCACATCGGGTGTTCTCGGCCTTCCGAGCCGACTTCCGCGGAAAGTCCAGTCCGGTGCACTTCTTCTGGGGCGCTTTCGATCTCGCGGTCACTCGATTCTCGGGTCGCCCCGCACCACAGCACCCGGGCGGAATTCCGAACTGTCCGGACTGGGTGATGCACGAGGCCTACAGCGACGAGGTCTCCAGCGCCGGCTTCTGGCCGGGCGGTGCCGCAGAGGGCGTCTTCTACGCCTACGCGTATCCCGATCCGGAGGGGTACGACAGCCATCCGGCCGTCACTGCCCCGGCGTACTTCGATCGCGATCTCGGCGAATACGTCCTGCCCTATCGGTCGGTGCGCACCGCCGAGGATCCCGACGCCGTGCTCAGGGCCTTTCTCGAGCAGACCCACCGAGCGGCCGTCGAAACCGCCCATTGGGAGTAGTCCTCGACCGGTCCCCCCATTCGGGGGTATTCGTGGGGTGACCCGGGTCACTACCGTTCGTCGCACTCGGTATCGCACATTTACCCGATACCCGACAAAACGGAGGAACCATGACCACTGTCTCACCCGACGACCCGGGTGTGTCCGCAGCGACGCCACCTGCGGTGCAGACCAAGACCAGTGTCCGCCGGGTCGCTGTCGCCAGTGGCATCGGCACGACGATCGAGTTCTACGACTTCTTCATCTACGGCACCGCAGCCGCGCTGGTTTTCCCGACGATCTTCTTCCCGGCTCTCGGCTCCACCGCAGGCACTGTGGCCTCGTTCGCGACGTTCGCGGTCGCGTTCATCGCCAGGCCCGTCGGCGCAGTGCTGTTCGGACACTTCGGTGACCGTATCGGTCGCAAGAAGACCCTGATCTCGACGCTGCTGCTGATGGGGGTGTCCACGTTCGCCATCGGTCTGCTCCCCGGCGCGGAGACGATCGGCGTGGCCGCTCCGATCATCCTGGTGCTGCTCAGATTCGGGCAAGGGTTCGCGGTCGGCGGTGAATGGGCCGGCGCGACCCTGCTCACGGCCGAGTACGCACCGCCCGGCAAACGTGGCTTCTACGCGATGTTCCCCCAGCTGGGACCGTCGGCAGCCTTCATCTTCTCCAGTGCGACATTCCTCGCGACCGGTCTGCTGCTCGGCGATACCAACGAGACGTTCCTCAATTACGGTTGGCGAATCCCGTTCCTGCTCAGCGCCGTTCTGGTGCTCATCGGCCTGTACATGCGGTTGGCCATCGAGGAGACCCCGGTCTTCCGCGCCAACAAGCTCGCCGAGGAGCAGGCCCCGGCGAATGCGGCTCCGACGAAACTGCCGATCTTCGACGCCTGGCGCATCCAGAAGCGTGAAATCATCACTGCTGCAGGCGCATTGGCATCCCTGTTCGCCTTCTTCTACATGGGGACCGCGTACCTGACGAGCTACGGCACCAAGACCCTCGGATTCGACCGCCCGTTCGTGTTGATCACCGGAATCGGCGCCGCGGTCATCTTCGGAATCGCCATCGCGGTCTCGGCGACCTACTCCGATCGCGTCGGCCGACGGCGAGTGATCATGGGAGCGTGCATGCTCGCGATTCCCTGGTCGATCGCACTGTTCCCCGTTCTCGACACCGGGTCACCCGCAGCATTCGTGATCGGCATGTGCGTCACGCTCGCCATCTTCGGAGTGGCCTACGGACCGACAGGAGCCCTGCTCCCCGAGCTGTTCCAGACTCGATTCCGTTACACCGGAGCAGGTTTGGGCTACAACCTCGCCGGCGTCCTCGGTGGCGCGATTCCGCCGATGCTCGCGGCACCGCTCACGGCTGCATTCGGCAGCATCTCCATCGGCGTCATGCTGGCCCTGCTGTCGGTGCTCAGCCTGGTGTGCACCAAGCGGTTGATCGAGACCAAGGACGTCGACATGACCTGATCGACCGCAACGACGGAACCCCGACAACGAAGTACCGCGGCCACCCGATGATCGGGTGGCCGCGGTACTTCGTCGGTTCGAGCGGTCGATCTCTAGTCGTCGCCGCGGGGCGGTGGCTGAACGTCGACGCCGCCGGAGTTGTGCTCCGGTCCGGCCGCTGGATGGCCGGCGGGAACGCGACCACGCGTCTTGGCGGCCTCGCTGTCCTTGGTGGCTCCCTCGGCGAACTTGCGACGCCAGCTCTCCTCGGGACGGTAGGGGCCCGGCTTCGGCCGAGTCTTGCCGCCCGGGAACGCCAGACGGGCGATGGTCCGCTGGACCATTCCCCACTGCTGAAAGAACGGCCCGGTGTTGTAGGGCAATTCGTAGCGCTCGCAGATGTCCTTGATCTTCGGCGCGACGTCCGAGTACCGAGTGCTGGGCATATCCGGGTACAGGTGATGTTCCACCTGGTAGCTCAGGTTGCCGCTCATCAGATGGAACAGTGGTCCGCCGTCGATATTGGCGGCACCGACGAGCTGACGGACGTACCAGCCGCCGCGAGTCTCGTTCTCCACTTCTTCCTGGCTGAAGGTGTATGCCTGATCCGGGAAGTGACCGCAGAAGATGATGGCATTCGACCAGACGTTACGAATGATGTTGGCGGTGAAGTTCGCGGCCACCGTCGACAGGAACGTGCTCTCGACCCCGCTGAACCGGCTGTCCAGCAGTGCCGCGGTGCGACGGTTCTTGCCGAAACGTGCGGAGCCACGCAGCTTGGACGCCAGACGAGACCTCTTGCTCTCGGGCAACCGGCCACCCGAGGCCAGCTGCGCCAGCGCGAACGCACCGGCGCTGATGATGGGCCAGCCCACGTAGTCCTTGACGAACTGCTTGCGTGCCTTGACGCCGATGCCCTTGAGGTCCTCGACGAGATCCTTGACCGGCTTCTCGCCGCGTCGGATGGCTTCGATGTCCAGGTCGTGCAGCGCCACGCCCCACTCGAAGAACGCCATCAACAGAACGTTGTAGAACGGCTGGGCCAAGTACGCGGGGTGCCATTTCTGCCGCGGATCGATACGCATGATCTCGTACCCGAGATCCTTGTCCTTGCCGCGAATATTGGTGTACGTGTGATGGACGTAGTTGTGCGAGTGCTTCCACGAGTTCGCGGTGGAGGCGGTATCCCAATCCCACACGGACGAGTGGATCTCCGGATCGTTCATCCAGTCCCACTGACCGTGCATGACGTTGTGGCCGATCTCCATGTTCTCGAGGATCTTCGCGATCCCGAGGCACGCAGTGCCCGCCAGCCAGGCCGGCTTGCTGGTGGATCCGAGCAACAACACTCGTCCGGCGACCAGCAACTGACGCTGGGCGGCGATCACCGAGGTGATGTACTTGCGGTCCTTGTCGCCGAGGCTGGCGTACACCTCGTCGTGAATGGCGTCGAACTCCTTGGCGAGTTCGGCAATGGTCTCGTCACTCAGGTGCGCCAGTGGGTTCACCGGCTCGTCACTGGTCGTGGTGCGCCTGGTGGTTTCGTCGATCGTCATGAATTCCCCTGTTCGATGTGTTGATCAGAGTTCGATTTCGATGTCGCCCTCAGCAGTGTTGACACAGATCCGAACCGCTTGCCCCGTAGGTTCGGAGATATCCCCGTTACGTAGGTCACGTAAACGCCCCTTTTTCAGGGTACCCACGCAGGTGTGGCAGATGCCGATGCGGCAACCGAACGTCAGATCCAGTCCGGCTTCCTCACCTGCGGCGAGAATCGTTGTGCCACCGTCGCATTCGACGTCCTTCTTGCTGTTGATGAACTTGACCGTGCCGCCCTCACCTGCATCGTCTCCGCCGCCGATGACGGGCTGAAAACTCTCGTGGTGGAACTTGTCGTAGTCCCCCTGGTCTTTCCAGTAGGAACGCAGATCGTCCAGATGTTCACCCGGTCCGGAGCAGAATGCTTCGCGATCACGCCAATCCGGGACCAACTCGTCCAGTTCGGATGCTTTCATCCGACCTTCGTCGCTGGTGATCCGCAACTTCACCGTCAAACCGTCGTGTTTGGCGTCGAACTCGTCGAGCGTCTCGGCGAACATCAACTGCTTGCGGTCGTGCACCGAGTGCACCACCACGACGTCGCGCACCTGATCGTGGTGATCCAGGGCGCGCAACATGCTGATGATGGGCGTGATTCCACTGCCCGCGCTGATGAAGACCATTTTGTCCGGAATCGGGCTCGGCAGGGTGAACTCACCCTCCACCTCGCTGAGCCGAACGATGTCTCCGGTCCTGATCGTTCCCACCAGGTACGGCGAGACCGTCCCGGAGGGCACGAGCTTGGGGCTGACACTGACCAATCCGTCCACCGGGTCCGGATCGGAGGTGAGTGAATACGCCCGCCAGTGATAGCGGCCGTCGATCAGCACCCCGAGCCGCACGTACTGTCCCGGCGTATGGCCCTGCCACTCGAAGCCGGGCCGGATGTAGACCGAGACGGCCTCCGAGCCCTCCGGTGTCACCCGCTCGACCTTCCCCCGAAGCTCGCGGGTGGTCCACAGCGGATTGATCATCGACAGGTAGTCGTCGGGCCGGAGCGGATTGAACAAAGATCGGACTGCGCGCAGCATCGTCCGTCTCACAAAAGAAACCTGGGGCTTGGCCCCCCGTTCAGCCATACTCAACGGTAACCCCGCGTGGACAGCTGTGCACCGAAATTGCTCAGACTCGAATGAGACTGCTACACAAGGTGAACAGAACCTGCCGATACCGACCGGTCAGCGTGCTCGCGACACCCTGTCGCCCAGCGCCGCGCTCACTTTTCCGTACCATCCGAGTGGACGAGCCGGGCCCCGGGTCGGCACATCGGCAAGCAGTGCCTCGGCGGTTTCCTCGGCGTCGATCTTGTTGTCGCCGATGCCACCGGTGGCACCTCGCTTGGCCCACCCGACGACGTAACACCCTGGCACCGGAGTGCCGTCGGCAGTGGTGATGCGACCGCCCACGTTGCGAATGGTGCCGGTGATGTCGTCGAACGGAATACCCGGCGACGGGGTTCCGCGGTAGCCGATGGCAAGCAGCACCAGCTCGGTCTCGAGCGACACCGCTTGCTCACCGACGCCGACCTCGATGGACTGCACCGAGCCGCTGCCGTGCAGGGCGGACGGTGCCCGGCCGAACGCGAAGACGATACGCCGGCCCTGCGCAATAGATCCCAGCTCGACTCGCGTGGCCCCGGCCAGAGCCGATGCGGGAGCGGACAACGGCAGGCGATCGATGGCGTCGACGATTCCGTCCGGTCCTGCCACGACGACATCGACGCCGGCGCGGTCGACCAGCGCCTTGCATTCGGAACGGGTGAAAGCGGCGTACTCCGGACCACGACGGGCGAGGACGACGACCTCGTTCACCCGATGGCGACGCAGCTCGGCCAGAGCGTGCGGGGCGATCTCGGTTCCGTCGAGCCCGTCCGGGTCGGCAGTGAGGATGCGTGCGGCATCGAGTGCGACGTTGCCGTTTCCGATGATGGTGACGCGGTCGACGCCGGTGAGGTCGATCGCGTCGGCTGGCACGTCGGGGTGGCCGGTGTACCAGCCCACCAGGGTGCGCGCGCTGACGGATCCGTCGAGGTCGATGCCGGGAATCTCGAGTGCTCGGTCCTTGTCGGCACCGACGGCGTAGACCACCGAGTCGAACTTTCGGGCCAGTTCGACGTGGTCGATGTCCTTACCGACCTCGACACCGAGCTTCATCGTCACCCGTGGATGGACGAAAATCCCACGGAAGTGCTCGCTGATGCGTCGGGTACCCAGGTGATCGGGAGCGACGCCGTAGCGGGCGAGACCGCCTGCGGTGGGCAGCCGATCGTAGAACGTGACGTTGGTGCCGGGCACGCGCAGCAGCGCCTGGGCGGTGTAGCAGGCGGCCGGTCCGGTCCCGACGATGGCGATGTCGATCGGCGGCAGGTCGTTGACCGTCGCCACCGGGAATCGGGGCGCGCCCCACTCCGCCACAGCGGGCTTGTCCTTGTAGTAATCGGCGTTGATGTCGGCGTAGATCTGCTGATCGGGCGTCAATCTCGAGACGCGAGTGATCGCGTCCACCGGGCACGCGTCGGCGCAAGCCCCACAGTCGATGCACGAGCGCGGATCGATGTAGAGCAACTCGGTCTTGCCGAAATCCGGCTCGTCCGGCGTCGGATGGATGCAGTTGACGGGGCACACCGACAGGCAGGATGCGTCGTTGCAACAGTTCTGCGTGATCGCGAACGGCATTGTTCTCAGATGTCCTTCACGGCCTCGAGCGGTATTTGTCAGAGCATGTGCAGGCGACGGTAGATCATCTCGGCCGGCTTGGTGACCAAACCGCAGTCGAGAAGAAATGCCATCAGGTGCTCGCTCGAGGTGCGCATCATCGTGTGGTGGTGAGCGTTGTTCTTCGCTTCCTTCACTGCGCGGTCGACGTCGAGGCCCGCTGCTGCGTAGACCTCCTTGTTGACCATGTTGGACACGATCATGCGGGCGGCGATGGCGACGACGAGCGCGCTGGCCTTGCGGCGAGCCGGGCTCTTCCCCGCGATGTCTTCACGCATCTGAGCGCGCGCGAAGGTCATGTGCCGCGACTCTTCGACGACGTGGATCTTGCTGGTGGTGCGCACGAGCGGCAGTACGTTCTCGCCGCGCATCCAGTCGCGCTGCATGACGTCGAGCACCTCTTCGGCGACGAGGATGCCGCCGTAGGCGATCTCGGCGGACGCGAGGGCCTTGAAGCCGCGGCCGAGTTCGATGCTGGATCGACGCGGCAGGTATGCCTTGATGCCCATCTTCTGGCAGGCGCGGGCGAACATGATCGAGTGACGGCACTCGTCGGCGATCTCGGTGAGCGCGAACTGGAAGTCCGATCCCGAGGAATCCTTGCAGTACTGATCGCGCAGAACCATCTGCTGCAGGATCATCTCGAACCAGATGCCGGTGCTCATGATCGAGCAGACCTCGTGGCGGGTGAGCGTGATGCGCTGCTCCTCGCTCATCTCGTCCCACAGCTTCGTGCCGTAGAGGGTGCTCCACTCCGGGTTGAGTCCGTAGAGGGAGGGATCGAGATCGGCTTCCCAGTCGACCTCCTCGGACGGGTCGTACGACAGCTGGGCGGCGGAATCGAGCAAACGAGCGGAAACGTCCTCGGGCTCGAGAACGTCGTTCCTGGAGAGTGTGCTGGTCATCGCCGTGGTTCCTTCCATCGTCGAAAAGCTGTAGGTAACTGTTACGGAGATTACCAGGTACTCAGCGACACAGGTAGTCGCTCGGGCAAATTTCCTGAATTCGTTCTCCTCGCCTCGCGACGCGCGCTCTCGTAGCCGGACGAAAAATAATTCGAAGGTTTCCGATTCGGTTCCGGTGGGGCATACCCCCGCAACCAACTCACCCCATCGCGCATGCGCGAGACGTTGACTGGTACAACGTCTCTCGCTCCGAAAGGCAACCATGCCCGCAATTCTGTTCGGCTCGATCAGCACACTCGTCGACACGTCCGAACTGCAGCGCCGCTCGTTCAACGAGGCCTTCGCAGCACACGATCTGAACTGGAACTGGCCCCGCGCCGACTACCGGGCCATGCTCGGATCGAACGGTGGTGCCGACCGCATCAGCGAATACGCGTCCGAGGCCGGTACCGAGGTGGACGCCGCCGCAATACACGCCAGCAAGTCGGAGATCTTCCAACGGCTGATCGGCGAATCGGACGTGAAGACGCGTCCGGGCGTCGCCGACACGATCGACTCCGCGAAAGCGAACGGCCTCAAAGTCGGCTTCGTGACGACGACCTCGCGAGAGAACATCGACGCGCTGCTGGCCGCTCTCAGTCCCGAGCTGACGGCCGACTCGTTCGACATCATCGTCGACGCGACCTCGGTCGAGCCCGGCAAGCCCGATCCCGCCTCGTACGAATACGCCCTGAAGACGCTGGGAGAGAGCGCGTCCGACAGTGTGGCCATCGAGGACAATGCAGGCGGAGTCCAGGCCGCCGTCGCCGCGGGCATCACCTGTGTGGCATTCCCCAACGAGAACACCGCAGGAACCGAATTCGTCTCGGCCACCGAGACCGTCGATGCACTCGATCCCGAGCGCGTCCGAGCTCTGCTCTCAGTCTGACCTTCCATACAAACCTCCAGGAGTAACCAGTGAGCAATCTTCAGGCCCAGGTCGTTGCCGGGGACAGGTCGTTTCGCGTCGAGGGATACGAGCGCATCGAATACGACCTGATCTATGTCGACGGAGTGTTCGCAATCGAGAACACCGAATTGGCCGACAGCTACCGGCCGTACGGTCGCGCGCTGATGGTCGTCGACGAATCGGTGCACGACATCTACGGCGACCGGATCAGCGCGTACTTCGATCACCACGAGATCGCACTGACGGTGGTTCCGGTTCACATTGCGGAGACCGCGAAGTCGCTGGAGACGTTCGAGCGCATCGTGGGAGAGTTCGATGCGTTCGGTCTGGTCCGCACCGAGCCGGTGCTCGTGGTGGGCGGCGGACTGACCACGGACGTAGCAGGTTTCGCGTGCGCAAGCTACCGTCGCAACACCCCGTACATTCGGATTCCCACCACACTGATCGGCTTGATCGACGCGAGCGTGTCCATCAAGGTGGCCGTCAATTACGGAAAGCACAAGAACCGCCTCGGTGCCTACCACGCGTCGCAGAAGGTGCTGCTGGACTTCTCGTTCCTCGGCACGCTGCCCGAGGATCAGGTGCGCAACGGCATGGCCGAGCTGATCAAGATCTCCGTCGTCGGCAATCTGGAGATCTTCGAGATGCTCGAACAATACGGTCCTGAACTGCTGCGAACCCGATTCGGCCATCTCGACGGAACAGCGGAATTACGTTCGGTCGCAGACAGACTGACCTACTCGGCAATCGCGACGATGCTCGAACTCGAAGCACCCAATCTCCACGAGATCGATCTCGATCGCGTCATCGCCTTCGGCCACACGTGGAGCCCGACCCTCGAGCTGACCCCGCCTGCCCCGTTCTTCCACGGCCACGCGATCAACATCGACATGGCGCTCTCGACGACCGTCGCCGAGCAACGCGGACACCTGTCCACGGCCGACCGCGACCGGGTACTGGGCGTGATGTCCAGCATCGGCCTGGCCCTGGACAGCCCGTACCTGACACCCGAGTTGCTTTCCGAGGCAACGGCATCGATCCTCAAGACCCGCGACGGCATCCTGCGCGCCGCGGTTCCCGATCCGATCGGTACGTGCCGCTTCCTCAACGACCTCGACGCAGCCGAGCTGGCCGACGTTCTGACGCTGCACAAGAAGATCTGCCTGGACTTCCCCCGGGCAGGCGAGGGCCTCGACATGTTCACCGCGCCGACGCCGTGACGAAGGCCCCGCGACCGGTGACCCCGACGACGATTCTGGCGCGCGAGCTGAGCGAGATAGCCGATCTGCTCGACGCCGGCGCCGGGGTCACCGACGAGCTGACCACCCGTGTTCATCGAGCCCGCGATCTCGCCGCGGGACTCGACCCGTATCTCGACACCTGCACCACCTCCCAATCCGCAGCGCTGGCGACTCTGGCGTCGCGGACCCGCACCGAGGACTGGAGATCACGTGACGTCGTCTCCGGCTCGGGGCCCCTGGAGATGGAGATGCTCTCCGGCCACGTGGAGGGACGCTTCCTTGCGTTCCTCGTGCACATGACCGGGGCGAAGCGGGTGCTCGAGATCGGTATGTTCACCGGCTACTCGGCACTGGCGATGGCCGAGGCTCTGCCCGCAGGCGGCGAGTTGGTCGCGTGCGAGGTGGATCCGTATGTGGCCGAGTTCGCGCAGTCCTGCTTCGCAGAATCACCTGCAGGTTCGTCCATCACGGTGGAGGTGGGGCCTGCACTGGACACCCTGCGCCGGCTGGACGGAAAGTTCGATCTGGTCTTCGTCGACGCCGACAAGACCGGATACCGCGCCTACGTGGAACATCTGCTCGATAGCGAGTTGCTGGCCGAGAACGCCGTGATCGCCGTCGACAACACTCTGTTACAGGGCGAGCCGTACAGCGAACAGCCGTCCGAGAACGGCCGTGCCGTCGCCGAATTCAACGACTACGTGGCGAACGACCCTCGCGTGGAGCAGGTTCTGCTTCCTCTGCGCGACGGCGTGACGCTGATCCGTCGAACATGATTCGTACGGTTGCCGCGCTTGTCGGCCTCGCGGCCACCCTCCCCGTCGATCTCGTGGCGGCGGGGGTGGCCGCCGTACGCGGCGGTCGGCCCGCCACTCACCGAACCGACTCGCCCAAGACGGTCCTGATCAGCGGCGGCAAGATGACCAAGGCACTGCAGCTCGCGCGGTCCTTCCATCTCGCCGGCCATCGCGTCGTTCTGGTGGAATCGGCCAAGTATCGCTTCTCCGGCCACCGGTTCTCCCGGGCAGTCGATCGGTTTCACTGCATACCCGAACCGACCGAATCCGGCTACGCCAGAGCACTTCTGGATGTGGTGCTCCGCGAGGGCGTCGACGTCTTCGTCCCAGTGGCAAGCCCCGCTGCGAGCATTCACGATGCCGACGCACGGGCACTCCTCGATCCACACTGCGAGGTGATTCACGGCGACGGCGACACCGTTCGCATGCTCGACGACAAGTCCCGATTCTCCGAGCGCGCTGCATCGCTCGGCCTGCGCGTTCCCGATTGGCGGCGCATCACCGACGTGCGGCAGATCGAGGAGTTCGACTTCCCGCCGGGCCGCGAATACATCCTCAAACGCATCTCCTACAACCCGGTCGGCCGAATGGACCTGACGCGGTTGACCCGCGACACGCCCGCCGAAAACCTGCGATTCGCACGCGGTCTCGGGATCTCCGAGAACGATCCGTGGATCCTGCAGCAGTTCGTCGCCGGGCAGGAGTACTGCACCCACGGCACCGTCCGTGGAGGACGGTTGCAGGTGTACGGCTGCTGCGAATCGTCGGCGTTCCAGGTCAACTACGAGATGGTGGACAAACCCGAAATCCTGAGTTGGGTGCACACTTTCGTCAATTCGCTGGACGTCACCGGCCAGCTGTCGTTCGACTTCATCGAGTCCGCCGCCGACGGCCACATCTATGCCATCGAATGCAACCCTCGCACCCATTCGGCCATCACGATGTTCTACGACCATCCCGACCTGGCTGCCGCGTATCTCGACGACGGACACCCCGAGGTTGTGCCGCTCTCCTCGGCTCGCCCGACCTACTGGATTTACCACGAGGTGTGGCGTCTGCTCACCGAGGGCAACCGAAAGGCTCGCTTTCGCAGCATCTTCGAGGGAAAGGACGCCATCCTCACAGGTTGGGATCCACTGCCCTATCTGCTGGTGCACCACCTCCAGATTCCGTCGCTCCTGGTGCGAAATCTTCTGGCGCGACGCGGCTGGTCCCGCATCGACTTCAATATCGGCAAGCTCGTGGAGAACGGAGGCGACTGATGGCCCTGTCGGTACTAGTGTTGGTCGGATCATCGGTGGACGAGTTCCATTGCGATCTGTCGCGGGTGTACGCGGGCGGATTCCTCGACGCGCTCGGTGGGGATCCTGCTTACCGGTTCGAGGTGGCGTTCGTCTCCCCCGGCGGTCTCTGGAGCTTTCCCGGCGGAATCGACGCTGCCAGTGTATCTGCGGCGCATCAGATGTCGTTGACACAGGCAGTGGAGGTCATGTCGTCGTGGCACTTCGATGTCATGGTGCCGCAGATGTTCTGCCTGCCCGGCATGACGACATACCGCAGCCTGTTCGATCTGTTGGGCGTGCCGTACGTGGGCAACGGTCCGGACGTGATGGCGATGACCGCGGACAAGGCTCGCGCCCGAGCCGTCGTCGCGGCGGCCGGGGTCGCCGTTCCCGCCGGTGTCGTGGTCCGCTGCGGCGACGACGTCGACGTCGATCTGCCGGTCGTCGTCAAGCCCGTGGACTCGGACAATTCGATGGGCGTCACACTCGTTCGCGAATCCGACCGTCTGGCAACCGCAGTGAGCGAGGCTCTGACCTACTCGTCTGCGGCGCTGGTGGAGTCGTACATCGAACTCGGCCGCGAAGTCCGCTGCGGCATCGTCGAACGAGGCGGTGAACTGATCTGCCTGCCCCTCGAGGAGTATGCCGTCGAGTCGATTCGCACCAGCGCCGACAAATTGAATCGCACCTCGGACGGAGATCTGTACCTGGTCGCGAAGGAACAGACCAAGGCGTGGATAGTGGACGTTTCCGATCCGGTCACCGAGAAGGTCTGGGCCGCAGCACGATCGTGCTATCGATCCCTCGGCTGCCGACACTACGGACTCTTCGACTTCCGGATCGACCCCGACGGGCAGCCGTGGTTCCTCGAGGCGGGCCTGTACTGCTCGTACTCACCGTCGAGCGTGCTCGCGGTGATGGCCTCTGCGGCAGGCATCGCCGTCGACGAACTGTTCGCACGATCGCTCGACGAACTGTCGGTGAAGGAGATGTCCTCGTGACGCTGGGAATCGAGATCGACGATCTGGACCTGAACTCCACTGCGACCGACGAACTCCGAATGCTGTTGGCCGAACACGGCGTGCTGATTCTGCGGAATCAGCCCGTGGACGATGCAGGCTTCCTGGCGTTTCTCCGGCGGTTCGGCGACATGATGTTCACCGAGGGCGAGACACCTGTGCCGGGCTTTCCCGATCTGAACGTCATCAGCAACGTCGGCCGAACCACACCTCCGAAATCGACCTTCCACGTGGACACCACGTATGTCCCGAATCCGCCTGCCTACACCGCATTACGTGCGGTCGAGGTGCCGGAGGTCGGTGGCAGCACGTTGTTCAGCGACCAGTACGCGGCGTACGACACATTGCCTGCCGGTCTGAAAGCGAGCCTGGCCGGAAGAACGGTGACACACCGAGTGACCGGGGTGGCATCGGACACCGATTCCTGTGCCGAACACCCCTTGTTCGCAGTACATCCCGTGTCCGGGCGCACCGCACTGGCGTTGTCTGCACCGGCGCGGTGCGTCGCGATCAGCGGAATGTCCACCGAGGAGGCACACGAGACTGTGCACCACCTGTTCGAGCACTCCACTCGCGAAACCAATGTGCTGCGACATGCGTGGGCACCCGACGATGTGGTGATGTGGGACAACCGATGTGTGATGCATCGAGCCGATCACAGCGGAGTCGTGGGAAACAGGGTGATGCATCGCGGAATGGTGGCGAACGCTGAATCGCAGTCGGTTATGTGACTGACAACTCAAAGATTTGCCGGTTCGCCCGTAGCCAGGAGAATCGAGTCATGACTTCCCCATTGACGATCAGCCGCGAAACAGCCGTCGGTGCCGAAGCTCGTCTGTCCTGGATATTGTCCGGGTTGGCAGGGATGGTGGGTGCAGTGGCGTTCCTGCATTCCGCCGGCTACTTCGTGACCTTCATGACCGGCAACACCGAACGCGCGGTCGTCGGACACTTCGGGCATCCCGAGGGCAAGGAAGTTACCCCGGGTGCCTCACCTATCGCGGCTCTCGCGCTCATGGGCTCCTTTCTGGCCGGCGTGGTGATCTCGTCGATCTGCCGGCGTCGTTACTGGTCCAACCATCCCCACGGAGCGACGGTGCTGACCACGATCGCGCTCGCCGGCGCGGGAGCAATCGACATCGCCATCTCCGGATGGTCGTCGGCCACCGTGAACTTCTACCCGATTCTGTTGGTGGCCTTCGCACTCGGTGCACTGAACACCGCGTTCACGAAGAAGGAAGAAACCTATATTCCCCTGAGCTACGTCACCGGCACCATGGTCAAACTCGGCCAGGGTATCGAACGGCACATGTTCGGCGGCGGAACGCGCTACGACTGGCTCTGCTACACAGCTCTTCTCGGATCCTTCGCACTGGGAGGTGCGATCGGCGCCTTCATCGGCGTCGTCATCACCGGCCCGCAGGTATTGCTCCTCACCGCGCTGATCAGCTTCGGCGCAACGATCTTCACGTTCACCCACACCGAGCGTCGGTCGCTACTGGGATGACGTCCGCTCAGTCCTCGACCAGAGGTGAGGCCACGACGATCTTGCGCAACATCTGCTCGATGAACGTCGGGGAAAGTCGTGATCCGATCAGCACTTGCCGCTGCACCAGACCTTCGATCATCACCACGAGGGTTTCGGCGTCGGACGGCGGATCCTCGGAGTCCAGCGAGGCGACAATCCACTGGGTGTAGGTGACGAATGCTGCTCGCTGACTGTCGAACAGCTCGCGGATTTCGTCGTCGTGCTGCGCCTCGCCGAGCATGATGTGGCGAGCGATCACCCGCTTGACGGCATCCCCGGACGTCATGGCGTCGATGAAATCGATGATGCGGGACACCACGACGTCGACGTTGAGCGGTTTGACGTCGACGAGACTGCCGAACGTCGCTCCGGCCACCTCGAAGTCACGGACGAACAGTTGGCCGAGCGCCAGGTGAAGCAGTCGACTTCGAGTGGGCGCATGGTAGTTGACCGACCCGGGGCCGAGACCTGCTGCAGCGTCCACCGCCCGGTGCGTCAAGCCGCGAAGCCCTCGGTTGGCGAGCACCTCGATCGCGGCGGTGGCGATCTCGTCGCGCCGACGCACTCTCGACTCATCGTCCTTGGGGTGTGCCGGACTCATACCGCGCAGTGTAGTGCCAGGCCGTTGACATTCGCCGATTCCACGACCTAGCCTCAACAGATGTTGAGCAGGGTGGGGACATGAGCCGGGGACCGACGCGACGCCGGATCCTGATCGGAGCAGCCGCCGCGGCCACGGTCGCCGTCGTCGGCCCGGTAGCCGAGGCGGTAGCGGCACCGGCGACCGGTTCGGGCGACGAGTGCGGCGAGCGCTATCAGGGCTATCGTGACGCCGATCGGAATCTGCCGTACGCCCGATACATGGCACAGCGCACGGTGCCCGCACCGGCCGTCGTTACGGACACCTGTGCGGGCCCAGCTCTCGTGCCCGATTCGATTCCCGGATTCGATTCGATCACAACCGATCTCGCGCCCACCGGATACTCCAGCGTCGAAACCGGATACGGTCGACGCGCCGACGGAGTGACGTTCGTGGCGGTCCGCACGGTGATGCCGCGCGTGACGGCAGCGATGTGGGACTGGTGGTTCGGCTGGCATTCCGTCGAGGCTGCACGCTACAAGCTGTGGCATCCCGATGCCCACCTCTACGCAGACCTCGCCGAGGATCGAACGGCACTCGACATTCCCGACAAGGCAAAATACATCGGCAACACGACGTTCGTGGACGAGTACGTCGGTCCGAAGTTGCAGCAGCTGGGCATCGCTTTTCGCGATCCCATTGCGCACGGCTTCGACGTCCCCGCAGGTCAGACGATCGTCTTCGGCCGAGTGGGCAGCTCCATCGCACCGGTGGACCTCGGCTGGCTGGCCCACCAGGTGCGCCCCGTGGACGGCGGTGCCGAGATGCGTAGCCGCTTCTTTCTCAACCTTCGAGGGCTGCACGTACCGGACGTGAAGCAGGCCGCGTGCGCCGTTCGCCGTGGGGCGTCGGTGGACCCGACGGATCTCGTGCTCGGGATCGATCTCGCTCGCGATCTGCTGCTGCACTGCGGGCAGGAGATGAACCACCTCGCCGGGTTCCTGCCAGAGCTGTACGAGGAGTTCGGCGGTCAGTGACCCAGAAAGACCTTCGCCAGCACGATGAGCGCGGCGACTGCGGCGGTGGCCAACCCACCGAGAATCGCGCGGAAGGTCAACGGGTTGCCGCGAATTCGCTCCGTGACCATCTGAATCGTGGCGATGCGCACCACGATCACGCCGCCGGCCAGCAGTTCCGACCACTGCCCCGGGAGTACCGACAACCAGCCGAGGGCCAGCATCAGGGCGGGGACGGTGCCGGAGCTCAGGATGGGCACCGCGTCGCGAAGCTCCTCGAAGGCCTTGAAGGTGCGTTGCTCGTCGGTGGCATCACCGTGCGCTTCGGGAATCTGACTGCTCGCGACGAAATCCGCGAACACATGCGCCAGAAACGTCGTCACCGCAGTGGCCAGAACCAGAACGGCAGCCGTTCCGTGCTCGATCGAGCTGGGCGTCGATGCTGCGACCGCTGCGAGGACCAGGATGTTTCCGTAGACGTAGGCGGACAGCCGCCTGGCCGCCCGCGCGGGCTCGAGCGGGCCGTCCGCGCGGGTGACCAGTCGGCGATACAGCCGTGTTCTCCGAATACGGGGTTCTGCGTCGCTCATGCAGGAGATCGTTGCACGGCAGGCGGGATCATTCGACGGGTACGCCGAGCCGCCCGGCCTGGTAGTCCTCGAACGCCTGCAGCACTTCGGACTTGGTGTTCATGACGAACGGGCCTGCCATCGCGACGGGTTCCCGAATCGGCTTGCCGCCCAGAACGAACACCTCGAGCGACTCCCCCACCGCAGACGCGGACATGTCGATCGTGTCGCCGCGGCCGAACAGAGCCGTCTGCCCCATCCGGATCGGACGCTTCTCCGCGCCCACCGTGCCCTCACCCGCCAGAACGTAGACGAGTGCGTTGAATTCACGATTCCACGGCAGCGTCAGCGCCGCGCCCGGTGCGATCGTGCTGTGCGAGAGCGCAATCGGGGTGTAGGTCGAACCCGGTCCCTGCAGCCCCGCGATCTCGCCGGCAATGACGCGGACCAATGCACCCCCGTCAGGGCTCGACGCCAAGGCCACCTTGCTCCCGGTGATGTCCTGATAGCGCGGGTGCGCCATCTTGTTCTCGCGCGGCAGATTGACCCAGAGCTGAACTCCGTGGAACAACCCGCCGGACATCACCAGATGCTCCGGCGGAGCCTCGATGTGCAGAATGCCACCGCCTGCCGTCATCCACTGGGTGTCGCCACCGCTGATGATTCCGCCGCCGCCGTGAGAGTCCTTGTGCTCCATGATGCCGTCGATCATGTAGGTCACCGTCTCGAACCCGCGGTGCGGATGCCACGGCGTCCCCTTCGGCTCACCGGGCGCGTAGTTCACCTCACCCATCTGATCCATGTGAATGAACGGATCGAGAGACGACATGTCCAGTCCGGCGAACGCTCTGCGGACCGGAAAGCCTTCCCCTTCGTATCCCGTCGGTGCCGTCGTGACGGACCGGACCGGCCGAGGCACGGCGGTGGCGTCGGGCATGGAGATTCGGGGCAAGGCGAGGATGTTGTCGACCGTCACTGCGGGCATGGGCGTCCCTTTCGGCAATGTAGTTGACTCTGCAACTACTCTATCGACCTCAACCCGACGGTGTTCGACGGTATTCCCGCCGTCAGCCCTGCCGGTCGGCCAGCCACTGCCGGATCTCGTCGGTGGGCTGCTCGACGATGTCGTCGAATTCCGAGTGCTTGCCGACGAAGGCCGCGACCAACTCGCAGATCGGAACTATCCGCTTGGCGTCGGCGCGGGTGGCGTCGAGTGCCTGCTGCACGAGAACCGTTGCCAGACCACGTCCGCCGTAGGCTGCGTCGACCTCGGTGTGGAAGAAGACACGTCGGCCGTGTTCGTCGTCGACGAACTCGGTGAAGCCGACCTGCGAACCCTCCACCGAGACAGTGAAACGGTCCGCCTGTCGGGAGATCTCGACCTCGGCACCGGTTTTGTCGACCGTCATTCCGCACTCCTCGTTTCCGGTGGGCGCGCGCCGCACCTCGTTGTTCACGATCGTGCACGATCGGCGGAAATCTGTCGATCGTGATCGATACCGAACGCCTGCGTACGGCGGGTCCGTGATCCACCGTCACGGACAGGGTGACGAGTGACCGACAGGGCCTCTGTACGGTGGAGCGAAGGACCTCGACCGATGAATCATCTAGGGGAAGGAACTTCATGGCTCAGCCAGACAGGCTGGAGAAAGACCCGAACAACGGTTTCGTGGCCCTGCTGGGCTGGAGTTTGGCCGCAGTGGAAGCACTGGACAAGTTCGATCGGCGCTACGTCGTCGTCGCCCCCGAATGGGCCGAGGCGTACTGCACCGAGCACGACATTCCTTACCTCCCGTGGAACTTCGAGCGACTCAACGATCGCTCACTGGAAATCGCCGAGACCCTCAAGGCAAAGGGCGTCGACGTCGCGATACCGCTCTACGAGGAGACGGTCGAGTGGGCCGGTGCCATCAACTCGGTGCTGCTGGGCAACCCTCGGCTGTTCGGGCAGGCGATGCTGCTGCGCGACAAGGCGCTGATGAAGCGTCGAGCGCAGTTGGGCGGCATCCGCGTCGGCATCTTCGAGGAGGCTCACGACCGCGAGGACGTCATTCGATTCCTCCGCCGCGTCAATCAGACACTGCTCAAGCTCGACGGCGATCCGAACGACCCCATTCACCTCAAGGCGTTCGACAAGGCAGGATGCCTGGGTCATCGAGTCATTCGTACACCCGACGAGGTCGACTCCATCCCGGACGAGGAATTCCCGGTGCTGATGGAATCGCACCTGGACGGGTGGGAGTTCGCCGTCGAAGCGTGGATCCACAACGGCAAGATCAAGTTCCTCAACATCTCCGAGTACGTCACGCTCGGCTATTCGGTGTTCGTCCCTGCCACACCGGAACTGGAGAAGTACCGCGAGCAGATCACGGTGCAGATCGAGAAGCTGATCAAGACCTTCGACATCGAGTTCGGTTTCATTCACCCCGAATACTTCGTCACCAGCGACGGTGAAATGTACTTCGGCGAAGTGGCTTACCGCCCACCGGGTTTCAAGGTGTTCGAGCTCCTCGAGCGGGCCTACGGATTCAACGCCTACCAGGGCCTGGCGTTGGCGTTCGACCCGAAGACCACCGAGGAGGAGATCGACGCCTTCTTCCCGAAAGAGGTCGTCGATGCAACCGGTGTGGCCGGATGTTTCGGTGTCTATCCACGACGCCGTGTCGTCAGCCATCTGCAAATTCCGGAGGAGACGACCGGGCACGACTACTACGAGACCAACGATCTGTCCGCACCGGTCGAGGAAACCGTCACCAAGAGAACAGCGTTCGGCACCCACTGGGGACTGCTGTACTTCTTCGGCGAGGATTCCTATGTCATGCGTGACTTGCTGAAGCATCAGGAAGAACTGGACTTCTACGTGTGAAACAGCAACTCGGGGACGACACCAACCCACCGTCGCAGACGATGCACGAGCCTGCACCGACGAACGCGACTACCGCCGTGGACAAAGCGTTGGCATCACGGTTGGCGCAACTGGACCATGCGGTGCACGCCTTGGCCGATGCACCTGAGTTCAGCAAGAACACCAAGGTGCGACGAGTTCTGGATGGTGTGCATCGAGTCCTGTTGCAGCCCGGCGGTTGCGGTGCAATTCGCGAACGCGCCGAGGTGCTCGAGAAGGCGGGGCTGTTCGCGGGCACCGATTGGGCGCAGCCGGACATTCTCGTTCCAGGGTTCGTGGGGCCCAGCTTGCGCAGCGGCAACGACGACACCTTCGTGCTCGAGGCGACCAGCGAACTGCGCATGATCGCCATCGTCGCGGGCGAGTACGAGCATGCTGCGGTGACCGCCGAGGATGCCCGCCGGTTCCTTTCCCAGGTTCTGGCGGTGAATCTCGACGTTCTGTTCACACCGCCGTCCGAGTCGGAGCGAGTTCGATTGGGTCGCACTGCGCATCTGATCCGTGATCTGTTCGGGTACGTGGCTGGGCAGATCGGCTACGACAGTGTGCTCGACGAATTGGTGGAGGAAATCTGGCGGATTCTACGGCAGCGTCCGATTCAGGTGGACACCATCAAGGCCATGGTCACCCGCATCGCGATCTATCGTGACGATCCGACCGTCGACCTCGGCACGTCCGGGCAGGGCCTGGATCGGTTGATCACGGCGCTGTTCGGCACAACCGATGCATGCCGCGAGGATCCGGGCGTCGAGGTGTACCGGTCTCGGCTCGAGGCGATGGACGTCGAGGCGTTGCAGTTCGAGGCCCGCGGATTCGCGCGAGCCATGCACGATACCGGGCTGGTCTCTCCGTACCACGCGACGCTGACGCAGTATCTCGTCGACCATTACTCGTACGTTCTGCCCGAAGCGCTCGGTCTGTCCGATACCGGCCGGACCTGCCTGACGCGGTATCCGGAACTGGTCCATCGCCTCATCGAAGAAACGGTGTTCCCCGAAACTGCGCAGTGCCTCTACGGACTGGCGTTGCTCCTCGATCGCGGGATTCTGCATCAGCCGCCGATCGTGCCGTCCCTGTGGCGGCAGATGTCGCTGAAACTCGCTCCGGCGGTGCGGGAACGACTGATCACCACGTTCGGGCCGGTCCCCTCTCCCGAGTCACGCTTGCTCGGGGGTCTGCTCTCGATGCTCGGGCAGCCCCTCGGCGTCGGCCAGGGAGACAACCCGACGTGTCAGTCGGCCCGGGCATTGTCGATGTGGGCCTACAACGATCCCGACTACCTGCTGCAGATGGTGGTGTGGGCGGCACGTGACGAGGAGATCGTCATGCATTTCGAGGGGCAGTCGATCTCGTCGACCGAGAGCGTCAGCGGCGTCGCCACGTCCGATCCGGTGGACCTCGATCCCGCGTCGCTGTTGCTGGTTCCGCACCTCGATCGCATCTACGCCGAGATGGTGCGACGGTGCGCCGATCGTCCCGGTGATCCGCACCGCTGGGTCAACCCCGAGTTCCACGGGTGGTGGTCGGCGCGCGAGTTCCACATCGACGTCGATGTCGCGACCGGCAATCTCGTCGACCTGGACGCCTTTCTGCGGCAGTTCCACGCGGCGTACCATCCGGAGTACAACGGGCACCAGCCGTTGATCCATCCCCAACCGGCGGGGGTGGCCGTAACCGACAGTGCCGCACGCTATGTGGGGTGGCACGCCATCACGATCCTGCGCGTCGCCCCCGATCCCGACGGCGTCATGCGGGTGTATTTCTTCAACCCGAACAACGACAGCGGGCAGGACTGGGGCGACGGCGTCGTGGTGGGTACGGCCGGCAACGGCGAACGCGCGGGCGAAGGTTCGCTTCCGTTCGACCAGTTCGCCTCACGGCTCTACATCTTCCACACCGATCCGCTCGAGAACGGCGAGCCCGAGAGAATTCCGGCCGAGGACATCGAGCGGATTCGGGGCTACATCGAACGGAGTTGGGGCGCAGAACGTTCGGTGCCTCAGGCCTGAGATCTTCCGATGCGCCTCCAGTCCACGGATCGGAGGCGCATCGCAGGTCCGCGTGGTCAGTCCTTCTTGTCGAGCGCGTCCGGCTTGTGCACTGCGTCCTTGCCCGACTTGTCACTCTCGACGCGGTACTGCGGGTCGTCTTTCGACGCCTTCACGGTACGGCCTGCAGCTTCGGTCTCGGAGGTGATCTTCTCCACCACCTCGCCCTCGGTCGTGGTTCCGTGGGTCTGCCATTCGACCTTGTCGCCCTTGTGCAATTCGTCTTTCGACATGTTCGGGTGGTCCTTTCTCCGGTGTGAACCCTGCTTACCCGCCGGAGTCTCGTTGCAATCAGCTGGTTCCCAGGGCCGGTGCCAATGTGGTGTACCAGGCCTCGCGCAGCTGATCCTCGAACAGCGGCCAGGTGTGCGCGCCCTCCTCGCGCATGGACACCGTTGCCGGTACGTCGGCTCGGCGCAGAGCGTCGACGAAGATCGACGTGCAGTGATTGACCATTGCTTCGACCGCCATGCCGCCGAACGGCGGGATCGCGCCGTCGGGAATGCGATCCACCGGTCCCGGGAGTCCGCGGGACGAGCTGACGTACACCGCGGTTCCGCGTAGCCGCTCGACGTTGAGCGACGGGTCGTGGTCGCGCCATCCCTGGCTGCCCGGTAGCCCCCACATATTGAAGGGATTGTTGAGCCCGCCGGCGATCATCGCCGAGATACCTGCGGTGGCAAGCGGGTTGGACGGGGCCGGGCATCCGCTGAAGGATGCGGCCGCGTCGAACACGTCCGGGGCCTGGATCGCGAGGTCGAGTGCGGGACCCCCACTCATCGACAGCCCGGCCACGCCGCGCCTGCCGGTCGATCCGTAAGCTGCGTCGACGGCGGCAGGCAATTCGCGGCTGAGGTAGGTCTGCCACATGTTGCTGCCGAGCACCGGATCCGTTGTCTGCCAGTCGGTGTAGAAGCTGAAGCGGCCGCCGATCGGAGCCACGACGGTGACCTTCTTGTCGAGGAAGAACTTCTCGACGCCGGAATTGTTGAGCCACCCGACGCCGTCCTCGTTGCCGAGCGCACCGTTGAGCAGCACGAGAGTGGGCGCGGGACCACCCTCGGGGGAATGCAGCACCTCATTGGAGATGACGCGATTCATGGACGGGGAGAACACGTTCAGCACAGCTCGGGTCGCCGACACCTGATGGATGCCGATGGCTCCCGCAGCCGCGTCGGCCGATCCCGAGTTCCCCGGCAGCGCCTGCGCCGACGTTCCGGTCATCAGCATCGACGCCACTGCGGCGGCGGTCACCACCGCAGCGGATCGAGTTCGCTTCTTTCTCTTCTGTCCCACACGCAACATCAGCACCACACGAGGGTCGCACGAATTCCGCTTTCTACCGCTAACGATCGGGTTACGAAACCGATCGGTCCGTTGGTTGGTCGGTAGAGCGGATTCGCGCGGCCTGCATCGTCAGATGGTGCCGCTCGGGAATCGACGACGCCTTCTCCGCTGCCTGCGCATACAACTCGGCGGCACACTGCAGATCACCGGCCTTCTCGTACAGGTACGCGGCCGCCGCCGTGTGCCGCGGGACGGCCGGATCGACCTCGCCCAGTGCTACAAGCCCCGCCGTTGGACCCTCGGCCTCCCCGATCGCCACCGCTCGGTTGAGTCGCACCACGGAACTGTCTGTGAGAGCGAGCAACTCGTCGTACCACTCGACGATCTGCGGCCAGTCGGTCTCCTCCACACAGCTCGCATCGGCGTGTAGAGCGGCGATGGCCGCCTGCGCCTGAAACTCACCCAACCGATCCCGGGCGAGCGCAGCCTGCAGAATCCGCACGCCCTCCGCTATCAGCGCTGTGTCCCAACGAGATCGGTCCTGCTCCGCGAGAGGGATGACGTGACCGTCGGGCCCCGTCCTGGCCGAACGCCGTGCGTGGTGCAGCAGCATCAGCGCCAACAGCCCGGCCGTTTCCTCGTCGTCGGACAGCCCGGCCAACTGCCGGGTCAACCGAATCGCCTCGGCCGCCAGATCGACGTTCCCGGTGTACCCCTCGTTGAAGACGAGATACAGCACCCGTCGCACCGTCCCCACATCACCGGGGGCGTCGAATCGCACGTCGCGCACCGTGCGTTTGGCTCGGCTAATGCGTTGCGCCATGGTCTTCTCCGGCACCAGATACGCCTGCGCGATCTGCCGCGTCGTCAATCCCCCGACGGCACGCAGCGTCAGTGCCACCGCCGCCGCCGGACCGAGCGAGGGATGCGCGCACAGGAAGAACAACTGCAACGTGTCGTCGACGCCGCCCACACTGCCGGGATCCGGCTGGGCAGCGACTCGATCCTCACGGGCTCGTCGCGCCTTCTCGGAGCGTTGCGCGTCCAGAAATTTTCGCCACGCGACGGTCACCAGCCAACCCTTCGGATCGGCCGGCGCTTCGGCGACCCACGTGGAGGTCGCCTCGAGCATCGCCTCCGCTGCGGCGTCCTCGGCCGACGCGAAGTCGGCTCCGCGGTGGACGAGGACGCCGATCACGGCGGGTGTCAGTGCCCGCAGCACCCGGGGGTCCATGGCGATCGTCAGTCGGCGATGGTGGGATGAGCCTCCATGAACGGACGCAGCTCGAGCCACTCGTGAATGGGCTCCCCGCCGGCCCCGGGCGCAGCCGACAACTGTCCGGCCAATTCCAACGCTCGATCGTACGAATCGACGTCGATGATCATCCAGCCTGCGATGAGATCCTTGGTCTCGGCGAACGGACCGTCGGTGACCGGTGGCTTGCCCTCACCGCCGGAGCTGACCCAGGTTCCCTCGGGGGCAAGGGCCTGGGCGTCGACGAACTCACCGGTGGCTTCGAGCTCGGCGGCGAAATCCTGCATGAACTGGATGTGGTCGCGCACCTCCGCAGGGGTCCACCGGTCCATCGGGACGTTGTTGATCGGCTCCGGAGCGCCGCGGTAGTGCTTGAGCATGAGGTACTTGGCCATGGTGTCTCCTGACGTTCGATGCGGCCATTCTTGCCGCATTCGACCCTGGGACGGAACCGGTCCGCAGATTTCGACACACTCGGCGAAGTGAATTCTCAGCGCATCGTGCGCCCGGCCGAGCCCAGCGTCTGTGTCGCCTCGACCACCCGAGCCGCCATCGCCGTCTCGGCCGGCTTGCCCCAGGATCGGGGGTCGTACGCCTTCTTGTTTCCGTACTCGCCGTCGACCTTGAGGACCTGGTCGTACTTGCCGATCATGTGACCGGCGATGGATCTGGTGAACGCGTACTGGGTGTCGGTATCGATGTTCATCTTGATCACCCCGCTGGCGACGGCGGAGGCGATGTCTTCAGCGCTCGATCCCGATCCGCCGTGGAACACCAGATCGAAGGGCTTGTCCTTACCGGTCTCGGCTCCGAGGACGGACTGGATCTCGTCGAGGATCTCGGGTCGTAGGTGCACCGAGTCGGGGTTGTAGACGCCGTGCACGTTGCCGAAGGTCAAGGCTGTCATGTAGCGACCGTGCTCCCCCGCGCCGAGCGCAGCGATGGTGGCGCGCGCGTCGTCGACCGTCGAGTACAGCTGTTCGTTGATCTCGTGCGACACCCCGTCCTCCTCGCCGCCGATCACTCCCACTTCGATTTCCAGGATCGTGTTCGCCTCCATCGACAGATCGAGCAATTCGCGTGCGATACGCAGGTTCTCGTCCAGCGGCACAGCCGAACCGTCCCACATGTGCGATTGGTACAGCGGGTCGAGCCCGCGGCCGCGTCGTTCGATCGCGTCGGCCAGCAGGGGCCGAACCCAGTCGTCCAGATTCTCGGCGGGGCAGTGATCGGTGTGCAGCGCCACCGAGATCGAATAGTGTTGCGCCACTTCGTGGGCGTACTGCGCGAGAGCCTTGGAGCCGGCGAAGCGGTTCTGCACGGCGTTGCCGGACAGATAGAGCGCGGTACCGACCGACACCTGAATGATCCCGTCACTCTCGGCTTCGGCGAATCCCTGAAGGGCTGCGTTGAGTGTCTGCGATCCGGTGACGTTGATCGACGGGTAGGCGAACCCACCTTCCTTGGCGCGATCCAGCATGGCGGCATACTGGTCCGGACTGGCAATCGGCATGAGCTGTCCTATCTTTCGGGTGCGGCCGGCATGTCGGCTCGAGGTGCAGTGCAGCCGCAGGAATTTCGGTGGGTGAAGGTGGTCGGTACTCGGATCGATCGGGGCTCGTCCTCGTGCCCCTCGATGCGCCGGAGAACCAGGTCGGCTGCGGTTCGGCCGATCGTCTGCACGTCCTGAGCCGCCGCTGTGAGCCGGGGCTCGAACAGATCCGACCACTCGAAGTCGTCGTAGCAGACGAAGGCGAGGTCGGCGGGAATCGACAAACCCAGGCCGCGAACCGCTTTCAGCGATCCGATGGTCATCGAATTGTTCATCGACACCAGAGCCGACGGCCGATCAGGACCCGACATGAGCTCACGCACCCGAGACTCGGCCACCTCGACGTTGGACCGACCGTCGAGAATCAGTCGAGGATCGAGTTCTACTCCTCGATCCGCCAGTGCGCGGGTATAGCCATCGAATCGCTCTGTCGTGGAGGAGATCCCTTCGATGCCGCGGACGATCGCGATGCGTCGATGTCCGGCGTCGAGGAGGTGAGTCGTGAGCTCGTACGCCGACGCGTCGTTCTCCGGACCCACCTGATCACAGGAGACGTCCAGCATCCGGTCGATCAACACCAGAGGCGTTCCACTGCGCACGATCTCGGGAATCGTCGAGAATTCGGAGCCCGCCGCGGGCGCGAGAATCATGCCGTCGACCTGACGGTCCAGCAACGAGTCCGTCACCCTGCGCTCGGACCGCGGCTCGTCGTGCGAATCACCGAGGATCAGCACGTATCCGGCCTCGGACAACCGCTCCTCGACGGCATGGACCAGGCTGCCGAAGTACGGGTTGGTGAGCGCGGCGATGGACAGTCCCACGGTGTGAGTCCGACCTGCCGCGAGCGATCGAGCGACGACGTTGCGGCGGTACCCGATCTCGACAATCGCCGCGTCGACGCGTTGCCGGGTGGCGGGGTTGACGTTGCGTGTTCCGTTGAGCACGTGCGAGACGGTCGAAACCGATACCCCTGCCAGGCGTGCGACATCGTCCATAGTGGGCATATCAGTCGGCCCAGCGCTGTCGGGTCTCGTGGCTCTGCGGAATCGTCATGTCAGCCGAAGGATTCGATCGGCGCGGCGTGCGGTCGACCCGATCAATTCTGCGTTGCGTTCGTCCGATCCCAGTGCCCAGAACTCCGCGTCCTCGTGCGACTTTCCGTAGGCCTCGTGCCTGGCCACCAGCCGCTCGTGCCGAACCCTCGTGTGTGGAGCCAGAAACCAGACCTCATCGATCATCGCCCGCGCCGCCGGCCACGCGTCGGACTCCATCAGCAGGTAGTTGCCCTCGGTGATGACCAGGGGGACAGTCGACGGGACCGGGATCGAGGAACCGATCGACTCCTCGATCTCTCGGCGGAATCTCGGCGCGTACACGATGGGACCACCGGGCTGCTGATCGTGAACGGCCGCGATCAACCGCGAGTAACCACCGTCGTCGAACGTGTCGTGGGCACCCTTGCGATCGAGCCGGCCCAGCTCGATCAACACCTCGTTGGCGAGGTGGAATCCGTCCATCGGAACCAGCACCGCGAGCTCCGGCCCGAGCGCATCGACGAGTTGCTGTGCCACAGTCGACTTTCCGGCACCCGGCGCACCGGTCAGGCCGAGTATCCGCCGCTCACCGGGTACGGCCAGCGTTCGCGCCAGCTCCACGAGTTCGGGGAGGGTGGCTTCCTGTACGTCCTGGTCAATGCTCACCGTTGTCGCTTTCGAGTCCGCGGATGGAAAGTTCGTGTAGCCACGCTCTGGGGCCGATCACCGAGCAGCGCAGTGCGGCAACGTGAGCCGACCTGTCGATGCGCTCGGAAAGCGAGCCTGGCTGCGTGGAGTAGTAGGCATACGCGCCGTGGAACGCATCCCCGGCACCCAGAGTATCGACCACTGCAACCGGCTCCACATCGACCGATCCCGACGAACCCTCGGACCACCACTCGACCGGCTCGCCGCCGTGGGTGGTGACGACGGTACGCACACCGGATGCAACGAGGTCCGCGGCAGTCGTAGCCGTGTCCGAGGTCCCGGGGGCGCGAAAGTCCGCCGAGCACACCATGTCCGTGGCGTGCGGAATCAACTCGCTCATCACCGGTTTCCAGCGACCGGCGTCTACGACCAACGTGGTAACCCGCGCCGCCGCATGTTCCGCGGCGGCGCAGGCGATCAGGGGGTGGTGCCCGTCGACCAGAACGACGTCGGCACCGGCAACGACGGCCTCGAGATCCTCCGGCGGCGAGGCGTCGGAATTCACGGCGTCGGCCGATACGACCGATCGGTCGCCGGTCGCTTCGATCACCGTCACCGCCGAGACGGGCACGGACCTGGTGGAGCCCTCGGCGGCGTCGATCACCCGCACTCCGAAAGCCGCCAGGTCGGCCTTGACCAGCGCTGCCACCGGATCGTCTCCGAGCGCGGTGACGAGCACTGCCGTTCCACCCAGCGCGGCGAACGTCACTGCCGCGTTGGCAGCAGGACCTCCCGCCGCGACGAACTGTGCGCTCGAGGTGATCTTCTGGTTGGGTGCCGGCGCTGCCGACACTCGATGGATGACGTCGAGTGTCGCCAGCCCGACGAAAACACCGACCGGACTTGTCGATTCAGACGCCGGCGCGTTCATCGTCGGTCGGCTCCTCCGCGCCGGTCATGAGCGCGACGACCTCGGACATGGTGCGGTTCTTCGGATTCACGACGCCCGCCCGCTTTCCGAGGCGGTGGATGTGAATCCGGTCGGCGACCTCGAACACGTGCGGCATGTCGTGGCTGATGAGCACCACCGGTATGCCCCGGTCGCGGATCGTGCGAATCAGATCGATCACCATGCCCGACTCCCGCACACCCAGTGCGGCAGTCGGCTCGTCCATGATGATCACTCCGCGTCCGAACGCTGCTGCCCGCGCTACGGCCACACCCTGACGTTGACCGCCGGAGAGCGTCTCGACGGCCTGATTGACCGACTTGATACCGATCTTCAAGTCCTGCAAATGCTTCGAGGACTCCTCCCGCATCCTCGGCATGTCCAGACGCCGAAAGAGACTGCCGCTGAGCCCCTTGCGCTTGATCTCCCGTCCGAGATACACGTTCGACGCGATGTCGAGGGCCGGAATGACGGCCAGGTCCTGATAGACGGTCTCGATGCCGGCCGCGCGTGCATCCCGGGTGTTCTTGAACGACACCGGCGATCCGTTCATCAGGATCTCACCCGAATCCGGAATCACGGCACCGGCCAAAGCCTTGATGAGACTGGACTTTCCGGCACCGTTGTCGCCGATCACCGCCAGCACCTCGCCGGCCCGCAACTCGAAATCTGCACCGTTGATGGCCGTCACGCTGCCGTAGGTCTTGACCAGACCACGCGCTTCCAGAGCGAGGGGGGCATTCACTGTGACCTCCTACGTGCGAATTGATCGACGGCCACCGCGACGATGACGAGAATGCCGGTCGCGATGTTCTGGTACAGACTGTCGACGCCTGCCTGGGTGAGTCCGTTGCGCAGAACACCGACGATCAGTGTTCCGACCAGAGTGCCGATGACGGTGCCGCGTCCACCGAACAGACTGGTTCCACCGATGACCACCGCGGTGATCGACTCGAGGTTCGCATTCTGATACGCGTTCGGATCGGCGTTGGGGATCCGTCCGAGCGCTGCCCACGCCGCGATCGCCGCGATGACTCCCGTAGCGATGTACACCGAGAACAGCACGCGACCGGACTTGATGCCGGAGCGATCCGAAGCCTGCGGGCTACCGCCGACCGCGTAAATGTGCCTGCCCCATGAGGTTTGGGACAACGCATACCACATCACGGCATACACCAGCAGCATCACCACCACGCCGTACGTCGTGGAGAAGCTACCGATCTTGAACGAGTTGCCCAACAGCGTCAGCGGCCCGCTCGGCACCTGGTACGTCTCGGAGCCGGCCAGCAACCTGGTGGCCGCCTGGATCGCGGTGAACGTGCCGAGTGTGACGATGAACGGTGGAAGTCGCAGAACCGTCACCAATCCGCCGTTGATCGCACCGAACGCAACGCAGACGGCAAGCGTCGAACCCAGTGCGACCACCGGACCGTTCGCGCCGGCCGACTGCGCCATCACGATCGAACCCATCACCGCCACCGCGCCGATCGACAGATCGATACCGGAGGTGAGGATGATCAGCGTCTGGCCGACGGCCAGAATGCCGACGACCACCGACTGCTGCAGGATCAGAGAAACGTTCTGCGGGTTGAGAAACGAGCTCGAGATCGAGCTGAAGACGATGACGGCGATGAGGAGCGCGGCCATCGGCCCGAGCAGCGGTTCACGCAGAATGGTCCCCACGTTGAACCGGCTCGGAGTCTTGGGCTCGGCTGCGGTATCGGTACTCACGAATCAGATCCCTGTGTTCGCCGGTGCGTCGCGATCAGCCCCAGCAATTCTCTTCGCCCCATGCGGTGTCCTGCGAATCGATTCCGTCGACGGGCTGGTCGGTGACCAACTGCGAGCCGGTGTCGTTGAAGCCGCTGGGCTTGGTGCCGTCCTCGGCGAACTTCACCACTGCATCGACGCCCTGCTCTGCCATCTTTGCCGGGAACTGCAGCACCGTCGCGCCGATGACGCCGGACTTGACGTTCGCGATGCCGGTGCAGCTGCCGTCGATCGAGCCGATGGTGATCTGATCGGCGCGGCCTGCAGACTGAATCGCCTGGTACGCACCCGCTGCTGCGGGCTCGTTGATCGTGTAGAGCGCATTGACGCCCGGCGCGCGCTGCAGCAGGTTCTCCATGGCGGTCTGCGCCTTGGTCTGATCGCCGTTGGTGTTCTCCTGGCCGACGATCTCCGGCGAACTGTCGGTCAGGCCCATGCCCTCGAGGAACCCGTCGTGACGGAAGGTGTCGACCGTGCCGCCCGCGGTGCCGTCGAGCATGATGACCTGGGGTGCGGTGGTTCCGAGCGTGCCCTTGACCCATTCGCCCTGGCTCACTCCGGCAGCCTTGTTGTCGGTGGCGAACGTGGCGTCGACCGCGTCCTCGGGGTCGGTTGCGGTGTCGAGGGCGATGACGACGACACCGGCGTCACGTGCCTTCTCGATCGCGTCCAGGACTCCGGTGGACGAGTTCGGGGTGATCAGAATTCCCTTCACACCCTGGCCGACCAGGTTCTCGATCGCCGCGACCTGGCCCTCGTTGTCACCGTCGAATGCACCGGCCAGAGCCACCAGCTCGGCTCCGCTGGAATCCGCCTGCGCCTGCGCTGCCTCGCGCAGCTTCACGAAGTACGGATTGGAATCCGTCTTGGTGATGAGCCCGACCTTGACGCTGTCCGAATCCGAACTGCTGCAGGCGGTCAGTCCGAGCACGAGCGAACCGGCCATGAGCGCGGTTCCGATCGTCAGCGCGGACTTCCGACGGTGATTGAACATGTGGACTCCCTTGTCCCCGGCCACGCGGTCGCGTCGCTCGATTGCAGGAGCCTAAGACCGATACAAGCGCTTGCGCATGCGCTTTCGCCGAAACAAACCAGGATTCTTTTTCACCGACCGGTCAGCCGGTTCGTGACGGGGGTCACGCAATCCTCAGTCGCGGCACCGCCCTGGCCTTCTCCGCCCCCAGTCCCCGCAAACGCGCGCGCACTTGCCATCCGCGCGCGAAATAGTGCCCGACGGGCTGGCGAATCCACGCGCACCTGACGAACGCGCGCGCGTTTGCCCCGCCCCGATCTTTCAGCGAACCGACCGACCCCAACACGTCCCCCTGACCGTTACCCACTCGCGGAGAAGCCAGCACACCCCCAGCCCTCGCAAACGCGCGCGCACTTGCCATCCGCGCGCAAAATAGTGCCCGACGGGCTGGCGAATCCGCGCGCACCTGACGAATGCGCGCGCGTTTGCGCCGCCCCGATCACTCGGCTTCCTTACTCGGAGAGCCCTCCCCCGTCACGGAATCCGGTTCCTCGTATGTGACGGTGATGTCCTGGAATCCCTTGTTACGCTGCGCTTCTGCCTGCCCGGTGTAAGAGTTCTTGTCACCCTCGGTGAGCTCGACGTTGTCGGTGAACGGAGTCAGCAGTGCCCGGGGATGCAGGTGGTCGACGCGCACGGCATTGATTTCGATGCACAGCACGATCAGCACCGACGAGACGTAGAGAAAACCGAGCAGGCCGAGGACGATCGCGAAGATCCCGTTGCTGGCGCTGGCATTGCCGACGACATAGCGAATGTAGATGCCGCCGAACGATTGCAGCGCCTGCCAGATCACCGCGGCGATCGCAGCGCCGGGCAGAACCTCGCGCACGCTCAGGGTGCGAGCGGTTCCGATTCGGAACGCAGCGGTGAAGACCACCGCGTTGACCACGACCGCTCCGACGAGTGCCAGTGCACCGCCGGCAAAGCCGAACACGCCCGAGGACGCGACGCCGTTGAGAACGGTCAGGCCGATGATGGCGGTGCCGACGGTACTGAGCAGCACCAGCCCGCGCAGCCGACCCTTGATCGGATCCGGTTGTTCGTTTCGCGGGACGGACCATGCGGTGTTCATCGCGTACTGCGCGGCCAGTGACACTCCGAGTCCGCCGTAGAGCGACCCCACCACGCCGATGACGATGGCGGTTGTTCCGCCGCTGAGTCGATCCGGCTGACCGAGTTGATCACCGATGACCGGGATCTGACTCATTGCCGAATCGATGATGCGGGTCTGCAGTTCCGGGTCGCCGGCCAGCACGATTCCCAACACGGTGGTGAAGAGCAGCAACAACGGAAACAACGAGAGGAACGAGTAGTACGCGATGAGAGCCGCGAGATACCCACCTCTGTCGTCGAGAAATTTGTACACGACCGCGAGCGGAAAACCCGCCGACGGGTGCCTGCGCTGAAAGCTGTCCACCTTGCCGACCACCATCGATCGAATGTATCCGCCACGACGCTGCTGGAAACGTCGCCCGAGTGCGCATCCGGTGTGACTCAGATCTCAACGACTCGGCGTGCGCTTTTCGGTTCGAGCTTCGACCAATCTCTGACACCGCACGAAACGAGAAAGGGACTCACATGAGCTTCATCGACAAGGCCAAGAACGCAGCAGAAGACGCTATCGGCAAGGCCAAGGAAGTTGTCGGCGAGGCCACCGACAACAAGGACCTCGAGGCCGAGGGTAAGAAGGACCAGGGTTCGGCAGGCGTGAAGAAGGTCGGCGAGAACATCAAGGACACCTTCAAGTAATTCGCATTCCGGTGAGGGCCGTCGATCAGGTGATCGGCGGCCCTCACGCTGTTCGACGAACAACCCCTCGGCGGAGGCGTATACAGTGCACAACGCTGGCTGTACGGCCGGTACGGGCGTCCAGCAAAAGGCGCATGATCGTGGATCTCTCCGGCGAACGACGGCAGGGGTCCTGTGCGAGAGGACCGTGTGATGTCGCGACCATCGACCGATGTACACCTTCCCGGAACGTCCCCTGCATCCTCGCTCGCCGAATTCGCGCGATCCCTGCGCGATACCCGTCGGTCGGTGCCCGAGACGATGAGCGAAATTCTGCGCACCGCCATCCGGCTCATCCCGGGGGCAACCGTCGGCTGCATCACCACTGTGAGCAAGGGTGTTCGCACCGTCGTAGCGTCCACCGACCCCCTCGCGGAAAAGCTGTGTCGACTGCAGTACGAGCTCGACGAGGGCCCGATTCCCACCGAGGTTCGCCACTTCGACGTCGTCGTATCGCACGACCTCACAGCAGAGCCGAGATGGCCGGAGTTCGCGGTTCTGGCCGTGAACGAGGGATTCAAGTCCTTGGCGGCGTTTCAGCTCTACAGCAATGCCGATGACCTCGGTGCGTTGATTTTCTACAGCGATGAGCAGGCGGCCTTCGACACCGACGCGGTCGCGATCGGCGAAGCCCTCGCAGCGCATGCCGCCATCGCAATGCTCAGTGCCCGCGACGACGAGCAGTTCCGGACAGGTCTGGCCAGTCGCGACCTGATCGGTCAGGCCAAGGGAATGATCATGGAGCGCTACGATCTCGATGCAGTCCAGGCGTTCGAGCTGCTCGCGAAGCTGTCGCAGCAACAGAATCAGCCTTTGCGCCAGGTGGCTCAGGACCTGATCGACACCGATCACCCGACGAACTCGACCTTCTGACGACCCGACGGGGTTTCGATTCGCAGCTCACGAGGAATGGCTGTCAGTGGTATCGGCAGGCAACACGCGGTACCCGCGGGCGGTTATGTCGTTGAGACAACAGCGATCGACCGCTCGTCGCTACTACTCTGGTTGACAGCTCGGACACCACCACGTTCGACGCTTGTCCGGGTCACCGTCCACTTCGGCGACCACCCGAATCGACGTTCCACACCGCAGGCACGGTTGTCCGGCACGACCGGCGACCCAGTGCGCACGGCCCCGGCGAGTGTCCCCCGTGGTCACCTGCATCGCACCCGGAACTGTCGCCGAATGACGCATCGCTCGCTCGAGCAACGCAACCAAACGCTGGGCGTCGACATCACCCGACGGCGTCCACGGCCACAGCCCGCGCAGAAAGCAGAGCTCGTTGGCCCACAGATTTCCTGGCCCGGCGATCACCCGTTGGTCCAGCAACGTCGCAATGATCGGCCGCCTTCCCTGGGCGGCGATGTTGGCAACACCGCGCTCGGCGTCGAACGCCGGATGCAGCGGGTCCGGTCCGAGATGCGCGATCAGCGCGTTCATGTCCGGCGTGTATCCGTAGTCGACGACCGGCAGCAGAATTCCGTAGGCGGTTGGCCCGTCGACCACGGCGAGCCGGACCCGCACGTCGGGTCGGACCCGCTGCGGAATCGACCGACCGGCCCGCACCACCGTCCACGATCCGCTCATCCGCAGATGCGTGTGCACCGTCGTGTCGTCATCGAAATCGGTGAGCAGATGCTTGCCGTGGGTCCGATGGGCGACGACAATTCGCCCGGCAAGATTCTCCACTGCGTGCGCGGGCACCTGCAGCGTTCCGGCGCGCAACGATGCGCCGTCCAATGCTCGACGCAACCTCGCGGCCAATACGAACACGGTGTCACCTTCGGGCATATAGGGGTGTATCCCGGCTACGGAAAACGCAATCCAATTGCGCTCTTCACGGAGCGACCGACGACCGAAGAATTCCCGACGGCGTCGGCCGCAACACCGATGCGAGTTCGGCCAGGGGCACCGGCGCCTCGACGAGGGATTCCCACGGATACTTCTCACCGGTGTCGCGTAGGAAGGCAACGGCCTGATGGAGGTGCCGCGGCTCGTAGTTGTGGATGCCGGTGACGGTCAACCAATTCCGCACGACCGCTTCTGGGTCGACGGTGATCGGCGGACCTGGCGCGACCGAACCGGCGAGCACGAGCCGTCCGCCGATGTCGAGCCTGCCCAATGCGGCCTGCACTGCCGACGACGATCCGGAGAAGTCGATCGCCACATCCGTCTGTGCACCGTCGTCCTCATCGGCACCGAATGCACGACAGAGCCGTTGCCTTTCGGGGTCTCGATCGAGTACGCGGACCGTTGCTCCTCGCTCGGCTCCCGCTGCAGCGGCAGTGATCCCCAGCATTCCTGCACCCACGATCAGCACCCTCTTGCTCTCGAGTGCACCTGCCGCATCGAGAGCAGCCATGACCGTGGCCGTCGCACACGCAGCAGGCGCGGCGACGGCGTCGGGCATGGAGTGCGGAACCCGGGCTACCGCGGTTCCATGCGGAAGGACGATGTGCCGGGCGTAGGAACCACTGAGCGTCCATGCGCTCGTAGCCGATTCGTGCCCCACCTTGCGCACAGCCGAACACTTGGCAGTGAACCCGGAGATACATCGGTCGCACCGACCACAGGACACGGTGACCGACCAGACGATCCGATCCCCCACTGCTGCAATGGACGTGGCATCGCCGACGGCGACGACGTGGCCCACGGCCTCGTGACCGAGTACCGATGGGCACGCTCCGTTCCGTCGACCCGACACCGTATGCAAGTCGCTACCGCACACCGTCGCCAGATCGACTCGCACCAGCAGATCTTCCGGCTCGAGGGTAGGAATCTCGATGTCCCACATGTCGATCCCGTCGCCGGTCCAGACAGCGGCCCGTGTCAGACCAACATTGACCTGATCCATCCGGAGATCCTTTCCACGATGTACACGACGACGAAGATGACGAGAACGATGGCACCGGCGACGTCGAAGTTCAGGGTACGAATCGACTCGAAGAGCAGGAAGCCTATACCGCCTGCACCGACGATCCCCAGGATGGTGGAGGTACGAATGTTCACGTCGAGCAGATACAAGCTCGAGCCAACCATCGACGGAATGGCCTGAGGAACAACGGCACTCAGCGTCCGATTCCACCAACCGCCACCGACCGACGCCACAGCTTCGAGGGGACCGGGATCGATCTCCTCGATCGCGTCGGCGACGAGTTTGCCGAGGAATCCGACGGATCCTATGGCCAGTGCGCACGTTCCCGCCACCGGGCCCAGTCCGAGCGCTGCGACGAACACGACGGCCAGGATGAGTTCGGGGACGGCGCGAACCAGCAGGATCCACGATCTCGCGATCCAGTACACCGAGGGATGCGGAGTTGCGTTGCGCGCGGCCAGGACTCCGACGGGTATCGACAATACGATACCGATTGCGGTGGCCACGACTCCGATGGCGACGGTCTGTACGGCGGCGTCGAACAGGTCCGCTCCCAGCGCAGAGAAGTCAGGTGGGACCATTCGCCCGAACACCTCGATCGACGGCCCGATCCACGTCAGCAGCGAGCGTGGATCCAATTCGAGAACCACGAACGACGCCACGATCGCGAGGACGAGCACGGCCGACGCCCCGATTCGCATCAATCGATCGCGCTGCGGGCCCGCCGCGGACGGCACCAGCAACATGCGACGAAGAGCCATCGCTGCCAGTTCCATCGCGGCGATGATCACCAGGATCACCAGCACGATTCCGAGGGCACGCGGGTAGATCAGGCCCCGCAGGGCGTCCTGCAGCGCGAAACCGATACCGCCTGCCCCGACGAAGCCGAGCACCACCGACATGCGCAGGTTGATGTCGATTCGATAGACGAAGGCTCCGATCCACGCCGGAACGACCTGCGGAACAACGGCGTTGATCATTTCCCTGTAGTAGCCCGCCCCAGCGGCACGGAGGGCCTCTCGTGGTCCGACATCGGTCTCTTCGATGGCGTCGGCGAACAGCTTGCCCAGCATACCGATGGAATGCAGTGCGAGGGCGAGGATTCCGGGTAGCACACCGATTCCCAACGCCCTGACGAACAGCACTGCGAACAGCAGGTCCGGCATCGCCCGGCAGAACGTGATGACGGCGCGAGCGATGCTGTAGAGGACCGGATGCGGCGAGGTGTTGCGCGCCGCGAGAAACGCCAACGGTACCGAGACGATCGCTGCGAGCACGGTGCCCAGTACTGCCATGAGCAAGGTGTCGAGTGCGAGGGAGACGATCCTGCCGGTGTCGTCGACGCGAGGCGGCAGCATCCGCTCGAGCAGGTTGCCGACATCCTCGAGACCGTCGATCAACGTCGTCGGCGCGAAGTCGATGTACCCCGCCGAGAGCATTGTGAGAACGAGCGCGGCGACGCCCAGCGCCGGGAACAGCCATCGTCGTCGCCGCGGATCGTTCTGTGTAGCAGCGTTTGCGGGCTTCGGTTCGACGGTGACAGTCATGTCGGTGCCACCGTGGTTCTGTTCCCGGGGTCGGGCGCGATCCGCTGATAGATCGGCATGATGTCCTCGCGCTGAAGACCAGCGGCCGGGCGATCGAGCACCACCCGACCGTCTCGTAGACCCACGAGGCGGTGCGCCCAGCCGAGCGCGAGATCGACCTGGTGCAGGGTGCACACCACGGTCAGCTTCTCCTCGCTGCACACTCGCTGCAACAGATCCATCACCACGCCCGCGTTCTCGGGATCGAGGGACGCAACGGGCTCGTCGGCGAGCACGATCCGCGGACGCTGCATCAGGGTGCGTGCGATCGCCACCCGTTGTTGCTGCCCGCCCGACAGTGTGTCGGCGCGCCGTTCGGCGAAGTCCGCCAACCCGACTCGGTCGAGGCACGCCCGCGCTTCCTCGCGCATCGCTTTCGGGTAGGTGGCTGCGCCGTAGCGCGGAATCGACAGGCGGCCGATACCTCCGACGAGTACGTTCTCGAGGCAGCTCAACCGGCCCACGAGGTTGAAGTGTTGAAAGATGAAGCCGACATCTCGGCGCAGTTCGCGTACCCGGCGCCGGTTCGCGAGGTCGACGCGAATGTCGAGGGCGGTGACGCTACCCGAGGTGACGGGATGCAGGCCGTTGATGCACCGCAACAGCGTCGACTTGCCGGAGCCGGAAAGCCCGAGCAGAACCAACATCTCGCTGTGGTGGACATCGAGATTCACGTCCTTGAGCGCGGTGGTGGATCCGAACGTCTTGGTGACGTTGCGAACGCTGACCACCATATCGCCTCGGTCCATCGGTGCGGACATCATCAGCCCTGGCACTTCTCGGAGCCGGTGACCTCGCACACGGTGCGCACGCCGTCGTAGTCGCTGTCCTGCGCCGGGACGACGCCCCAGGCGTCCTCGTCGGTGATGCGGCATTCCTCGGCGCAGATGCCGTCGGCGACGAAGGCATCCGAGTTCATGCCCTCGCTGAAGACGTCTTCGAGCTTGGCGATGGCGTCGGCACCGAGTTCGTTGTTGGCCGCGAAGAGCGAGCCGGCGATCATCTCGGACTTCCACACCGTCTTGAGCTCACCCGGTGCGAGTTCGCCGTTGTCGATCATCGTCCGGTCGACCATGGTGTCGAAGGCGAATCCGGCGTCGCAGTCTCCGGCCTTGACTGCAAGTGCCGATGCATCGTGACCGCCGGCGTAGATCGGACTCATGGCGGCGGAGATGTCGGCCTCGGAACCGGAGGAAATGACGTTGTCCTCGATGAGTCCCGCTGTCGGGTAGAGGAATCCGGAAGTGGAGCTCGGGTCGACGAAGCAGACCTTCTTGCCTGCGTAGTCGGCGAGACCGTTCACGGTTGCATTGTCCGAACGAGCGATTCCGTACGACTGGTAGCCGGGAGGAGTTCCTTCGTCCTGGACGACGGCACCCAGTGGTGTCATGTCCGCACCGTTGATGCCCGCGACAACGTAGGCGAAGGGTCCGAAGAACGCGATGTCGACGTTGCCGGCGATCAGGCCCTCGACCACACCGGCGTAGTCCGAGGCCTGGACGAACTCGACGCTCGCTCCGGTCTCGTTCTCCAGCCGTTCGATGACGGGGTCGTAGCTGGCCTTCAGGTCGGTGGAGTTCTCGGCGGGAATTGCAGCGAGCGTGATGGTTTCGGGGAAACCTTGCTCGGTGGTGGCTCCGTCGGAGGAGCTCGAACAACCGGCTGCGACCAGAGCCGCAGCAGAGAGCATGGCCGCGGCGGTTCCGGCACGACGGCGAGAGGTGGTGATCATGGCGTGGTTTCCGTTCGGGGTGTGGTGGATGTTCAGGACAGAGCTGTTCAAGGCAAGCTGTTCAAGGCAGAACGATGGGGGGAAGGTCGGCGACGCTGTCGAGCACGTGGGTGGCGCCGGCCTCACGCAGTCGGTCCTCGGAGTGAGCTCCGGTGAGCACCCCGACCAGCAGAGATGCGCCGGCTCGGCGACCGGACAGAATGTCGCTGGACGTGTCTCCGACGACCGCGACCGCAGCGATGTCACTGACCTCGGCGAGCAGCGCAGCCGAGAGGACGAGATCCGGGTGGGGCCTGCCACGACCGGCATCGCCGGGTGCGAGGAACGCGTCGGGCAGATCCTGCCAGCCGAGTGTGTCGATGATGCGTTTCTGCGTCGGTGCCGAGAAGCCGGTGGTCAGGACGACGGTGATTCCGGATTCACGGAGCTTCGTGATGGCCTGGGCTGCACCGGGAACGGGCGCGATTCCGTCGTCGATGCGGGCGTCGTAGGCCGACTCGAACGCATGGTTGGCAGCCTGGGCTCGGTCCTCTGTTCCGAAGAGTGCGCGGAACACCTCGATCTTGGACTGCCCCATCGTGTCGAGGACGTAGCGGCGGGCGTCGTCGCGTTCCGGTCCTCTGTCGGCGAGTCCGACGGCAGTGGCTGCGGCGTCGAACGATTCGAGCACGAGACCGTCGTCGGTGACGGTGGTTCCGGCCATGTCCAGGACGACGAGCTCGATGGCGGTGCTGGTGTTCGGGCTGGTGGAGTTCGACATGAGGAAGAGACTGCCGTTTGGTATAGACCATTGCATGGAACTCGAGTGAACGGACTGTGAACGTCGAACGACGAATAGGTCTAGACCAATTGGTGCTATGGTTGGTCCATGGTTGTGGACACCGAACCTCGCGTACTCAAGCACCAGATCGTGCGCAGAAGTCTCGACGCCATGCTCGACGGTATGTCGGCGGGCGACGCGTTTCCTTCCGAGCGCGATCTCGCCGACAGATACGACGTGTCTCGCGAAACACTGCGTCAAGCCATCCGAGAACTGTTGGTAGCCGGTCGAATCGAACGACGGGGGCGTGCGACGGTGGTTGCCGAGCCCAAAGTGGTGCTGCCGCTGGCCATCGGCTCGTATACCGAGGCCGCGCGCGAGAAGGGCATGAGCGCTACCCGAATCCTGGTCGGCTGGGACACGTTCCGAGCCGACGCAGCGCTGGCGGATCTACTCGGAATCGAGATCGGTTCGGAAGTGGTACAACTCGAACGCGTCTTCACCACCGGTGACGTCCGAGTCGGACTCGAAACGACTCGCATCCCCGCGTATCGAATTCCGGGGTTGCAGGACAGTTTCGATCACCGTTCGTCGCTGTATGCCGAGTTGCGGACGCGCGGAGTCGTGTTCGGGCGCGTCGTCGACACCATCGAAACCGTCCTCCCCGATGCCAGGGAAGCTGCACTACTCACCGTCGACACCCGCACACCGATGTTTCTGCTCGGCCGTGTCTCCTACGACACCGACGGGGTTCCCATCGAACACCGTCGGTCGCTCTATCGCGGAGACCGGATGACCTTCACCGCCGTCATGAACGCCTGACATGACCTCTCGAGAAAGACACTTCTCATGACCTCCACTTACGACGTCGTGGTCGTCGGGGCCGGCATCGTCGGCCTTGCACACGCCTATCACGCTCATCGGCGCGGGCTCACCGTGGCGGTGGTCGATCATGCCGATCGCGTCTCAGGCGCCTCGGTGCAGAACTTCGGACACGCCTGCATCACAGCGCAATCCGGTACTGCACTGGACTATGCGCGCGTCGGCCGCAGTCACTGGCTCGACCTCGCCCGCACAGCGAGCTTCTGGGCTGCCGAAACGGGAACGCATTGCGTCGCCCGGCACGAGGACGAGTTCGCGGTGCTCGAGCAGTTCGCCGAACTGCGGGGTGAGGAGCAGGTTCAGCTGCTGGACCGCGCCGAGGTGCTGAACCGACTCCCCATTGCCGACACCGATGTGGTCGGCGGCATGTACCTGCCGCTGGACGTCCAAGTGGACCCACGTGCTGCTGCGCCTGCCATCGCACGCTGGCTCGAGACCTCCGGGGTGGATTTCCACTGGCGCACCGCTGCAACCTCGTTCGCACCGGGCATCGTCCACACCTCGCGCGGTGACCTGCATGCCGGCACCACGTTCGTCACCGTCAACCACGACATCGATCGCCTGTTTCCCGAGTACGCCGAACGCGGCGGACTGGTGCGGTGTCGGCTGCACATGCTGCGCGCCACGCTGCCCCTTCGCGCTCCACTACCCACCCCGCTGTTCACCGGCTGGTCCCTGCTCCGGTACTCGGGCTTCGAGAATCTGCCCGCCGTGACAGACGTCGCCGCCCGCCTGCAGGCCGAGTATCCCGGGTACGTCGAGCTCGATCTGCATCAGATGTACACCCCCCAACCGGACGGGTCGATGCTGCTCGGCGACACACACGTTCGCGAGATCACCACGTCGCCGTTCCAGAGCGAGGAGGGATTCCAGGTGCTCCTCACCGAAGCCAAGGCGCTGTTCGGAGTCGACCGCATCGACGTCACCGAGCGGTGGCAGGGAACCTACTGCTCGGCACCGGGTTCGGAGTTCCTGCTGGAAGAACCGGTCGATCGCGTGCACATCGCCACCGTCACCACCGGGATCGGTATGACCACCAGCATGGGCCTGGCGCTCTCCAACGTGGACAGGGTTCTGGTACCGGCCTGAGCGCACCTGGTTACCCGAGCAGGCTCTGCCCCAGATAGCCGTCGCCGACCACTCCCGGCAGTATCGCGAACACCGCTGACCCGATCGGCGTCGTCCATTCGTTCAGGGCATCGAATTCGTCGAGGCGCTGCTGAATCGGTAGGAACTGGGTGAGCACATCGCGCTGATAGCTCGCGAACAGCAGCCCGGAGTTCGACACCGAACCGGGAGCAGGCGGATCGTCGTAGTTGTACGCCCGCCGGAAGATTCGCTCGCCGTCGTGAAGGTGCCGTGCCCGCGCGATGTGCGAGGACGGTGGGATGACCGGAATGCCGAATCGATCGGTCACCTCGAAATCGGCCACGTCGAACTCTGCGGTTCCGGTCAACGGGGCTCCGGTGTCGAGGGTTCGCCCCACCGTCAGTTCCCGGCCCGGTCGGTCCAGTTCGTCCCAGGTGTCCATCTCGATTCGGATGCGCCGCAACACCATCGACGTTCCGTGCTGCATCCAGGGCTGATCGCTACCGTCGTCCCAGACCAACGTGTCGAAGTCCGTAGTTCCGGCCGCAGGATTGACTGTGCCGTCCACCTGCCCCATCAGATTGCGCATCGTGGTGCCCGATTCCTCGGTACCCCGCGAGCGCCGGAATCCGCGCTGTGTCCAGGCGATCGTCACCAACGAGCGAACGTTCTTGGTGAGTACCCGCAGGGCGTGTGCGACGGTGACAGGATCGTCCGAGCACACCTGCAGCAGCAGATCTCCACCGGTGAATTCCGGTTCCAGACGGTCGATTCCGAAGGCAGGAAGGGGTGCCAGCCACGACGGCCGCCGATCCGGCAGACCGATCGCGTCGAACACACCGGGGCCGAGTCCGACGGTCACCGTCAGGCGTGCGGGCCGAAGCGCCAGTTCGGCCTCGGTATCGGCCAGCGCGGGCGCACCGGCAGTGAGCCGTCCGATGTCCTCGGTCCAGACCTTCAGGATTCCGATCAGCTGGTCGCGCCCGACACGATCCTGCAGATTCAACCCGACGAACGTCGAGTGTGCCTGTGGCGGAACGGTATCGATTCCCGCTTGATGCAGGCCCCGCCACGGCACCGTCTCACTCCCGGTGGCCGTCTCCTCGGCCCGGTTGCCGATGATTCCGTAACCGGTCGCCGCTCCCACGCCCGCGACGCCGAGCGCGGCGACGCCTCCACCGAGGAGGCGTCGCCGGCTCAGCGAGCGTGGGGACCGGTTTTCGTTGTCAGCCACCGTGTGCCGGCGCAGGGGTCGCCGACCCGTCCATGTCCATGTTCATGGCACCGGGCTCGTAATTCTCCTGGGCACCGGGGAAGTCCCGTACCTGCGCGGTGAATGTCGTGCTCGACGCATCCTCGAACTCGAGGGTGAACTCCGCGTCGGCTCCGGGGGTCAGCGGCGAGGTGACGTCCATCAACATCAGGTGGTCACCGCCCGCGGCGAGCACGTGTGTGCCGCCCGCCGGAATGACGAAGCCGCCCTCCTTCGGCCGCATCACCATCGCTCCGTCGGCTCCGGTTGCCATCTCGTGCAATTCCATTCGGCTCGACGCCGGCGACGACGCACCGACCACGTGCACATCGGCGTCGCCGGTGTTCTGCAGTTCGGCGAACGCCGCCGTCATACCGGCGTCGGCCGCTTTGACCCATTGCTCGCGGACGACGACGGAATCGGACTCCTTCGCCGCGGCGGCCGGCTCCTTGCCGGAGCATCCGGTGAGGATCAGACCGGTGACCGACAGTGCGGCCAACAGCGTCGAGGTACGTCGGGTGAGATTCATACGAGTTCGCTTTCGTGTTGGGAAGCAGCGGAATTGGCGGTTCTGGTCCGTGCTCGGCGGATCGACCCGAGGACCACGTCGACGGCGAGGAACGCCACCAGGCTCAGCCCGAGGAGTGGAACGAACCAGCCGACAGCGATCGCGACGACCGACAGCGCGACGACGGCCATCGGTGAGATTCGCCGAATGCCGCCGCGCAGCGGAGGCCGCCCCGCGGTGAGTCCGGTTGCCCTGGTGGGACGGCGTTTCCACCACATCATGTAGCCGCGGACGATGACCGATGCCAGAGCGACCGCAAGAGCGAGCAGGGCAAGCTGATTGGCTATACCGAACAGCGTCCCCATGTGCAGTTGGATACCCCAGGCCGAGAGCTTCGCGGCAAGGGGCCAGTCGGAGAAGTACAGGGTGTCGATCACCGTGCCTGCGGCACCGTCGACCGAGATGGAGTTGTTCGACATCACCCAGGGCTGACGGGTTTCGGCGACGACGAACGCTGCGTCGTCCGACGCGGGTATCGACGCCTCCACCGCTCCGTCGATACCGTTGGCCTTCGCGATGTCGAGGACCGAATCGATGCGTCCGACGTTGTCGTCGGTCATCGACGCGTCGGCCGACATGTCCATCGAATGACCGCCGTGACCGGAGTGGTCACCTGTCGTCGTCGCCTCGGAGGTACCGATGGTCTTGGTGATGGCTGGGGTGGTCCAGCTCAGCGCCGTGCGTAGGTCGGTGACGTTCTCGCCCGCGTAAGTGGACCACGCGAGACCGGTGGCGGACAGGAAGATCAGACCAACAGCGATCCAGATTCCCGCCACTCCGTGCCAGTTCAAAGACCGATTGCGCCCCTTCGACTTTCGATCGAAGGTGAGCAGTCTTGCCTTGTCGCGGTTGCGTCGATAGCGCTCGAACCACAGGTAGAGGCCGCCGAGCGCGATCACCCACAGCCACGAGGCGGCGAGTTCACTGTAGAGGCGTCCGGGCTCCCCCAGATGCAGGTGCCGGTGTAGCTCGGATATCCAGGTACGCAACGGTAGGGCGCTCGACGATCCGTAGACCGCCAGCTCACCCACGTTCGTCGCGGTGGCGGGGTCGACGAAGACGGCCAGCCGCTCGGATTCGCCGAGGCTCGGATCGGTGAACATCACTCGGGTGGTGTCGCCGGCCTCGGCTGCGGGGCGGACGGCGGCGACGGTGAGATCGGGTCGTTCGGCCTGCGCAGCCCGAATCTGTTGTGCGACGGGGACGGCCGGGCCGGTTGCATCCACGTGGAGGTAGTCGCGGTAGACGAGTTGCTCGATGGTCGGTGCGACGGCATAGAGCCCGCCGCTGATGGTGGCGATCAGGATGAACGGTGCAACGAGAATGCCGGCATAGAAGTGCAGGCGCAGGATCAGGGGACGCCAGCTGCGGGGGCTTGTCGGACGGGTGGGCGGGGAAGGATCGGCGACGCGTTCCATTTCCGGTGTGGACACGAGGACTCGTTTCGTGAAGGCATGAGTGGGCGCGCGGATGCGCGAAGTGGCATCGCCTGCGGGACCAGGCCGCGCGGAAGCAGCGTGAATCACCGAGAGTGCGATGTGCGGAATCGAATGCGGCAAGAACCCACCACCCGACGCCTGACGAGCAGGGCGGGTGCGACGGTGGGCTGTGCTCAGGCAGCTCGAACAGGCGGTCCGCGGCTTCCGCAACCCGACAGGTCGAGTAGCCGCGGAGATCCCGGGAGTCGGTAGACCGGGAGTTCGGGGGCGACGCGGGACTCGTCGACGACCAGAGTTGCCAACAGGGGCAGAGCCTTGCGTAGCGAGGTCACCGCGCGCCGGATGCCGTGCTCGGCTCCGCGGATGGCCAGAGCGCCGACCAGGATGGCAACCGCGTGGGCCGCGAACATCTGCTGGGTGATCAGCGGACCGTGATGGTGACCGTCGACGGCGGTGAGCAGCAGGTGTCCGATCGACTGCGCGGCGGTCAGAATCATCGGCAACTGTGCGCGCGGTGCCACCTGCGTCGGTGCCGCAGCGGCCGCGTAGCCGATCGCCGCGGATACGACGGCCAACAGCACCATCGCTGCGTCGGATGGAAGCATCCCGCCACCGAACGTGTGTGCTGCGACGGTGACCAGCGCGGACAGCCCGCCCACGGAGGCACCGCGCAGGAGCGCGGATCCATCCGTGGTCATCGGCATGGACGGGAGCTTACTACCGACTACACCGCGTAGTAGCCCAGGTGCGAGAACGAGGTCTCCGAACCCCGAAGCCGGTCCGACGGTCTTTTTGCGGTTGGTTATCCTGATCTTCGGTACTCGAACCATCAACGGTCGAGCCACGAGATCGAGAGTGGACCACATGGCAGAGAATTCGGACGCGGCTCAGGCGCGGGTGTTCGACGACATGCTGACCGCCGAGATCGCAGCCGCGTCGAGTCGCGTCGAGGAGTCCGAGCAGCTCGCGCGCAAGGCGTTGAGAGTCCGGGATTCACGCAGTCATGTGTGGCACAGCGATGAAGCGCAGACACAGAAGCAGGCGCTGTACGAGTTGTATCGCCAGCTGGACGCACTGAGAAATCGATTCCCCACCGTTCACTGCCAGTAGGAGCGACTCGCGACCGAGATACCCGATCCCTTATCGACACTGGTTACCGTGTTCGATTAAGGTCGAACTCCATGGCTGAAGATCCGTTCGATTCCACGGTAGCGCGCGTCCACGATGTGCACCGACGCCTCCTCGATCGCGGCACCGGAGAGGGCCTTCCGACCGTCCCCGCAGCCGACGGGACATGTGTTCTGCCGTCGCCACCGCCACTCCCACCGATGCGCCTCGACACCGCACTGCGCGACCGACGGTCGCACTATCGATTCGCGGACATGGATGCGCTGCAGCTCTCGACTCTTCTCCGGTCGGCAGCGGGGCCCGGTCGGACTGCCGAGCGGCCGGACGGCACGCCGCACACCTTCCGGATGAATCCGACGGCAGGCGGACTCGATTCGATCGACCTGCATCTCGTGGTCCTCCGCGGTACAGGTGAGATCGACTCGGGGACCTACCTTTTCGATCCGGATCGACACGTTCTGAGCAGAACCGGCACCGGACCGTGCGTCGACGCGCTCGAATCATGCCTCGTGCAGCCACAATTCGCGCGGCGGGCACCCTTCGTCGTGATTCTCGTCGGACGCCTCGACCGAACCCTGATCAAATACAGCGAACGCCACTATCGCACCCTGCACATCGACGCCGGCATCGCCGCGCAGAACCTGTACTTGGTCGCGACCGCACTCGAATCGGCGTGCTGTGCAATCTCGGGCTTCTACGACGAGGAGCTCTCGCACTTGCTCCGCCTGGACCGACTGTCCGTTCCGCTACTGGCCTTCGCGCTCGGCGGACTCGGTGAGGACGGCAAGCAACGGTAGCCGCGGCACCCCGAGCCACAGGGCTACCGCCCCCGCAAGAGCGAGCGCGCCCGCTCCGAGCACGACGGCCGCGGTCACGCCGAACATACCGGCAACGGCCCCGCCTGCCGCAGCGCCGAAGGGAGTTCCACCCATCGCGATCATCCGTGCCGTGGTGTTCACCCGGGACTGCAGGTGGTCGGGCGTGACGGACTGACGAACCACGATGCCGTTGACGACGATCATCGTGTTGGCGGCCTGATAGACGATCAGAACCAGCAGAGATACAGCGAGTACTCCCGTGACGGACCACGCCAGCATCGACAGGAAGGCCACCACCAAGCCGAGGCACGTGATCACGCCGGTCCCGACCACCCGTTGGATGCGCGCACTGACCAGACTGACCAGGAATGCCCCGAGAGCCGTTGCTGCATAGAGTGATCCGATTCTCCCATCCTCGGCGGCCAGACCGAGCTGCCGGACGCCGACGACCACCATCAGTCCCACCACCACACCGTTGGCGATGCTCACCCCGACGCCGACCGCGGTCAGTGCCCGCACCACGCGGTGACGCCGAATGAATGACACCCCTTCTACGATCGACCTGCCCAGACCGGAACCGCCCGGAGCCGACGCGGCGCTCACGGGTAGCGCGGTCGTCGAGGTGACCACCGTCGCGACGAGAAAACACAGTGCATCGATCGCGATGGCACCCGGCGGACCCAGAGTCGTCGCGGCAACGCCACCGAGCAACGGGCCCGCGATCCCGATGACCGTGCCCACGCTGACGAGTGTGCCTGTCGCGTCGGCGATTCGATGGCGTCCCACCAAGGCCGGTACGACGCCGAAGGACGCGGCATCGAAGAACACGAACAGCGTCGAAACGACGAACGCGATGATCATCAGGTGTGCAACGGTCACCGACGCGATCAGGTGGGCCGCCGGGATGGAAGCCAGAGCGAGAGCACTGCCGAGTTGAGTGGCGAGCAGGACTGCGCGACGGTCGTACCTGTCGGCCAGCGCACCTGCGATCAGTCCGAACATCAAGTACGGCAACGACTCCACCGCGAAAGCGACGCCGGACAGCAACGGCGAGCCGCTCAACTGATAGACGAGCATCGGCACGGCCACCGTGGACATCGCGTTACCGATCCAGGCGACCGCACGCGCCAGAACGAAGCGTCGAAAGGCGGTCACAGGCTCGGGGGCGGAGCGAGCAGCAGCGTGTTCGGATCGGTCGGGTCGCAATCGGGTGCGTGCTGTCGAGCGATGTCGCGCCACCGAGGTAGCCCGAAGTAGGGAAATGCGGCCGGGGCGTTGGGAATCAAGCCGGAGGCACAGACCCGGGCCACCCGCAGTGGCGTCGACGCCACGTCCGAGGTGGTGATGTCGCAGACGACCACCTCGTGGCCCGCTACAGCGAGCGCGCTCCGCATACCGTCGGCGGCACCGTGGGGAAGCTCGTCGATCGATATCGTCTCCGCCGGATTCGTGAAGCGGGGAAGATATGCGGCCTGAGTACGGGGATCGAGCCACACCTGGGCTTGTGCACCCAGGTCGCGGATGTGTTCACTGCGCGCTCCGGCGGCATCGAGGTAGCTGCGATCGGCGCGGTGGTCCAGGTAGAGACCCGGCGACAGCACCCCGGCGCGCATCGATCCGAACACCCAGCCGTCTGCTTCGACCAGTCCTCGGGTGAAGACCCAACTGTGGATCGCTTCGAGAACGGCCTTGCGTGCCGTGTCGACCGGGTCCAGCTTCGCCGAGAAGCCGCCTGCGACGATCCCGAGTTCGAGATCGTGAACAACGGCCGCTACCACCGGAACTCCGAAGTACGACGGCAGCTCGAGGAGATGACACCGCAGTCGTGAGTCGCCGAGGTCTGCCGCGAGTCCGGGCACCGATGCCGGATCTATCCCCCGCGCAGGCAGGTTCAAGTGCCACCACAGCGACAGCGAATCTCGCTCCACGAGCTCGAGCAGTCCACGTGTGGCCGCGTCGTCGAGCCCCTGTCCGGTGGCGATGCCTGCGTAGTTCAGATGATGAATCCGCGGGTCCTTCCTGCGAGATCCGCCGCGCCAGTTGAGGTACACGTACGAGGCCGGAATCGCGACAAGAGCCCCGTCGTCCGATACCCCGTCGACCCAGGCGACTCGCGAGTTCTCGGTGAAACGTTCGAAAGGGAAGCCTTCCGAGTTCAGCTGCCAGGGCGCGAAGAACTCGAATGTCTGTTTCCCCCAATGGCGGACACCCTCGGCGCGCAGTTCTGCGGGCGTTGCGTAGCGCAGCGTGTTCGGTACGTAGTTTCCGCAGTACCGTTCCACTGCCTCGCCGATCGCCGCAATCCTGGCCCCTGCGGGATCCGCGAAGGTGGTACCGAGCGACACCAGGTCGCACGGCCACTGTCCGAGCGCACGGGTATCGGCGATCTCCGCCGTCAGTCCGACGTACCGTTCCGGCATCCCGTCGAGCCTCTCGACCGGATGCAGCGCACGGATCAATCCGGTGAAGGGGTCGACCAGATCGTCTGCGCTGAAGGAGACCTCGCTCATACGGGCATCTCCAACTCGATGCCGCGCACGATGCGTCGCATCGGCACCGTGCGGGTTCCGTACAGATGGTCTTCGTCGGTGTGCAGATCGCGGGCATATCGTGGGAAGGCGTGGGCCGAGATCATCAGTGTCAGTTCCTCTCCCTCGTGAATGTGTGTGGACAACGGCGCGAGGTGCACGACGGAGTCGAGGGACATGCCGTGGGTCAGTTGCTCCACCCCGCCGCCGCGCCGGTGGGCGACGAGCATCGCGCCCCAGTGCCGGTCGCAGTCGCCGCTGTCGACGCGCACCACGGGAGTTCCGACAACGGCTCCAGCGCGCCACGGCACCGGACGGGCAAGGCAGTCCGAGCGTTCCGCCAGCCCTCGAACATCGGTGCCGGGCGTACAGGAAGGGAAGGGCTGCAGAGGATCTGCGACGAAAGTGCCACCGGGCAGCTCGATCGTCGCTCGGGCACTCGGCCAGGCCTCCAGCCGCAGCGGACCACCGGGGTGGCCGTACAGCTGCGCTCCGGTCCACGGCCGACCGTCGAGCACCCCACCCAGCCATGCGCTCATGCGCTCGGCGCGACCCGATCCCCGCATCGAGTGATCCCACGGTCCGAGGGCGAGTGCCGACGGGCCACCCCACGACGACCAGATGTCGACGGTGTCCTGGGTGAACCAGTCCGCCGTCCCACCCTGCGCCAGAAGCGAACACTGTTGTGCTGCAGCGTGGTTCCTGCGTTCCGCATCCGACCTGCCTGCCTCCAGGACGGAGTGCCACGAGGGTATCGGGGGGCTCGACGAGCCTCCGATGTCGGACACCGGCAGCGTCTCGAGCAGATCCGCCGATGCCGAACTCTCGCGAGAGTGGGCAGCATCGCCCTGCTCGGACCACCAGCCGAGGCGCGACTGCAGGTAGAAGGCCCGGTCTCGATTTCGCGCCGTCTCCCCCTTCCCCAGAGCGGGCACGACGACCGATACGCCGGCAATTCCCTCGAATTCGGCTGCGACGAAGGCTGTTTCGGTGGCACAGTGCGCCCCGTAGGACGTGCCGTAGAGGAACAGGAAGGGGGCCCGCGACCACCACGCTTGCGCGGTCATCCACTCGATACAGGCCAGGCCGTCGGCCCCCTCACCGTGATACGGGCGAAAGGACCCGGTGGAGCCGTATCGGCCGCGCACGTCCTGTACGACGGTGGTGAATCCGCGCTCGGACCAGCCCGCAGCCTCGGCGAGGTGAGCTTCGCTGTTGTACGGAGTACGAATCGACAGCACGGCACGCGGGCTCCGCGCCTTCACGACGAAGGTACGAAGTCCCCCGATCATGTACTCGCGCCCCGTCATCGGGGCGGTTCCGGTACAGGCAGAATCGGATGCCGAGTCACCCGGAGCCTACGGAGGTCGATCGCCGTCACGCAATGGTCGGCCGTGGGATCGATGACCTCCGCCAGAACCTGAGCCGCCACGAATTCGGCCGCCGCGTCGGACACCGGATGGATCGGCGACGTCAATCGTCGCCCGCCGGCGCGAGGGGCGTAGCCGTCCTCGATTCGTTGCCTGTTCCGACGGGAGGCGGCGCGCCGCATCGACACGTCGGTCGGTCGGACCCCCTCGGGCACGACGACGTACAGATTGCCGTCACGGAAACACGCGATCGACCCATCGGACCCCAGAGTCTCGACGCCGTCGTCACTGACGGTGATCGATCGAGTCGCCGCATGCCCTGTGGACATACCGACGCGTCCCAGCATTCCCACCAGCGCAGCAGCGACAGAGCCGCAGCCGAGCACCGCAACCTTCTCGGTCGACGGATCGGGAACGACATGGCCTGCGGCGAGTAGCTGGGACAGCGCCGTCTTCGGTTTCGCAGACACCGGTGCCGCGGCGCCGGCCAAAGCTCCTGCCAGTTGGTCGAATTCGTCGTGGCCGAGCGCGAGAGCGAAGTGTTCGTCGTCGGCGGTGCGGAGCACGAATCCCGAATCGGATTCGTACAGTTCGGTTCTGGGTGCAAGTTCCATGGCGACGGCCCGGCCGGGGTCTGCACATCGTGGTGTGCAGACCCCACCGAGATCAGTCCTCGGCTTCCTCGAAGGGGTTCTCGACCAGGGCGTTGCTGTGGCCCGCGGAGTGCGTAGCCAGGGACACCGGTGACTGGATCGAACGGAACAGCTCGTTGTCGTTCATGGTTCTCCTTCTTCGATGGGCAAATCGGTTGCGGTGCAACCGATCCATGGACTCGACATCGTCGAGGTGTCCAACCCTACGTCAAGTGATAATCATTTTCAATAAGGATCACGAACTTTCGAGCTCATTCGTCACAGTGGCGAGCACCATGCGCAACGAGATCGTTCCGCGCCCCGTCGCCCATACCCCGGCGTCCACCTCGATCACCCGATCGTTGTGGGCCGCCGCCACACCCGACCACAGCGGATTGCTCGCCAGCCGGTCCGAGAGAGGCTCACTGTCGGAGCCCGATGAAAATGCTTGCGCAAACACCACATCCGGATCCACCGACGCGATCTGCTCCACCGATACCGTCGCGAAGGCATCGGTTCCCGCCTGCCACGGATAGTCACTGACCTCCGCGAGAAGCGAGCCGACGGGGGTGTCGACGGAATCGACGCCGAGACTGCCCGGTTCGCCGTACATCGACAGCGTCGTGAGGCCACTCCACTTGCCCGCGACTGCATCGACCTCGGCGGTGAACGCCTCGGCAGCGGCGTCTGCCTGCTGCTGCCGATCCGTCACATGGCCTATCGTGCGGAGGAATTCGACCGAATCTCGCCAGGAAGTCGGGTTCACCAGGTACATCGGTGCCACTTCCTCGACGGCACTGCGCAACCCGTCCTGCACTCCTCCGAGTCCGACAACGAGGTCCGGTTCCGAGAGCGCGATGTCCTCGACGTTCTCTTCACCGAATCCGCCCGTGATCTTGCGCATGTCGGCATCCGGGCCGGCATAGCGGGGATCGGCCGCAAGTTCCTCACGATAGGCGACGGGGGTCATGCCCACCTCCTTCAACGCGTCGACGCAGATGAGCGTCAGACACGCGATTCGCTCGACGGGTGCATCGAGCTCGATCACCGTTCCGCTGTCGTCGGTGACCGTGACCGCAGGCACTGAGTCAGCGTTGCCCGCATCGGCAGTACTGCAGGCCGCGAGCGCGAACACCGAGATTGCGAGTGCGCCGAACAATCGAGAAGAGCCGGACAACTTGCGCATGGGAACTCCTTTCCAGAATGATGTGTCCGAAATGATAACCATTACCGATAGAGGGGTTCGCGCTGCGGGTACCTGCGCCTGCATCGCCGTGATCGTGCTGGCTCTGTGCCTGGGTGAGCCGACCCTCGATCCGGTGCGCGCGCTCGACGCCGTGCTCGACCCGTCGAATCCCCTCCATCCGCACGTTGCGCTCATTCGACTGCCGCGTGTGTTGTTGGGCCTGGTGAGCGGTGCGGCCCTCGGACTGGCGGGAGCGTTGATGCAGGATGTACTGCGCAACAGGATTGCCGGTCCGGAGATTCTGGGTGTGTCCTCCGGCGCGGCTGTCGCGATGACGGCCGTTGCCGTCTTTGCCATTCCGTTGCCGCTCACAGCACTTCCCTATCTGGCACTGTGCGGCGCAGCTGTCGCCGGCATCGCGGTGATCACCACCGTCGGACCGACCAGCGACCCGCACCGGGTGGTACTGCTCGGCGCTGCGGTAAGCGCTCTCGCGTCGGGACTGGTCATTGCGCTGGTCAGCCTGGGCACCGAAGGGAACCTGCCCCTGCTCTTTCGGTATCTGCTCGGCAGTCTCGGCGAGCGAGGGTGGAGCCATCTCGGTGTCGCGGCACCCTGGCTTGCCGTCTTCATCCCGCTCGCTCTGCTCATGCGGCATCGAGTCGCTGCCCTTGCACTCGGGGACGATGTGGCTGCGGGACTTGGCATCTCCGTGGTACCGACACGGCTGACCGCACTGGTGTGCGCCGCTGCGCTCACCGCCGCGGTGGCCTCGGTGTGCGGTCCGGTTGCCTACGTCGCGTTGCTGTCCCCACATCTGGCTCGATGGGCTCTGCACACGACCAGTTCGCGGCGGATATTCCTGCTCACGCCCATCGTCGGCGCATTCCTGCTCGCCGCCGCCGACCTGGCATCGCGAATCGTGCTGTATCCGATCGAGATTCCCGTGGGTATCACGACAACGCTTCTGGGCGTTCCGGCACTGCTGATCGCTCTGCACAGACAGTCCGCCACGCGATGAAGGCTCGACACCTCGTGGCGATCGGGATGACGTGCATCGCAGGCCTGTTGATACTTCACCTCGTCTCGGGGCGCAGCGAGCTCGGAGCGACCGAAGTGATCAGGGTACTGACCGGCACGTCGGAGGTGCGAGCACACGAGATCATCGTTCGGAACTACCGTCTTCCACGAGTGCTCGTAGGATTGGTTGCCGGCGCACTCCTGGCACTGGCCGGAGTGTTGCTGCAGGCGGTCATGCGAAACCCACTGGCCGAACCGTCGACGACGGGCGTGGGATCCGGTGCGGCACTGGGCGTTGTGGTGTCGATTCTGGTGCTGCCCGCCCCCGGTACCGCACCCCTGGCGTCACTACTCGGTGCCGCAGGTGCCGGACTGGCTCTGTACCTCCTGGGCCGACGCTCACTGGCGGTCGCGGGAATCCTCATCGGCGCTGTCCTGTCCGCGGCGACCTCACTGCTGCTCGTCGTCGATGCACAACCGATGGGCGTGGTCCTTCGATGGCTGATCGGCTCTCTCAATGCCAGGACGATGGACGATTGGAATCGATTGTGGCCCTGGGCAATCGTACTGATACCGGCCGGGCTGCTGTGTGCGTCGCGCGCAAATGCGCTTGTGCTCGGCGACGCGACGTCCACCGGCCTCGGGATTCGCCCCCACAGGACTCGAATGTTGCTGCTCGCCATCGCGGTACTGGCAACGGCAACGGCCGTCACGGCCGCGGGTGCCGTCGCGTTCGTCGGCTTGATCGCACCTCACGCCGCGCGGGCCGCGCTCGGCGGCGACCACAGGGGACTGATTCCGGTCAGCCTGATCGGCGGTGCCGTGTTGCTGTCCTCCGCAGACCTACTCGCCTTCAGTGCGTCGATCGACATCCCAGGCAGCGGACCCGATGTATCAGGGCTCCCGGTCGGGGCCGTGACGGCACTCGTCGGCGCTCCCTATCTCATCTGGCTGATCAGAAAGGATGCCCGATGACGGGGTACGGCACCACACCGATTCTCGAGGCCGTCGACCTCGGGCTCGGGTATCGCAATCGGACGGTCTCGGAGCACCTCGAGATCGCCATCGAGAAGGGAACGGTCACCGCGCTCGTCGGCCCCAACGGATCGGGCAAGTCGACGTTGCTGATGGCCTTGGCCAGGGTACTGGCCCCTCTGCACGGACAGATACGACTGGACGGCACCCCTCTGCGTGATCGGTCGTCGATCGAGACGGCCCGACGACTCGCCATCCTGCCCCAGACCGCCATCGCACCGCAGGGACTGCGCGTCCGAGAGCTCGTCGAACAGGGGCGATATCCGAGGCTCGGGGCACTGTCGATGCTCAGACGGCACGACGACGAGGCCATGCACACAGCGATGTCCTCGACCGGAATCCTCCACCTCGCCGACCGCACTGTCGATTCACTCTCCGGCGGGGAGCGTCAACGCACCTGGATAGCAATGGCTTTGGCGCAGGAAACCGAAATTCTGCTACTGGACGAACCCACCACGTATCTCGACGTGCGTCATCAGATCGATGTGATGGAGTTGGTCGCCGATCTGGTCGCGAATCGCGGGAAGACCGTGGTGATGGTGCTGCACGACCTCAATCAAGCGGCGCGGTACTGCGATCGAATCGTGGCCATGCGGGATGGTGTCATCGTTGCCGACGGTCATCCCCGCGACATCGTGACACCGACGCTGCTCGAGGACGTATTCGAGATCCGCGCCCGAGTAGTGGCAGATCCGGTTGTCGGTAGGCCGATGTTCATCGCCGAGTGAGCTGCGGGGTCAGAGCTTCCCCACGACGGCGATGATCAACTCGGCCAGTTCGCCTGTCGCTTCCTCGGGTGCGATTGCGCCCGAAACCGCCGCTTGTGACAGTGCTTCCGCTGCACCGAAGATCGCCGTGATCGACGATGCCGAGATCCCGCCGGAGGCGCTGTACGGCTCGAGAATCGACCGGCATCGATCGGAGTACGCCCGTTCGGCCGTTCTCTTGACCTGTTCGAGTTCGGGCGAGCCCTCCAGTGCCGCCAGCACACCCGTCAGCTCACGTCCCTGCGCCAACGCGCATCCCACGTACGAGTTGGCGATGGCCTGTGCGCGTCCGTTCAACGAGGTGGGCGCGGAGCGGAGGGATTCCTCGAGCATGACCGTTTGCCGGTCGTCGAATTCTGTGAACAGTGCGGCCAGGAGTTCTGCACGCGAGGCAAAGTGGCTGTACACCACGGGTTTTGCGACGGCGGCATGTTCGGCGAGTCGGCCGAGCGTCAGAGCGTCGGCCCCTTCCGCTCGCACGAGAGCCCACGAGACCTCCACCAACTGGTCGTATCGGTCGGAACGAGACAGTCGCGTCCGGGCCATCGGGCACCTCCTTGCGCTATATACGAATAGTAACCTACTCTTGGTACATAGCCGTTTCACCTCACCCGAAGGAATCAGCCATGACCGCACTCGTCGTAGTCTCCCATTCCGACCCCGACTCCCTCACCCACCACGTCGCCCGATCCGTATCGGACGCGATCCGCACCGCAGGTGGCACCGTCGAGACGGCCGATCTCGCCGTGGAGAACTTCGATCCACGTTTCGCCGGTGGCGACCTGAATCTGTTTCGAGGCAAGGGAATCACGCCCGCTGACGTGCGTGCCGAACAGGAACGAATCGACCGCGCCGATCACCTGGTTCTGGTCTTCCCGATGTACTGGTGGTCCATGCCGGCACTGCTCAAAGGGTGGATCGATCGCGTCTTCGTCAGCGGATGGGCCTACGATCTCACTGCCGAATACGGCATCGTCAAGAAGCTTGATCGACTCACCGTTCACCTGGTCCCCCTTGCCGGCGACGACGCCGACAGCTTCGAACGCCACGGCGTGTACGACGCGTTCCGAACGCAGATCGAACGGGGCATCGTCGAATACTGCGGTGCCACAGTCGGATCGACGACCTTCCTGCATGAAACCGATACCAGAAGTCGCGATGAACTCGCTACAGAGGTCGCCGATCTCGCTTCTGCCGTTGCCGCCCGTGTAGCCGACCGACAGCAGGCCCTCGCGCACTGACAACCCCAGCACGTCACGCGCTGCGAGTCATTCTCCCAGCTTCGAGACCAACCACTTCACCGTCGACTTACGAACTGCCTCAGCGTGATCGGTGAACAGCTCGAAGTGCGATTCGGGGTAGGAAACATATTCGACACCGTCGACGCGGGACAGTGCCTTGCGCACCCGTACGGGCGGAGTGATGGTGTCGGATTCGGCGAGTATCGCGAGAACCGGAACGGTGAGACGGGCTGCCGCCTTGCGCGTCGACCACCGCAACATGGCCGGTAGCGAAGCAACGGTCACCTCGTTGCGGTAGTTCTCCGCTCCGCGCGCCATCTCGAGAGACCATTCGTAGGCTCCGTCCGAATTCATCGTCGCCACCTCACCCGGCCGTCCCGCCGCCGGGATGGTCAGTCCCGGCCTGCGGAACAGACGTCGTAGTGCGTCCCGAACGATGACCGGTGCGAGCTCGAAATTGCCGGTGGGAGTGAGGTGGATGAACGGGATGATCGCGGCCACCGCTTTCACTCGCGGATCTTCCGCGGCCACAGCAATGGCGTGTCCTCCGGACATGCTGGTTCCCCACACGGCAATTCGCTCGGAATCGATGCGTGGGTCGCGCGCCAGAACGTCGAGCGCGGCACGAAAGGACCGCAGTTGCTGAGGTAGATCGATGTGCTGGCGTACGTCGCCTCCGCTCGCGCCGAATCCCGGGTAGTCGAATGCGAGTGACGCCACCCCACCGGCGGCGAGGTCGGCGCTGTAGTTCGGTATCAGCATCTCCTTGACTCCGGCGAATCCCGGAGCCGTGAACACGGCCGGGCACGGCATCACCTGCTCGCCCTCGGGCAAAGTCATCACTGCGGCTACCTCGACACCGTCCACCGTGAAAGTCGTTCGTTCCTCGATCATCGTCCACCCCTCGGCCCCAGGATCCCCCCCCGTCGGATTCGACGGAAACTACGATCGTAGTTTTCCGATACCGTACGCGGACGACCCGCAGAGCGATTCGAGACCAGAACACGACATCGACGTCAGGGCTCGAGCAACCTACGAACTACCTGCTGGACGTCGGCGCGCGTCGGTGCCCGGACTCCCGCGGTGACGTGCGCGAGAAGCACACCGTCCGCCCAGGCCACGAGCTGAATCGCCGGGTCGAGAGAGGCGTCCTCGGAACCGACACCGGCTGCGGCGCAGAGCAACTCGGCCAACGCCGTGAAGCGGCCGCGCGCGGCGATCAACAACGGTGCCAATTCGTCGGATCGTGAGGACTCGAGAATCAGCGTGTAGCGCGCGACGAGCAACGTGCGATTGACCGGCAACAGCCACGCGTCGACCACGTCGGCGAATACATCGGCGGCGGTGGACCCACTCCACGGACCGGGCTCACGGTCGCCCAGAGCGTCGTGCACGACCACCATTTCCTGCTCTACGAGCGCATCGAGCGCGGCCCGCAGCAGATCGATGCGCCGACGAAAGACATTCGAGGTCGAACCGGCAGGAATCCCGAGCGCCTTGTCGAGACGACGGTGAGTCAGTCCGTGCACACCGTCGGTCGCCAGCAGTTCGATAGCCCCGTCGGCCAGAAGACGACGACGATCGGAGCCGTGGGAACCGCTCACCCGAGTCACGGGCTTCAGTGTATGGAGAACTGAGCCGAAATCGGATAACGCCATCGGGGTGAGGGACACCCTCAGCTCGGGCTGACTCGATCCCTTCGAGTGACTCGAGATCGGTCGGAGGTATCGATGTGCGCGATACCGTGCCAATCCCAATAGATTCGGTGCCTCGAGATGAGGGGGCCGTCCAGTTCCACGATCTCGACGAGATCGAGTTTGTCGCCGTTCGTCGTCTGGCGTGGGTGTTCCCAGACCAGGCGGTGCCCGTCGAACGTGAAGATGTCCCTGCCGTGGGGCGACGGCGATGTGTTCTCGTCGAATCGCTTTCGCGTCGTTTCCTGCAGGAAGCTGTCGAGTGCGATTCTTCCCTGGACTATTCCGGATCTCAGATCGAACAGCACTGGCACAAGGGGGCTTTCGAGAACCGCATCTGCCGCGTAGAGCTCCGACAGAGCGGGCGCGTCGCGTTCCTCGATGCGCTTGTGCCATTCACGAAAGACATAGGAGGCTTGCTCCAGGGTTGCGGCCACGTCGAATCCCTGTGCGTTATTGGACGGTGACGATGGCGGAGGCCTGTTCCACCGTGTACGACGTCCAGGGGATCTGCGCCAAGAACTCGTCGAGACCTGGGTAGTCCGAGATCCACGCGGTCGTCGAGTCACCCTCGGTCAGCGTGCACGACGCCAACGCGACGTACGTGCCTGCCGGCACGTCGGTGACCACCTGCGTGGTGGTGCCTGCCGGCACCTCCCCGCCCCTGTAGAGGGACTGTCCGTTTCCGATCACTTCACCGACCGGGGGAAGCACTCCGTCGGGTGCCGGCGCGAGCGACGTCCCGCAGGTGATCACGCTGCCCGAGTTGTTCGTGATCGTGTTCTCGACGCTCGAACCGACAGCAGTGAACGAGTAGGTGACGTCCCCGGGTTCGGCAGCCAGCGCGGACGCAGGCGATACGAGTAGCAGAAGGGCCGCTGCTGCGGCAACACCGGTGGTTCGCGCAAAGATTCGCATATCTCGTCCCCGTCGTCGAGTTGTGCCGTTCGAGGAGCATTGTGCCCCAACAGAAGCCGTTTGGCACCTTCCGGTCCACAAGTCCTGAACCGATATCCGAAACCCGCGAACTCACGGTTGTCGTGTCCGATTCGGGACCTTCCGACTTTGGGTCGCAGCGGATCTGCTGCGTGGCAACGCGTCGGGCATCGAGGTCGCCAACCGGTGTCGAAGTCTATTACGCCAACCGTTCTCGGTTGTTCACCTGCGGGTCGGCGAGAATTCCGCGGCCGTGAGCTTGCGCGGATCGGAAGTCAACCGAGCGACGGGTACTTCTCGAACGCATCGGCCAGAAATGGACCACCGAACGGAGTCTCGCTCATCTGCTCGAAAGGCAGCCCGCGCCCGGTGACGGCCTCGAAAATCCGTTCGCCGAGCACGCTGCGATCTCCTGTTCCCCGCGTGGCAATGCATATCTCGTAAAGGTCCTGTCCGGGTCCACGAAGCTTGAACGAGCTCGAGTGTCGCTCATCGGATTGCCCCGCACGTTCCGACGCCAGATCGACACGAGTGCAGTATCGCCCGACCTCGTCGAGAATCGGAGCCGTCGCCGACTCCAACCGAAGGGCGAGATCTTCGGCTTCATCTGCCGTTGCGTAGAACTGAAACCCGAACTCGATGATGGTCGACTCGTCGAACGGCTCGGGCGGGTCGGGCGGGAACCCCGTCACCGTCGCCTGCGAGACGTCCGTGCCGCCTACTTTTCCGAGTTCGTCACCGGCGGTTTCGACAAGGCACAACATTGCGTGCCCGTACAGCGCGGACAGCCGAGCTTGGCGCGCGAATACGTCGAGCACCCCCAGCGCCGTCGGTCGATCGATATCGAGAAGAGAATCGAAGCCGGCGATGGCCAACACTGTTCCGGCACTGTTCGATTCGCTTCCGTAGCTGTACCGCCCCACGTCACCGAGACAATCGTTCAGTGCGTCGAGGTTTGTCCGTAGTAGCCAGGAAAGGACAACGCGGTAGCGAGGGCCGTATGCATATCGGCAGTATCGAGCCAGAGGCCGGCATCGAGGGAGTGCACCACATAGTCGAGATCTGCCAGGTGTGCGCTCGCGGTGTCGAGTCCGAAACGGTCTCCATACCGATGGACGGAGCCGTTCTGTAGCAGTTGCCAATCGAAACCGAAGGGCCTGTACGACGAACAGTTCGTGATCGGTGGGATCGAAAGTGACTGCCCTACTGGACACCTCCAGAGAGATCGAACGCATCGAGATCCTGATGTGTCCCACATCGACCGCGTCGAGTTCCTCGCGACCGAACACGATGTACTTCCAGTCGCCGTCGACCCATTCGGTTCGTACGTGGTTGCGGTCGAGATCGGCCAGCGTCACATCGGTGTTGCCACCAGTCGGGCTGTGGGCCGGCACTCGGGCGAAGTAGGGGTTGCCCTCGACCGGAAGATGGGCAACCACCGCACCGGTCTCGAGGTCGCCGCCGACGATCTCGATGTTCATCCGACCCGGCCACCATCGCGGAATCGGAATCTGCAGATCGCGCAGCTTCCGTTTGTACTCGCGATTTGCCGGTTGGTCCTGCCAGTCGGGCATGGGCATTCATCGAGCATGTCATGAACTTCCGAAGGACTGACTCCTCGAACGTTCACAGGTCGAACGACACCGAGTTTCCGCCCGCCCGCTTCGCGGCGTACATCGCAACGTCCGCTCGGCTCCAGGCTTCGCGGAAGTCACGAGCAACGGACGTCGCCTCGAGGTGAGCAACGCCGACGCTCACTGTGACACCCACCTCCGGGTCTGCTGCCAGTCGTGTCTGTAGCGCGGCGACCTGTTCGATCGCCGCGTCTGTGTCGACGTAGGTGAGGATCGCGAATTCTTCGCCGCCGGTGCGCGCGGTGATGGCGGGCGGCGGGAATGCCGCGTCGATCGCCTCGGCGGTCACTCGAAGTACTACGTCACCGTGTGCGTGCCCGAACCGGTCGTTCACGAGCTTGAATCCATCCAGATCCACGACGAGCACAGCCGCTGTGCTGCCGTGCCCGTCCGGGTCGTTGCCTCGCTGAGTGATCGCAGCGTCCAATCCTCGCCTGTTTCTGAGCCCGGTCAGCGGATCGTAGAAGGCAGTGGCCGCGTCGCTGCGCAACAACAACAGAAGTGACTGGGTCAGTATCGGCGCAGAGAACAAGATCAAGGTCAGAAGAATCAGGTAGGCGTACGCCAGGACCACATCGGCCGAAGGCTCCATGACAGCCCTGAACAACAGGGCTCCGGTCACCGCAACGGACCAGGTCTGATGAGCCACGAACAACTTCGGACTGTGGAAGACCGCGATGTAGCTGCCGATGATCCCGAGGGCCGCTGCCCCAGGGAGCGCGACGAACGGATCGGCCAACAGGAACAACACGGCTGCGATCGCCACCTCGATGTAGGCGACGAACAACCGAGACACCTTCTCGGTAGGAAAGGGTCCGCGGACCCAGGCGACTCCGACCACCGTGTTCGCCACAGCGATCGCATAGCCGGCTTTCTCGGAAGTACCGGAGTCGAACCCTGCAGGAGTATGAGCAGCGGCGACGCACAGAGCCGCGAAGAACCCGCACCAGATGCCCACCGCGACGTGGACGTGGCTCAGCAGCGGACTCATCCGATGGTAGGCGGCCGACCAGGCGAAATCGGCGGGAAACGACCACCATCGTCGAAGCAGATGCATGTGGATGTGGCCTTCGGGTACGAGGGTGACGCCACCACGACTCGACACTCGTGCACCGAGCCGACCCCGAGTCCCGTGGCGACGGGTTCATTCTGCCAGGGGGCGCGATGCTCGTTGAAAGCGGAACGATGTAGCGCCTGCATCAGTTCAAGCGGGAGCAAGCCGAAAGATCGGGAATCGACGGCCTTCAGCGGTCTCGACGTATTTCGCGAATCCGGAGGAGGCATCGAGAAACTTCTGCCAACTGCTGTCCCATTCGACATCGGGGACTTCCGAGGCCTTCACCGCGACGGTCTGTACCGCGCCGTCCACCGGCACCTCGATGTCGACGGCAGGGTGTGCGCGCAGATTGTGAACCCAGGCAGGGTCTTTGGGTGAACCGGCTGCCGAGCCGACGATCAACCAGCTGCCCTCCTCGGGAATTGCCATCAGCGGGTTCAGCCGGATCTCGCCACTCCTGGCACCGATCGAGTGCACGACGACGAGGGAGTCGCCGAAGCCGGCCGTGGATACGCGTCCGCCGTTTCCGCGGAACTCCTCGATGATCATCTGGTTGAAGTCGGTCACATCGCTATTGTGCCGCGGGCATCGCGTGCGCAGGCCGGTTCCTCGCCGGTGCCCCGGAGCAGACGATTTCCATCACCGTCGACCAAAGGTTAGCCTGTGCTCATGCGCGCCACGGGCGTGCTGCGCCGTCGGGTAATCCCCGGCGGCTCGTTGCTGTCTGAACCCCGAAGGACATTTCACGTGCTCAACGTTCGTCGCCGCGCAGGCACCCTCGCCGTCGCTGCTGCCCTGGTCGGATCGCTCGTCGCGTGCGGGGCATCCGAAGAGGTACCCGACGCGGCCGCGGAAGCCACCGATGGCGGGACGTCGTATCCGCTGACGATCGAGAACTGCGGCGAGTCGGTCACCTTCGACTCCGCCCCGCAGCGAGTGGTCTCGCTCGATCAGAACTCCACCGAAATTCTTCTCTCACTGGGTGTGCAGGACCGTATGGTGGGCACCGCGTCCTGGACCGATCCGGTCCGCGAGAACCTCGCCGACGCGAACGCATCGGTTCCCCGGCTGGCCGACAATGCTCCCACCTACGAGGTCGTGGTCGACAAAGAACCCGACCTCGTCACCGCATCGTTCGGACGCCACTTCGAGCAGGGCGGCGTCGCGCAGCGTTCGCGCTTCACCGAAACCGGTGCTGCCACGTATCTTTCCCCCACCGACTGCGACGCCGGTCGTAGCGTCAACGGGGGCAACACCCGAACGACGCCGCTCACCATGGAGTCCCTGTACCAGGAGATCACCGAACTCGCAGCGATCTTCGACGTCAACGCCCGCGGTGCCGAGTTCGTCGACGAACTGAAGACCCGCATGGCCGACGCCACCGCAACCACGGCGAAATCCGATGTCTCCGTGGCATTCTGGTTCGCGGACACCAAGAGCCCGTACATCGCAGGCGGACGCGGCTCGGCCGATCTGCTCGCCCGAACGGTCGGGATGACGAACGTCTTCGCCGATACCGACGACGACTGGCCTGCCGTCGGATGGGAGACCATGGTGGATCGAGATCCGACCGTCCTGGTTCTGGGCGACCTGGCGCGCAACCGTTTTCCCGGTGACCTGCTCGCCGACAAGATCGCATTCCTCGAGTCCGACCCCGTCACCAGCACGATGGCCGCCGTCCGCGACAAGCGCTACATCTCGCTGCACGGTGCGGAGATGAACCCGTCGATCCGGGCCGTCGACGGCGTCGAGAAGGTGTCCGCCGGACTGCGCGACCTGGGACTGTCGTCCTGACCGCGACCATCACCCCCCGGCGCACCGCCAAGCGATCGCAGACCTCCCGCCACCTGTGGCGTTGGGTGTTGGCCCTGCTGGGCGGTGTCGTGCTGTGCGTGGTGTCGATTCTCGTCGCCATCACGCTCGGGCCGGCGAACATCTCGCTGGTCAACGTCCGCGATGTGGTGCTCAATCACCTCGGCGTCACCGACGTCCCGGTGAAGGTGTCGAAGAACGCGATCGTCTGGGAGGAACGGCTGCCCCGAGCGCTGGTCGCCGCCGCCAGTGGCGTCGGGCTCGGAATCTGCGGCGTCATCATGCAGTCGCTTCTGCGCAATCCGCTGGCGGACCCGTTCGTTCTCGGGGTGTCCTCGGGTGCGTCGACGGGAGCCGTCGTGGTCGGCGTTCTCGGTGTCGGAGGTGCCGCACTCGGACTGTCGGGAGGCGCGTTCATCGGCGCGCTCGTCGCGTTCGCTCTGGTGCTCTTCCTCGCCCGCATGTCCGGCAGCGGAAACGACCGCGTCATCCTCGCCGGTGTCGCGACCACCCAATTGTTCTCTGCGCTCACCTCGTTCGTGATCTTCGCGTTCGCGGACTCCGACGAGACCCGCGGCGTGATGTTCTGGCTCCTCGGATCGTTCGAGGGGGTGCGATGGAACGACGTCGTGCTGTGCGTGACGGTGGCGGGTATCGGCGCGGTGGTGTGTTGCTACTACGCGTACGTGCTCGACGCCTTCGCATTCGGCAACTCGGTGGCATCCTCGCTGGGCTTCGACGTCAAGACGGTGCGCCTGGCACTGCTCGTCGGTACCGCCCTGATCACCGCGACATTGGTCAGCGTGGCCGGTGCCATCGGCTTCGTCGGCCTCATTCTTCCGCACGCAGCGCGACTGTTGGTGGGACCCAACGACAGCCGCCTCGTGCCAACCACTGCCATCATCGGCGCGATCTTCATGGTGTGGGTCGACGCCGTCTCCCGAGTCGCCTTCGCCCCTACCCCACTGCCGGTGGGCGTCGGGACCGCACTGGTCGGCGTTCCCGCCTTCATCGCAATCATGGCCCGCAAGAGAGGAATTCGATGACACTGCGCGCGTCGAACGTCTCCTGGAAGCGCGGCGGCGCTCTGGTGGTCGACGGAGTGACGCTGCACCCCGCGCCCGCCCGAACGGTGGGATTGTTGGGGCCCAACGGTTCCGGCAAGTCCTCGCTGCTCCACCTGCTGGCCGGGGCGGCGTCGCCCACCTCCGGCGTCGTCGAACTGGACGGTGCCGAGCTCGGTTCGCTCAAACGCAAACACATCGCCCGCGCCGTCGCGGTCGTCGGACAGCACGCCCACACCGACGTCGACGTGACGGTCGGCGATGTCGTGCGTCTGGGACGCATCCCGCATCGCGGGACCTTCGGGGGAAGCGACCTGGACGACGACGCAGTGGACGATGCGCTCGCGCAGACCGGACTCACCGACAAAGCGGATCGACTGTGGCGCACACTCTCCGGCGGTGAGCAGCAGCGGGCACATATCGCACGCGCACTCGCTCAGCATCCCCGCGAGATGTTGCTGGACGAGCCGACCAACCACCTCGACATCCATCACCAGCTCGAGTTGCTGGCCCTCGTCGCTCGTCTGCCGATCACCAGCATCGTCGCGCTGCACGACCTGAACCTGGCCGCGATGTTCTGCGACGAGGTGTTGGTGCTCCAGGACGGCAAGGTCGTCGCAGGCGGCACACCTGCGGAGGTGCTGACCGAAGAACTCATCGCCGAGGTGTATCGAGTGCGGGCGCGTGTATCCGTCGACGGCGACAACGGACGGGTGCACATCCGCTTCGACGCGGCGGCCGGGTACGAGACCGTCGAGGGGAAGCAGAACTCCAGCGCGACGGCAGTCTCTCGTCCCTGATCGGCCTCGGACTCCAGAGCCCCAGGGGATTGGGTGCCACGATTCGTGGTACCCCTGAACAATGAGCGAATCTTCCGGACCGGGCGTTTCGACCACGAGTCTGCCCGCATTCGGGTTCGAGTCGACCTTGGTCGACCAGGTTCCCGGCGTCACCGTGCCGTGGCAGGGTGCCCACGCACCGGATCCTCGCGTGCTGGTCCTCAACGACGGCCTGGCCCGGTCACTCGCGCTCGACCCGGCATCCTTGGCCACCGCCGAGGGGGCAGGCGTGCTGTCCGGGTCCGTTCCTCCGGCCGAGACAAGCGCCGTGGCGATGGCCTATGCGGGTCATCAGTTCGGCAGCTTCCAGCCACTGCTGGGCGACGGCCGAGCGCTGCTCCTCGGCGAACTTCGCGATGATCGGGGCCGCCTGGTCGATCTACATCTCAAAGGGTCGGGCGCAACACCGTTCTCACGTGGTGGTGACGGACGCGCGGTGGTGGCAGCGATGCTGCGCGAGTACCTGATCAGCGAGGCGATGCATGCGCTGCACATCCCCACCACCCGCTCACTCGCAGTCGTCACGACCGGGGAACAGGTCGTGCGAGAGGGAGGCCCGCAACCCGGCGCGGTACTCGCCAGGGTCGCGTCGAGCCATTTGCGGGTGGGCACCTTCGAGTTCGCTGCTCGGCGGGAAGGACTCGCGCAGACCCTCGCCGACTACGCGACCGCCCGCCACTACCCCGAATTCGTCGAGCGAGCACCCGAGGATCGCTACCTCGCATTCTTCGAGGCCGTCGTCGAGGCTCAGGCGTCCCTTGTCGCACAATGGATGTCGGTCGGATTCGTACACGGTGTCATGAACACCGACAACACGACGATTTCCGGCGAGACGATCGACTACGGGCCGTGCGCCTTTCTGGACGCCTACGATCCCGCCACGGTGTTCAGCTCCATCGACCACGGCGGACGCTACGCCTACGGCAACCAACCCGCCGTTCTCGGATGGAACCTGGCGCGATTCGGCGAAACACTACTGCCACTGGTGAATTCGGAGCCGAACGACGCCATCTCCGCCCTGACCGCGATCCTGGACACGTACGGGGATCGCTACCGGCAGCACTACTCTGCCGCGATGGCTGCCAAACTCGGCCTGGAAGACGACGCCGTGGACGCGGCGCTCGTCGACGACCTGCACCGGCTGCTGACGGACCACCGCGCCGACTGGACCCTGACCTTCCGCGCCCTCGCCGAGAACCTACGCGGGAACTCGGCACCGTTCGACTCCCTGGTCCCACCCGATGCGTCCAGGAATTGGCTGGAGGTTTGGCGGGCCGCGGTTTCGGCTCGAGGACAGGACTTTTCATCGGTCGCCGACGGTATGGACTGCGTCAACCCGGCATACATCCCCCGCAACCACCTGGTCGACGCTGCGCTCCAGGCTGCGACGAACGGCGATCTCGGACCCTTCGAGCGTCTGCTCGAGGTCGTCACGTCACCGTTCGACCGACGCGAGGACAGGTCGGACTACGCCCTGCCTGCGCCCGAGAACTTCAGTGCCGGCTTTCAGACCTTCTGCGGTACCTGATTCCTGGGCAATTGATCGTCACTATGGCAGCTCCATGAATTCGATGGTTTCTCCATCCGGCCCCACCGCGTACATGACGCGGGTGCCCACCTTGGCACCGCCGGAAATAGGTTGTGGAGTTCCCTGCGCCGTCCAACCGAAGTCCGCGATTCGTGTCAGGACCGCATCGATGTCGTCGACCTCGAAGGCAAGATGCGCGAAACCCGGATCATAGGGTCGAGACGACCCCCGCGCCCCCTCCACATCGCGATATTCCAGCAGCTCGATCGTCTGACCTGCAACGGAAACCACCGCCATTCGGACTGCCGCCCCGTGCGCTCCGGTGACCTCTCCCAGAAATTCCCCGCCCATCTCCCCCGTCCGTTCGAGGGTCGCGCCGAGACCGTCGGTCCAGAACCGAAGGGCGTCATCGAGGGAACCGACGGCGAAGCCGACGTGGTCGGAGCGAAGGATTCGGAAGGACATGCCCGGAGTGCCTCCACCTGGCGCGTTCACGAGGTCCGCTTCTGTTCGGCGCGGATCAAGCCGCCTCCGACGATCAGTCGCTGAATTTCGCTCGTCCCCTCGTACAGGCGCAGCAGTCGCACATCGCGATAGATTCGTTCGACCGGCACATCCCGCATGTACCCTGCGCCACCGTGGATCTGGACGGCCAGATCAGCGACCTTGCCCACCATCTCGGTGCAGAACAGCTTCACCGCAGACGGCGCGATACGCCGATCGGTCTCCTGCACCCACGCCCGCGCCGCCTCACGCACCATCGCCCGCCCCGCCATGACACCGACCTGCTGATCGGCGATCATCGCCTGCACCAACTGGAAATTCCCGATCGGCTCGCCGCCCTGAGTGGACGCCGCGGCATACGACACCGATTCGTCCAGCGCGCGCTGCGCCTGACCGACGGCCAGCGCGGCAATGTGCACCCGTCCCCGCGCCAAAGACGTCATCGCTGCCTTGTAACCGATGTCACTGTTGCCGCCGACCAGTGCGTCGGCCTCGACCTTCACGTCGGTGAACGTCACATCAGCGGTGCCGGACCCCTGTTGGCCCATCTTCGCGTCCTTCACGCCCACCTCGATCCCGGCGGTGTCGGCGGGAACCAGGAACACCGCGATCCCGTTTCCGCTCTGCGGTTTCGGATCCAACTTGGCGAAGACGACGAACATGTTCGCAATCGGCGCGTTGGTGATGTATCGCTTGCTGCCGTTGATGATCCAGCCGCTGCCGTCGACCGTCGCCGTCGTCTTCAAGCCTGCCGGATTCGACCCTGCCCCATCCTCGGTCAGCGCGAAGGAGGCGACGATATCGCCGGTTGCCATGCCCGGCAGCCACGTCGCCTTCTGCTCCTCGGTTCCGAATCCGACGAGCACCTGCCCGGCGATCCCGTTGTTGGTGCCGAACATCGATCGCAGCGACAGCGAGGTGTACCCGAGCTCCATCGCGAACTCGACGTCCTGAATCAGGTTCAGGCCCAGCCCACCCCACTCCTGCGGAAGCGCGTAGCCGAACAGGCCCATCTCCGCAGCCTGCCTCCGCAGATCCTCGGGAATCGAATCGGTGTTCATGATCTCGAGTTCGCGAGGCACGACACGCGATCGCACGAACTGCGAGATCTGCTTCAACACGTCCGCGAAGACGTCATCCGGTACATCGGGATTCAGCGTGTCCATAAGACCACTATCGAGGAGGGCGAGCTCCTCCGTCCACTGGATGGGTCAGACTTTCGGTTCAGCGACACGTACTTCCTCGCGTCGATCGATTCGCCGGCATCGTCCTGACCCGACCGGAGGCGGGAACCGCCGTCAGTGCCCGCCCAAGCTGTCCAGGGTCTGCACGGTCCACGCCGAGTGCAGTTCATCGATCTCGGACGCGTACTTCTCGGAAATCAGCTTGCGCCGCAAGTGTCACGCGAGTATCGGACATCAAAAATTGAAGCAGATCGAATATTCATCTGCCAGATCGACGATCCGGACCGAGTAGCCGGTCCAGCGCCACGTCCTTGCACAGCGTCCCATCGGGTTCGCTGCACCGGCTGATAGTGAGCAGTTCGCCGACCGGGCATGCCGGTGCGTATCTGAGCCCTCCGAACACCGCATCGGTCGCGGGCCTGCATCATCGGCTCGGCTCCTCACTCTTGGATGTCCGACACCGTTCGGCGGCAGTTGTCCGAATCCGAGGAGTTGATTCGCCGTCGGACGCGGCAAGGGGACAGGACATGAACGTCGTCAGCACTCGAGATGCTGATCTCAGATCTCGGTGATCCGTATCCGGTTGTGCGGGTCGCTCTTGGCGCGGTACAGAGCTCTGTCTGCGAGTTCGGTGAACATCGTGGCCGACTCGACGCGTGTCGTATCGTGCGTGGCCGCGATTCCGATCGAGATCGATACTCCGGCAACCGGGTCCGCCGGATCAGCCGATGCTGCCATGTCGTCGATGGCAGAGGTGATCGCCGCGGCCAGGTCGGTCAGTGCGGCAACTGAGTCACGAGTGGTCACTATCGCGAATTCGTCACCGCCCCAACGACATACCGAATCAGCGGGCTCGGTCACCTGCATCAGCAGTCCAGCGATTGTCACGAGAGTCTCGTCACCGGCGTGATGTCCCGCGATGTCGTTTACCCGCTTGAAGGAATCGAGGTCGCAGAACAAGACTCCCACGACCTCGAAAACGTCCGGTCTCGTGGCGGTACGCCGAATCAGTCGATTCTCGAGATCCGACAACCAGACGGGTCGGGCACTGAGACCGGTGAGCGCGTCGTGGTCGGCTCGGTGACGGATCGCCATGATCTCGTTACGGGCGTCGGTGCGATCGGTGAGAGTGCATACGTACCGGGGTTCGTCGTTCATGCTGTCCACCCGACGGACCGTCACTTCCACCCAGCGGTCCCATTGGATACCGCGAGGATGGTGCAGGCGGAGCTCGCTCGACACAGATACCGCCTTCCCCGGTTCGAGTCGGCCCAGTCGCGCTGCCCACTCCGCCGAACCGATGTCGAGGAGATCCTCCAGGTGTCGCTGATCCAACTCGCCGGGTACCGCGTCGGCCAACTGAAGGAAGGCGTCGTTGACGTCGGTCAAGCGAAACTGCGCGTCCAACAGCACCGTTGCGAGCGGCGACTCGGCGAATGCCGAGCGGTAGAGGCTGACACGGTCGGAGGCGTGGGTTGCCTCGGACACCCGGTCGAGGGCGATTCCGACTTGAATCGCGAAGAGGTGGAGCAACATCCGCTGCTCGGCGTCGGGAGTACGGCCGCTCCGAGGCAGGTCGAGGCTGATCACGCCTTGCAGCGTTCCATCGATTCGACCCTCGGACCATATCGGTGCCAGCAGAGCGAACTCCGCCTGCCAGGGCTCACACGCGTCGACTGTCGACGACGAAACACCACGCTGGTCGGGGCCGGACAATCGCTCGCGCCACGGGTCGGCACTCGGGACGTCGGGAGAGAGTTCCAGGACCCGTGAGAAGAACAGTCCACCCCATCGTTCGCAGGACCCGAGCAACTCACGCCACTGCAGTTCCGACATGCGCCCCCCGCGTATTTGTTCTACCTCGGGTGGGCCGATAACAGCCCTCACTTCCAGGTCGCCGTCGTCGCGGCGGACGTTGACCGCGACTGCGTCGAAACCGATCACCTCGATCACAGTGCGAGCAACGATGTGCAAGATGTCGTCGAGGTCACGGCCACCACCCAGCTGATGCGCGACGTTCATCATCTTCAGGAGTGCGTCGCCGCTGAGGGTGAGTCGTCGGGTCATGCGGTCATTGTCCAGCAGCAACGGTGGGCCGTCTCTTCATTGGCTGCGGATACCGTGGTTATTTCCTGCTCGTACACGACGAGGGTGCGGACGACACCGAGCATCCGGACAGCCCGACCACTACACGACCGTCGTCGGGCCCGCTCTTCGCTCGACCGGTCAACGACGGGTTGCGGCGAACACGTCGACCGGATGGGGCACCCGAAGTCTGCCGTCGGTGCCCGGCACCGAGACCGCGGCGAGATAGGCCCGCACGGGGCCGTACAACTCGGGAGTGAGCCGGGCCTGGACCGCGAAGTCGAGAACCTCGTCGCTCGCGGAGGCGAGGTCGACCAGCGCGTCCAGAGTGACCACGTCGTCGACCGCGATCCCGCCGTCGACGAAGGCCTTCTCGACATCCGCGCTGAACCACTGCCGGTGGCCCTCCAGAGGCGGGGCAAGGACCCCGACCAGCGCGTTGAGCGCCGCCGACGGTGCGATGGCCACCCACAGCTCACCGCCGGGCCGCAGCAGGTTCAGCGCGGCACGCAATGTTGCCCCGACATCGGCGACGTAATACATCGAGTGCACGAACAGCACCACGTCGAAGGTCTCGTCCACCGGGGCGTCGTCGAAGGACGCGACGTGCGCCCCGACGCTGAGCTCGTCGGCCCCCAGCGCAGCCATCGTGGCGGTGAAGAGCTCCACACTCCCGGGCCAGGGGTCGATGCCGACGTATCGGACCGGTCGGCCGGACTTTCGCTGCACGAGACCAGCGGCGAGCCGGACGTCCAGCGACCCGTCACCGCACCCCACCGACAGCACCGAGATCGGCCGGTCCCCCATCCGCACCAGCCTGGCTGCGAGGTGTTCGGCGATCAGACTGCGCTGGTCGGACAGTCGCTCGACAGCGGCGTGGTCTCGGGCGTAGGAGCCGGGCTCGAGACCGGCCACGGGCCCGGTGCCACGCCGCAGGGCGCGTAACGCGTCGAGGAACCCGGCCGCGGTGTCGGTCGACGAAGTCGGAGCTATGTTGGACACCACATCGAGTGAACCACGACGCAGCCAGGAATGCGTTGCGGTTGGCTTCCCGAGAGGAGTGCCATGAGCAACGGAGACACAGCCGAGCGCAGTCTCGACCACTGGAGCGAGGCCGGCCGAACGGGCATGGAGGCGTTCTACGCCCTGGCCACCGAGGACTACCACCAACTGGCACTGGCAGCCGACTGGCCCGCCCTGCTGGCCGAGCACGCGCACGACGGCTGGTCGCTGCTCGACGTGGCCTGCGGCAGCGGCAAGTTTCCCACCGCGCTGCGTCGCTATACCGATCTGTCCGGCGTTCCCGAGGTGGCCTACGACCTGCTCGACCCGTCTGCGTTCTCGGTGGCCGAGGCACGCGGGGCGCTCGACGCGCCGTTCGTACCCCGAGACGAGCTGGTGATGACGTTGCAGGACCTGCCCGCCGATCGGACCGGGTACGACATCGTGTGGGCCACCCACGCGCTCTACGCCCTTCCGCCCGCCGAGTTGGACGCCGCAGCCGAACGATTCGTGGCTGCGCTCGCCCCCGGCGGCCTCGGTCTGGTCGCGCAGGCCACGGCGGCCTCCCACTACCTGGCGTTCTACGACGCCTTCCGGGCAGGCGTCCGCGAAGCGACCCCGTACACGACGGCCGAGCAGGTGCGTGACGCGCTGATCCGAGCCGGCGCGGACGTGCGCGACCAGCGCGTCACGTACACCACCGGTACGTCCGATCGCGTTGTCGTCGAAGGGTTTCTGCAACGCTGCGCCTTCGACGACTCCGTGTCGCTCGAGGAGATGGAAGCAGCGCCGGTGCTGGGCGACTACCTCGCCTCCTGCCGCGACGCGTCGGGTTCCTACACCTTCTCCCACGAGGCAGCCCTGCTGTGGCTCTGAACGAACCTGTGGATCTGACGAACGAACGGCTCCCCGAGCAGAATCGCGCCGGCGGTATCGACCAGGACTGGGCCGGCGACGATCAGGACTGGTGGGATTGGTACGTCACGCTTGCTGCCAACGACCAGGCACCCACCGAGTTGGTCGACGGGCCCGGCCTACCCGACGCCCCGGCGGCATCCGACGAGCAGGTCGAGCGTGAGCTCGCCGAGCCGTACGAGCTCGACTCGTCCGCGGTCGAATCCTTCGCTCGGGAAGCGTTCGTGAAGTTGCCGGCCGTCCTGTCGCCTGCGGTGGTACGACGCCTCGCCGAGCGTCTGGAGGATCTGCTGCGCGCCGAGCATGGTGAGAACGTCGCAGGCCGGTTCACCGCGCTCGAGCAGATGTGGCTCCACGACGACCTGATGCGCGCCGTAGCGCTGTCTCCCCGGATCGGGGGCCTGGCCGCAGCCCTGCTCGGAGAACCGGCCGTTCGGCTCTACCACGACAATGCGCTGTCCAAGGAGCCCGGTTGCGGCCGCACACCCTGGCACCACGACGCGGAGCATTTCCCGCTGCAGACCGTCCAGGCGGTCACCGCGTGGATGCCGATGTCGGCGATCCCCGGCCGAATGGGTCCGCTGTCGTTCGCCCGCGGCCGGGAGGTGCTGGCCGAGGTCGCGGACCTGGAGTTCGACAAGGTCGGCACGTCGTACGACGAGGCCGTCGCCCATCGCTTCGTCGAGCGTGACGTCGCGGTGTCGTCGGAGCCGTTCGAAGTGGGAGACGTGTCCTTCCACTCCGCGCTGTGCTTCCACACTGCCGGGCCGAACCGAACGACACAGCCGCGCCGAGCGTTGGCGACCACCTACTTCGCCGACGGGGCTCGTGTCGTGGAATCGCCGACGCTGATCAGCGGCACGTGGCGCGAGTTCCTTCCCGGCGTCGAGCCCGGCGGTCTCGCGGCCTCCGAACTCAACCCGGTGGTCGGTCGCCGCGACTGAGCCGACCGTTTCAGTGGACACACGTACACTCGATTGCGTGGGGACCACATCTCAGAGCACCCAGGAGTGGGGCGAGCTCGGTGAGCTCGCTCTTCGCGAGCTGGCGTCGGCCGCGGGTGGTGTTCGCAAAGTGCACTCGGCCATCGCACGACGCACGTTCGCTGCCGTGCGACTCGGCGTCGGCCCCGCCGTCCTACCGACACAGCTGATGCACGACGCGATCGCCGCCGGCACCTACGCGACCATCGCGGCCGCCTGCACCGGCGCAGCCAAAACAGTCAGTGCGCTGACCGGCAGTTCCGAAGTGGCCGACGACGAAGCGACCGAGGACGACCCTCGGCCGTCGCCGTCGCACACCACGTACGGCGCACAGACCATCGCGATCCTGCACGGTCTCATCGGCGACGACATGGAGCACACCGCCCGAGTCCTCGCCTACCCGATGTCGATACGCGTCGACGGACGCCCTGTGCCCCCGAGGTACCGCGCTCTGGCCACCGCTTTTCCCGAGGCGGGAGCACACCTCGTGCTGTTCCTCCACGGGCTCGTCGAAACCGAATCGGCATGGCGGCTCGGGGGGCGACCCACGTACGGGGAGCGGCTGGGTTCCGAAGCCGACACCACCTCGATCTTCTTGCGTTACAACACCGGACGTCGCATCGCCACCAACGGCGCGGACCTGTCGGACCTTCTGGAACAGCTCGTGCCGGCATGGCCCGTACGGGTTCATCGAATCACCCTGGTCGGTCATTCCATGGGAGGCCTGGTGTCGCGCAGCGCAGCACACCACGCTGCGGAGAGCGGCCGCCGATGGGTGGACCTGTTGACGGACGTATTCACCTTGGGAACACCACATCTGGGTGCGCCGCTCGCACGCGGCGTTCACGTCGCCACAGCAGCTCTGGCACTCGCGCCCGAGACCCGGCCGTTCGCAAACCTACTGGCGCGTCGAAGCGCCGGAGTCCGCGACCTCATTTACGGATCGATCACCGCAGACGAGGGACATGCCAGCTACGCCGACGGATTCGACGTCGGAGTTGCCGCGGACATCTCGGTACAGGAGGGGGTACGGCATCATCACGCGTCCGCGGTCGTCACCGGAAACCCGCGACACCCGGTCGGAATCTTCGTGGGCGACGGCCTGGTACGCACCGACAGCGCCGGCGGACGGAACAAACTGCGCAACATAGGACTTCGTCCCGACGACGGTCTGGCCATCAACAGCGCGCATCACTTCACTTTGCTCAACGACGAGAGAGTGTACGGCTGGATGCGAAAAATCCTGGTCGATCGATCCCGGCCGTGATCTACTTTTCGGCCAGACCTGTTGCCGTAGCAAGATATTCACGCGAGTCTCGATACGTCTGCGCCACGCCGCGCCCGGCGATAGCTCGGTACCGACTGATCTGATCGTCATCGAGAAGATCGAGCACCGTGCTGGAATCCGCATGCATCCAACCGCCGTCTCGCACCAATTCATGGGGCCGTTTGCCCTGCAACGCTGCAATCCCTTCGACCCTGATTCCGTTCGGATCGGTCGACACCGCGAGGTAGTAGGCCTTCTTGCCCGAGTAACCGGCCTTGACCTT